>NZ_JBIAIN010000007.1:0-352451 GCF_042871445.1 Streptomyces sp. NPDC005794
CCCCGCCCCCCCCCCCCACCGCGCGTGTGGGCCGCCGCGGTGGCCCGCCCCCGCGCGGGGGGCCGACCGTTCGCGCACCGAGTGGTGGGGCGCGGGCGGGGGGCCCGCCCCACCACCGAAAGGGGTGAACCGGCGTAACTTTCCCGCCCCAGTCGCGTTCCGTTGCGATAAGCGGGAGTTCGGTGACGCAGGGTCAGGCTGCGGCCAACTCCGAGCGGAGTGCACGGCGTGCCGCGGCATGTGCCGGGTCGAGTGCGGGAACCGCTGCCAGGAGCTGTTTCGTGTACGGGTCCTGCGGTGATCCGTAGACCTCGTCGACGACGCCCTGTTCGACGATCCTGCCCTGCCGCATCACCGCCACACGGTCGCTGACCTGCCGTACGACCGCCAGGTCGTGGGCGATGAAGACGAGTCCGATGCCGAGCTCGTGCTGGAGCTCCGCGAGGAGTGCGATCACCTGGGCCTGGGTGGTGACGTCGAGCGCGGAGACGGGCTCGTCGCACACGATCAGCTTCGGCTCCGCCGCGAGCACGCGCGCGATGCCGATCCGCTGGCGCTGCCCACCGCTGAATTCGTGCGGATAGCGGCCGTACCGGCCGGCGTCGAGACCGACCCTCTCCAGCAGTTCGCGTACGCGGTCCCTGATCCGGGTCTCGTCGGTCTCCCCCGCGGCGCGGAGCGGATCGGCCACGGACTCGCCGATCGATCGCCGCGGGTTGAGTGAGGCGACGGGGTCCTGGAAGACCATCTGGAGCTCACGGCGGAACGGACGGAGATCTTTCTCCGGCAGCGAGCCGATCTCCTTGCCCGCGTACCGGATCCGGCCCGACGTCGGATCGGTCAGCCGCACGAGCATGCGCCCGAGCGTCGTCTTGCCGCTGCCGCTCTCCCCCACGATGCCGAGGGTCTCGCCGGCGTGGACGGTGAGCGAGACGCCGTCCACAGCGGTGACACGGCCCGCACCCCTGCCGAACTCACGCCGGAGGCCGACGGCTTCGAGTAGCGGTCCGGCGTCCTCGGCCGCGGTCCTCGGGCCGGGGACACCGACCCGCTTCCCGTCGATCCGGGGCACCGACGCCAGGAGCTCCCGGGTGTACGGCTGCCGGGGCGCGCCCAGCACCTCGGCGGCCGGACCGCGCTCCACCGCACGGCCGTGCCGCATCACCAGGATGTCGTCCACGCTCTCCGCGGCGACGCCCACGTCGTGGGTGACCAGCAGCAGCCCCGTGCCCGTCTCGCGGCGCAGGTCGTGCAGCAGGTCCAGGATCTGGGCCTGCACGGTGACGTCGAGGGCGGTGGTCGGCTCGTCCGCGACGATCAGCCGGGGTTCGCAGGCCAGGGCCATCGCGATGAGGGCCCGCTGCCGCATCCCTCCGGAGAACTCGTGGGGCCTGGACCTGGCGCGGCGGGCCGCGTCCGGGATTCCGACCCGGTCCAGGACCTCGACGGCCCGGGCCCGTGCCGCCCGCCGGGAGACGGAGTTGTGCACCCGGTACACCTCGGCGATCTGGTCGCCGACCGCGTAGTACGGGTCGAGCGAGGAGAGCGGGTCCTGGAAGACCATCGCGGCCTTCGCGCCCCGTAGCGCGCGCAGTTGCGCCTCGTCCGCCGCGCCGACGTCCGTACCGTCGACCCGGACGGTCCCGGTGACCCGGGCCCCCGTCCCCCGGTGCAGCCCGAGCAGCGCGGAGGCGGTCGCGCTCTTGCCGGAGCCGGATTCGCCGACGACGCCGAGGGCGGCGCCCGCCTCCAGGGTGAAGGAGAGCCCGTCCACGGCGCGGACGGTACCGAAGTCGACGGTGAGGTCCTCGACCTGGACCAGCGGTGTTGTCATGACAGGACCACCCGTCGGTCGGCCAGCGCGTACAGCATGTCCGCGACGGCATTGGCGAGCACCACGAAGAAGCCGGTCACCAGCACCATGCCGACGACCACGGGCAGGTCGACGACCTTGACGGCGTGGACCAGTTCGCGCCCGATGCCCGGGATCCCGAAGAGCGACTCGGTCAGGACCGCGCCGCCGAACATGCTGCCGAAGTCGAGCGCGCTGAGCGCGATCACGGGGGCGAGCGCACCTCGCAGCGCGTGCCGCCCGATGACGGCGCGCTCGCTGACGCCATAGGCACGGAAGGTGCGTACATGGTCCTCGGCGAGCGTCTCCAGCATGGAACTCCGGGTCAGCCGCGCGTACTTGGCGGACTCGATGAGTGCCAGCGACACCCAGGGAAGCAGGAGCCCCCAGGCCCACTGCTCGGGGTTCTCGGTGAAGGGCACATAGGCCGGCGACGGCAGCCACTGCAGCGTGGAGCAGAAGATGATGATGAGCAGCAGTCCGATGATGAAGACCGGCGTCGCCGTCCCGGCCAGGGTCAGCCAGGTCAGGACCCGCTCGGTGATTGTGCCCCGCCGCCAGGCGGACAGCACTCCCGTGCCGACGCCGAGCAGGATCCAGAGGGCGAAGGCGCCGATGACGAGCGAGCCGGTGACCGGCAGCTTGGTCAGGATCAGCCGCATGACCTGCTGATCGCTCTGGTACGAGACCCCGAGGCAGGGTGCGGAGCAGTGCTCCACGCCCGTTCCGGTGGAGAAGTCCCGTCCGGCGACGATGCCCTGGAGGAAGTGCCAGTACTGCGTGTACACGGGGTCGTCGAGCCTGAGCTGCTCGGTCACCTGGGCGACCTGGGCGGGTGAGCAGCGCGGCCCGCAGGCGATCTGGGCGACGTCACCGGGGGCGACGTAGAAGACCGCGTACAGGACGACGGTCAGGGAGAGGAGCACGAAGACGGCGCCGCCGAGCCGCCGCAGCAGAAATCCGGTCACGACGCCTGCTCCTTCGTACGTTCCTCGCGCTCCTTGCGTCCGGTGCCGATCCGCAGCCGGGAGGCGGCCCGTGGGTCCAGTGCCGTACGGACGCCCTCGCCGAGGACGGTCAGGGCGAGCACGGTGGCGAAGAGCAGGCCTGCGGGCAGCAGGAGATAGGTGGGGGCCGACTGGTACCAGGTGTCGGCCTCGGTGAGCATCTGTCCCCAGGACGGTGTGGGCGGTTTGATGCCGACGCCGAGGAAGGACAGGGCCGCCTCGACGGTGATGTTGACGGGGAAGAGCAGCGCGGCGTACGTGATGACGGGCGCGGCGAGCGAGGGCAGCAGTTCGCGCCGGGCGATGCTCCACCGCCCGCGTCCGCTGAGCCGGGCCGCGGAGACGAAGTCGAGGGACTTCAGGGCGAGTGCCTGGGCCCGCACGATCTTCGACGTGCCCGCCCAGTTGATGCCGCCGATGACCAGCGCGATCAGGACGGGCCGGGGGAAGGACGCCGGCACGATCGCGAGCAGGCCCAGGGCGATGACCATGAGCGGCAGGGCGACGTTGATGTCGGTGATCCGGCTGAGGACCTGGTCGACCCAGCGGTTGCCGAGGGCCGCCGCCAGCCCCACGATCACACCGATGGTGACCTGGAGGACGGTGGCCGCGACGGCCACGCCGAGCGAGACCCGGGCCCCGTACACGACGCGGGCGAAGAGGTCGCGGCCGGTCTGCGGTTCGACGCCGAACCAGTGGTCCGCGCTGATGCCGCCGAAGGAGCCGATGGGCACCCCGCCGGCCGCCGAGTCGACGAGGGCGGGGTGGTAGGTGTCGGGGTCCTGGCCCGCGAGCGCGGCGAGCAGCGGCGCGGCGAGCGCGGTCAGGAAGAGCAGGAGGACCACGGCCGCCGCGGCGGTGGCCGCGCGCTGTGCGCGCAGCCGCCGCCAGAACTGCCGGGCCCCGGAGGCGGGGGCGGCGACCGGCGCCGCTCCCGCCTCCTGGACCAGAAGTGCTTCCGACATGGTTACTTGACCGCGGTCTGCGAGATGTCGAGAACACCGGTCCAGTCACTGATGACCACGTTCTTGACGTCCTGGCCGAAGAGCCGCTTGTAGACCGGGTGGAAGAGCGGCACGGTCAGCGCCCGCTCGCCGATCTTCTTGTCGAGCGCGCCCCAGCGCTGGGCGGCGGCGTCCAGGTCGGTGAGCTTGTTGATCTCGTCGATCTCCTTGTTGACCGACGCGTCGTTCAGGAAGCCGGTGTTGAAGTTGGCTCCGTCCTTCACGATCTGGCGGCCGTCGAAGATCGGCGCGAGGAACGGGCCGCCGGAGGGCCAGTCGGCACCCCAGTGGGCGAGGAAGAAGCCCGGCTCCTTGGAGGCGCTGTGGATGGTGTCGGAGTAGTCGTTGCTCTCCAGGCCCTTGAGCTCGACGGTGATGCCGGCCTTCTTCAGCGCGGCCTGGAGCGCCGTGGCGATCTCCGGGCTGGTCTCGAAGTCCTTGTCGTTGGAGTGCGTGAGGGTGACGGTCAGGCCCTTGGGGTGACCGGCCTCCTTCAGCAGTTCCTTGGCCTTCGCGGCGTTGCCGGTCTCGCCCGCCGGGAAGTGGTCGTACGGGGTGTGGCCGAAGGACTTCTGGTTCGGCAGATAGGTGGTGGCGGGCTCGGCGAGCGAGGAGCCGCCGGCCGCGTTGATCACGGAGGAACGGTCGACGGCGTAGGCGATCGCCTGGCGCACCTTCGGGTCGTCGAACGGCTTCACCTTCGGGTTGAAGGCGATGTAGTTCGTGTAGCCGAAGTGGCCGGTCCCGACGCGGGCGGCGAGCTTCTTGTCGCCGGAGACCTTGGCGAGTTCGGCCGGCCCGAGGTTGGTGTCGGTGGTGACGGCGGCGGCGTCGGCGCCCTGCGAGGCGGAGAGCCGCTGGTTGATGACGGCGGAGTCGAGGCCGGAGCGTACGTCGATCTTGTCCGGGTAGGCCTTGCGCTCCTCGTCGGTGGCCGCCGACCAGTGGGGGTTGCGCTCCAGGACGAGCCGCTCACCGTCGTTCTCGTTGGAGACGACCTTGTACGGCCCCGAGGAGACGGGGTGCTCCTCGTACTTGGTGCCCGTGTCCTTGGCCTGCGGAACCGGGGTCGTCTGGGTCTGGGTGGCGAGGAACGGGAACTCGCCCTCGGGCTTGTTCAGATGGAAGACGATGGTCTTCCCGTCCGGCACCTCGATCGAGTCGAGGCCCTTCTTGTCCTTGTACGGGCCCTGGTAGTCGGCCCCGCCGATCAGCCAGTCGCGCAGGTAGGGCGCGCCGCCGGAGAGTTCGGCGGCGAAGGACCGCTCGATGCCGTACTTGATGTCCGCGCTGGTGATCGCGGTGCCGTCCTCGTACTTCAGCCCGTCCTTGAGGGTGTACGTCCAGACGGTGGCGTTCTTGCTGGGCGTACCCAGGTCGGTGGCCAGGTCGGGGACGACCTCGGCACCCGCCGCACCGTTCTCGCGGTTGCGGGTGGTGAGCGTACGGAAGACCAGGGAGGGCACGTTGCCCCCGCCGGAGGTGTAGAGCCGTGCCGGGTCGAAGTCCTCCTGCGGATTGCTGTTGAGGACCGTGAGGGTGCCGCCCTTCTGCGGCTTGCCCCCGGGGCCGGAGCCGTCACCGCTCCCCGCGTCGTCGTTGTTCTGGGGCCCTGCGCAGGCCGCCAGACCCGCGACCAGGGCGAGGCTGACGGCGGCTGTGGTTGCCACACGGCGCGATATGAGGGACGGCTGACTCATCGGAAGATGACCTCTCGGTGTACTGCGGCGGGGAGGAGCGGAAACGCCCGTGCAGGCACAGCGAGACCCGTTTCCGTGAGCGGAAGGGGACCGGATGACGACATGCCGCGCCTGCGGACGGAATACGCCCGGGCGCGGCATTCATGAAGGACGGCAGGAGCCTGGAAGGGGCTCACCACGGGGCCGACGCGCGCTCGGGCAGGCGTCAGCTACAGAGAATGTCGGCTACGCAGTGCCCGGCCACGCCGAGGAGCGCCAGCTCAAGGGCGGCGCGCTCGGAGAATGCGGGGCTGCGTGACATGCGGAGAAATATGGACGACCCCGTGGCCTGATGTCAACGCGTGATGAGACACCTGTCCCATCATGCGGACACCAGCCTATCCGGGCGGCTCAACTTCCCGGATACACCCAGGGGTTGGGGAGGCACTTGATGCCGTCCAGATCCAGGGTCTTCGTCTGCTGCTGCATCACGGGCGCCAGGGTGCCGGGGGTGCGGCAGCTCACATGGTTGTGCCCCAGCCGGTGGCCGACCTCGTGGTTGATCAGCATCTGACGGTAGGCCAGGAGCTTGTCCGGTCCGAAGGTCGAGGCCCCCTGTGCCCATCGGTAGGCGTTGATCATCACGCGGTCGGTGGCGGCGGAGTCGCAGGAGACGTTGTCCTCGGTGGTGTCCAGACCCGACTTCTCGCACCAGTCCGCCGTGGTGCCCGGACTCGCGAGGGTGATCACGAAACTGGGTTCCCCGGAGGAGATCCGCTCGAAGGTCATGGCGCCGTTGTGCGCCCAGCTGCGGTCGTCGTTGAGCGTCCTCTGCACGGCGTCGGCGAACAGCCCGGCATCCAGACCCAGGCCCTTCTCGACGTCGATCCTGTACCGGTACTTGGTCCCCTTGCCCGGAGCCTTCGCCAGCCCCGCCACCGCCTCGAACGCCCCGGACGCCTTCAGGTCCGGCGCCAGCGGAAAGGCGGTGGCCATCTTCTGCGCGTACGTCAGGGGCTCGGCCTCCTGCCGGTGCACCTCGGGGGCCGGCTGGTCCACCGCGCCGGATGCCTCCGCGGAGTCCTGCCGGTCGGCACCCGCCGTCTGCGTTCCGTCCGCCACGCTCCCGGGGTCCTGCGCCACCTGCCCGGCCACCACGACCGCGAGCACCGTGGTCACGGCGGCAGCCGCGATCCCCGTGAACGTACGGCCCTTGCCGCCCTTCGCCCCCCGGCCGTCCGCGCCGTCATCGACGCCATCAGGTCCGCCGGGCCCGCCGGGCCCTGTGGGGATCCGGGACGTGCCCTCGGACGGAACCGGCGGTGCGGGACGCGAAGGCGTGGTGTCGAACGCCTCCAGGAACTCCCTGCGCGGGCCCGGTATCAGCGCGGAACTGCCGGTCTGCGGCCCGGCCGTGCGCCTCCCGGCGGCCTGCTGCGCGGCCTGCTGCCGCGCCATGGCGGCCTGCCTGGCGAGGAAGACGTCCTGGCCGCCCGGCGCCGCCGGATCCTGCCGGGGGTCGAACTGCGGCTGCGGCGCGGTTCCCCAGCCGCCGCCCGGCTCCCGCTGTTCGGGGTGTCCGCCGCGCACCTGCGGAGCGTCGCGGAACGGGCCGTGGCCGTCCCGCGGCGGAGGTGTGGCGGGGTCGCGCCCGCGCCGGCCGGTGCCGCGCTCGGCACCGGCGGAGGTTCCGGTTTCACGCCGGGTGGCCTCGGGGCCCTTTCGACTGTGTCGTCCCACGCCCCGGATCAGCTCCCGCCGCGTTCGTCGAGCAGTTCCCGGAAGGCCTGGGCGACCGCCTCCGGATACTCCATCATCGCCACGTGCCCTGCGTCGGGCAGTGTCAGCAGGCGCGAGTCGCGGAAGGCCGCGGACGCCCTGCGTGCCATCCGGTAGGAGACCAGCTGGTCCCGTCCGCCGTACACCAGCAGGGTCGGTGCGAGCACCCTCTCGGCCTGGCGCCACAGCCCGTGCTGCCCTCCCAGCGTGTAGGCGTCGACGATGCCCCGTGCCGAGCGCGTCATGGCGTCCCAGAAGTACGGCAGTTCCAGCCGGCGCTCCATCTCGGCCACCGCGTGGCGGAAGGCTTCGTCGGAGATCCGTGCCGGATCGCCGTAACAGAGTGCCATGGCGCCACGGGTTCGCTGTTCCGCGGTCCAGTCCCGGGTGAGCCGGACGAACAGGGATGCGACGCCCGGGAGTGCGAGCAGGGCGGTCGGCACGGCGGGCCGCTGGACCCGGATCTCGGGCAGGGCAGGGGAGATCAGCGTCAGAGTGCGCACCAGGTCGGGCCGGACCGCCGCGACCCGGGTGGCAACCGCGCCACCCAAAGAGTTACCGAAAAGGTGAACGGGCCCACGCCCGCCCGCGTCCAGCAGCCGGATCACCGCCCGCGCGTGTCCGGTGACGGAGTAGTTGCCGTCGTCCGGCGGCGGGGAGTCCCCGAAGCCGGGCAGATCGACCGCCTCGCTGTCGAGCGGCTCCGCCAGCAGCGCCATCAGGGCCGACCAGTTCTGGGAGGACCCGCCCAGGCCGTGCACGAAGAGGGCGGGAGCGGATGAAGTCTCCTCCGCCGGGCGGGAGCGGACGGTCAGCGAGAGCCCGGGCAGGGCGACGGAGCGGAGCTCCTCCCCCTCCGCGACCCGGACGGCACCGACCGTGGGTGCCACCGCGGCAGCGGCGACGTGGATACCGGGCAGCTCGGTCGAAGACATGCGCCAATGTTACGAGACGATCACGCGGTGGTTCGTGTGTTCGCGGTCACAGGCCGCATAGCGCGCCCGGAAGGTTGCTCCTAGGCTTCAAGGGAGGGAAGGGAGCCACCATGACGGTCGACCCGAGCGACCCGGAAACCTTCGAGGATCCGCAGCCGGACGAACCGGACCCGGAGGCCCCCGAAGCCGACACCGCCGAACAGCGGGCCGCCGTCCGGCCGGAGCGCGACGAACCGCTCACCGGCATCGACCGCGAAACCGCGAACGAGGCGGATGCGGCGGAGCAGGCCCGTGTCGTCACCCAGGATGAGGATGATTACCGGTAGAACGCACCGCTTTGCGGATGGGTCGGCGTACCTGTGGCTACCGCAGTCGTCCGGTCCGTGAAATTCTGCGTCCGCGCCGCGCACACCCGGGTTACCCAAAAGTACGATGGCCCCACGGCGCAGCGTGCACGTACGACTGTGTTCGACCACGAAATTTGGGAGGCGGCGTGACAGCCATCGAGCAGACAGAGGCGGCGCGCCCGCGGGGCACCCGGCTTCCCCGCCGTGCCCGACGCAACCAGCTGCTGGGCGCCGCGCAGGAGGTCTTCGTCGCCCAGGGTTACCACGCCGCGGCCATGGACGACATCGCCGAGCGGGCCGGCGTCAGCAAGCCGGTGCTGTACCAGCACTTCCCCGGCAAGCTGGAGCTCTACCTCGCCCTACTCGACCAGCACTGCGAGTCACTGCTGCAGGCGGTCCGTACGGCACTCGCCTCGACCACGGACAACAAGCTGCGCGTCGAGGCGACGATGGACGCCTACTTCGCCTACGTGGAGGACGAGGGCGGCGCCTTCCGTCTCGTCTTCGAGTCCGACCTGACCAACGAGCCGGCGGTCCGCGAGCGGGTCGACCGGGTCTCGCTGCAGTGCGCGGAGGCCATCTCCGACGTCATCGCCGGTGACACGGGCCTCTCCAAGGACGAATCGATGCTGCTCGCCGTCGGCCTCGGCGGCGTCTCCCAGGTCGTGGCGCGCTACTGGCTGTCCAGCCCCTCCGGCATTCCGCGGGACACCGCCGTACAGCTGCTCACGTCGCTCGCCTGGCGGGGCATCGCGGGATTCCCCCTGCACGGCGTCGATCAGCACTAGTACGGGCGTCTGTTCGCTGCGGGCGTTGCCGGTCGACCCGTGGTCCGTCCCTTGACCGGGCTAATGTGTGCTGCGTACGGCGCGGTTCACCGCGCAGAGACGGACCGTCGGAGGGACATAGCCGTGGAGGTCAAGATCGGGGTACAGCACACGCCCCGCGAGATCGTTCTGGAGAGCGGACTTTCCGCCGAAGAGGTCGAGAGCGCGGTCGGCGAGGCGCTCAACGGCAAGGCGCAGCTGCTCAGCCTCACGGACGACAAGGGCCGCAAGGTCCTGGTGCCGGCCGACAGGATCGCGTACGTGGAGATCGGCGAGCCCAGCACCCGGCGGGTGGGATTCGGGGCGCTGTAGCCCGCGCGACGCGGCAGCAGAGGTGGAGGCCCGGCGGAATCGTCCGCCGGGCCTCCACCTTTTCTCCTCCGGACCCACTCCGGGTTCTTCCCTCGGTGGGGTTCACAGGAGCCGAGAAGGGTTGTATTCCACGGGCCCCGGGTAGGACCGCCTACGACCGACCGACCGTCGCGCAGATCAAGCGAGGTGACCCCTCTGTGCTCTGGGAACCCATCAGCTCCGTCGTGCTCGGAATCGCCCTGTCCTGGGTCGCTCTCCGCTCCCTGCCCGGCCGGCTCCCGGCCTCCCGCGTGGTGTTCGTCACGGGTGGACTGGGCGCCCTGTTCGGCGCGTATCTGACGCATTCGACCCTGGGCTCCGGCCATGTCCTGGCGACGCCCACCGGCGCCGTGCTGGTCGCGGCGGTGACCCTGTCCCTGCTGATCCGCCCGCGCGGCAGCAGGCCGGTGCGATCGGCCACGGCCCAGTAGCGACCCCGTCAGGCGGCGAGACCGAGCGCGGCCATCCGCTTGGTGTGCGCCTCGGTGATCCGGGAGAACATCCGGCCGACCTCGGCCAGGTCGAAGCCGTCCGCCACGCCGCCCACGAGCATCGTGGACAGGGCGTCGCGGTCAGCGACCACCCGCTGCGCCTGCGAGAGGGCCTCGCCCATCAGCCTGCGCGCCCACAGGGCGAGCCTGCCGCCGACCCGGGGCTCCGCCTCGATGGCGGCCCGGACCTTCTCGACCGCGAAGTTCCCGTGCCCCGTGTCGTCGAGCACGGAGAGGACGAGGGCGCGGGTGTCCTTGTCGAGGCGGGCCGCGATCTCCCGGTAGAAGTCACTGGCGATCGAATCGCCGACGTACGCCTTGACCAGGCCTTCCAGCCAGTCCGAGGGGGCCGTCTGGCGGTGGAAGTCGTCCAGCGCCTTCGCGAACGGTTCCATGGCCGCGGTCGGCGACTCCTCGACGGCCGTGAGCCGGTCGGTCAGCTGCTCGAAATGATGGAATTCGGCGGACGCCATCTTTGCCAGTGCCGCTTTGTCGCCGAGTGTCGGCGCGAGTTTGGCATCCTCGGCGAGCCGCTCGAAGGCCGCGAGTTCCCCGTAGGCGAGCGCGCCGAGCAGATCCACGACCGCGGCGCGGTACTGCGGGTCGGCCGAGGCGGTGCCCCAGTCCTGGGCGGCGATTCCGGTCGGGGCGGGCGCTTCGTCGGATGCTTCAGTGGCGTTGTCAGGCGTCTCCATGAAGCGCAGAATAGCCCGCCCCGCCGGGGGCGGAAGGGCCTGGTCAGCAGGTGACATCACACCGTTCCGATGAATTCGCCCGACACACATGCGCGAATCCGGGGTACAGTGGTATTGCGCTTACTGAGCATTTTGTTGTGCCAGGAGCGCGACCTTGAATGAGGATGCCCGGTCGGTGGCCCGATCGGCTCCGACCCGACAGCCCTCCACGCGGGGCGTACACCACGTACGACCGCAGATGAGGGGCCCCCTCAGCGGCACGAGCGCTCGAGCGACGGCAGTGGTCCCGCGCCACCCGGCCCATCCACGGCCGGATGACCAACCCCGGCACGGTACGACCCCCAGCGTTCGCCTCGGGCCGCGTCTCACAGAAGAGGCAGCACCCTGACTACGTTCCGCGACCTCGGCATCCTTACCGAGACGGCCGAAGCCCTCGAGGCGGTCGGCATCATGTCCCCCTTCCCGATCCAGGAGATGACGCTCCCCGTAGCGCTCTCCGGATCCGACGTCATCGGCCAGGCCAAGACCGGCACCGGCAAGACGCTCGGCTTCGGCCTTCCGCTCCTGGAGCGTGTGACCGTCCCCGCAGACGTCGAGGCGGGCCGCGCCGCGCCCGACAAGCTGACGGACGCGCCGCAGGCCCTGATCGTCGTCCCCACCCGTGAGCTGTGCCAGCAGGTCACCAACGACCTGCTGACCGCCGGCAAGGTGCGTAACGTCCGCGTTCTCGCGATCTACGGCGGCCGGGCCTACGAGCCCCAGGTCGAAGCCCTCAAGAAGGGCGTCGACGTGGTCGTCGGCACCCCGGGACGGCTGCTCGACCTGGCGGGCCAGCGCAAGCTCGATCTCTCGCACATCCGTGTCCTCGTCCTCGACGAGGCCGACGAGATGCTCGACCTGGGCTTCCTGCCCGACGTCGAGCGCATCATCACCATGCTGCCGCCGAAGCGCCAGACGATGCTGTTCTCGGCCACCATGCCCGGCGCCGTCATCAGCCTCGCGCGCCGCTACATGTCGCAGCCGACGCACATCAACGCCACGTCGCCCGACGACGAGGGCACGACCGTCAAGAACACCGCGCAGCACGTCTACCGCGCGCACAACATGGACAAGCCCGAGATGGTCTCCCGCATCCTGCAGGCCGAGGGCCGTGGGCTGGCGATGATCTTCTGCCGTACCAAGCGGACGGCCGCCGACATCGCGGAGCAGCTGGAGAAGCGCGGTTTCGCGTCCGGCGCGGTCCACGGAGACCTCGGCCAGGGAGCCCGTGAGCAGGCGCTGCGCGCGTTCCGCAACGGCAAGGTGGACGTCCTCGTCTGCACCGATGTCGCCGCGCGCGGCATCGACGTCGAGGGTGTGACCCATGTCATCAACTACCAGTCGCCGGAGGACGAGAAGACGTACCTCCACCGCATCGGCCGTACCGGCCGCGCGGGCGCCAAGGGCATCGCGATCACGCTGGTCGACTGGGACGACATCCCGCGCTGGCAGCTCATCAACAAGGCCCTGGACCTGAAGTTCCCGGACCCGCCCGAGACGTACTCCACGTCCCCGCACCTGTACGAGGAGCTCAGCATCCCGGCCGGCACCAAGGGTGTCCTGCCGCGCACCGAGCGGACCCGTGCCGGTCTGCGGGCGGAGGAGCTCGAGGACCTCGGCGAGACCGGCGGCCGTGGCCGCAGGTCGGCGCCCGCCGCCTCCGCCCCGGCTCCTCGCGAGGAGCGCCCGCCGCGCACGCCGCGTCAGCGTCGTCGTACGCGGGGCGGCAGCACCCCCGACGAGGGCGCCGTCACCGTGCCGGCTCCCGCCGCGGAGACGGCCGGTGACGACACGTCCGAGCCGCGCACCCCGCGCCGCCGGCGCCGTACCCGCGCCGTCGTGTCCGAGGCCGTTGCGGCTGAAGCCGCGGTGGCCGTGGCCGAGACACCCGTCGTCGAGACGCCGGCGGTCGAGGCCCCGGTCGTCGAGCCCGCGTCCGTCCCCGAGGCCGAACCGGCCGTGGAGGCGCAGCCGCGCCGTCGCCGTACGCGTGCCACGGCCACGAAGCCCGCTGTCACGAAGCCCGCTGTCACGGCGGCTCCCGTCGCCGAGCCCGTGGTCGACTTCCAGACCGTGGCCGTCGCCGCACCGGTGGCGGAGCCCGTGGCCACCAAGCCGCGCCGCCGCACCCGGGTCGTGAAGCCGGCCGACGAGGTCGACTTCCAGATCGCTCCGGCCTCCGAGCCCGTGAGCGACAAGCCGCGCCGCCGCACCCGTGCCGCCGCCAAGCCGAAGACCGAGGCGGTGGCCACCACGGCCACGTCCGAGGACGCCGCGGAGACCAAGCCGCGCCGCCGTCGGCCGCGCGCCGCAGCCACGGAGAAGGCGGAGACCGCCGCGGTGACCGAGGCCGCGACGGACGGCGAGGCAGCACCCGCGAAGCCGCGCAGGCGCCGTTCCCGCGCGACGGCCGCCGCCGCCGAGACGACCGAGGGCTGATTCCCGGCTGCGGTCACCTTCGTACGGCCCCGGTCCCCGCACTGCGGGGACCGGGGCCGTACGGCTGCCTGGGCGCCGTCGGACCTGCGGCGATACCCTCGGCCCCATGAGCCGGCCGCCCACCTTCACCCCGCCCCCCTGTGCCCGCGCCCGTGTACTGCGTACCGCGCGCGGGGACTTCGCCGTGCTGGACGCCGCACCGCCCTCCGGCGCGCACTCCACCGCACTCCTGCTGCCCGGGTACACCGGCAGCAAGGAGGACTTCGTCGCACTGCTCGAACCCCTCGCCGATGCCGGCTTCCGCGTGCTGTCCGTCGACGGCCGAGGGCAGTACGAGACTGAGCGGACGGACCGTCAAGACCCCTACTCCCAGGCGGAGTTGGCCAATGACGTGCTCGCGCAGGCCGCTGCCGTCGACGGCGTCGCGGCGTCCGGCGGCATCCATCTGCTCGGACACTCGCTGGGCGGCCAGATCGCCCGCGCGGCGGTGCTGCTGGACGCCACGCCCTTCCGTTCACTGACCCTGATGTCGTCCGGACCCGCCGAGATCGACCCTGCCCAGCAGAAGAAGGCGCGGCTGCTCAGCGACGCACTCACCCGCTGGAGCATGGCCGAGGTCTGGCAGATGATGCGCGCGATGGACCCGCCCGAGGACGCGGACACGGGCGACGGCGAGGACCTGCGCCGCCGCTGGATGCGGCACGACCCGGCACAGCTGATCGCCACCGGCGCGCAGCTGTCGTCCGAGCCGGACCGGGTGGCCGAGCTCGCCGCGCTGCCCCTGCCCGTGCACGTCGTCTCGGGCGAGCGCGACGACGTCTGGCCGGTGCCGCTGCTCGACCGGATGGCCGAGCGGCTGGGCGCCCGGCGCACCGTGATCGAGGGCGCCGAGCACTCCCCCAACACAGCCCGGCCGGCGGAGACCGCGGCGGCCCTCGTCGCGTTCTGGAACGGCGTCCGCCCCTGACCCCCGCCTCGGGTCAGTACTGCGCCTGCAGGTGCTGCCAGAAGCCGTCGCGCAGTGCCCGGCGCAGAGGGGCGTGGCCGCGCAACGAGTGCTGGAGGAGCCGTTCGGCCTCGACGAGCAGGTCCTGGTCGACCGAGCCCGGCAGATAGGGGTGCCCGGGAAGCAGGTCGGCGAGGGCGTCACGGCCGCGCGAGGAGAGCCAGCCGGCGGCGATCTGCGCGCCGACGAAGCGGACGTCCTCGCGCGCGGGTGCCGGGCTGTCGTCCTCGTACATCGTGACGGAGCGCCGGGTCACGTAGGGGCGGCAGAAGTCGAGGTCGAAGGTGCGCTGGCTGTCGACCTCCCAGAGCAGCGGCTCGGCCTGGTTGCGGCCTTCGCCCGCCTCGATGCCCCAGAGGTGGACGCGGGCGCCGTAGCCCTGGGCGGCCTCGACGGCCGAGACCAGGTCCTCGTCACCGCCGACCAGTGCCGCGTCACTGATGGCGCGGTGCCGGGCGAGCGACTCCAGGTCCGTGCGGATGAGTGAGTCGACGCCCTTCTGCTGGTTGTTGGCGTTGAGGTTGCCGAGCCTGACCTTGACGTCGGGGAGTTCGGCGATCGACTGCTGCTCGACGGTGTGGATCCGGCGCCTGGCCCCGTCGTACCAGTACACGCGCAGCAGCCGGCTGTCCGCGAAGATCGTGCGGGCCTTGTCGATGAAGGCCTCGATCAGCCCTTCCGCGTCCAGGTCGAAGGAACGGCGGTCCTCGGTGCCGGTGACGAGCAGCCCGGCTGCCGCGTAGACGTATCCCGCGTCCACGAAGATCGCGTGGGTGGAGGGGGTCTTCGACACCTCGGCGAGTACGCGCAGGAGCAGCGCGTTGGTGCGGTCCAGCTGCTCGTGGATCCCCGGCCCTTCGTCCGTCCGCGCGTCCGCGTGATTCATACGGACCTCATTGTCCGCGCATGGCTGATTACCGAAGGGTACTTAGACATCCAAAAAATTTCCTTAGCGTAGGGAATGTTTGCCGTAGGCAAGCCGTTGTACCCCTTTGAGGAGCGCGAGACGCAGACGCCTGCGCTCCCCATCCTTGCGGACGGCCAGCCCGTCCCCCCAGTAGTTCTCCAGCAGGAGGATCAGACGAAGGGAAGCCATATGCGCTTCGAGATCATGCGACTCGACGATGTCGACGGTACCGCCGTGGACAGCACCGTCGTGGACGCCGCCTCCGTCAACCGGATCGTGCAGCAGGCCGCAGCCATGGGCCAGCGCATCTACATCCGGCCGGCCGACACCTCGGCTTCATGACACCTTGCCTTGCTTCGCGTCGCTGAACACGAGCGCATGACGAGCTGAAGACGAAGCACCCCCGCACGGAAGGCCTGTGCGGGGGTGCTGTGGTTTCCGCGCCCGTGGCCTCAGGAGTTCTGGATGACCTGGGTGACGCCGTTGATGATCTGCTGTACGGCGATGGCCGAGAGCATCATTCCGGCGAGCCGGGTCACCAGGACCACCCCGCCGTCCTTGATCACACGGATGATCAGCAGCGAGTACCGCATCGCCAGCCAGAGCACGAGGTGCATCGCGACGATCGCCGACCAGACGGAGATCTGCCCGCCGACGCCGTCGGCGTCCTGCACCGCGAGGATCACCGAGACGATCGCGCCGGGTCCGGCCAGCAGCGGCATACCCAGCGGCACCAGGGCGACGTTGACGTCCTTGGTCTGGGTCGGCTCGTCCGTCTTGCCGGTGAGCAGGTCCAGCGCGATGAGCAGCAGGAGGAGCCCGCCCGCGATCATCAGGGCGGGTACGGAGACGTGCAGATAGTCGAGGATCTGCTGACCGAGCAGGCCGAAGACGGCGATCACGCCGAAGGCGACGGTGACGGCCTGGAAGGCCATCCTGCGCTGCACCTTGGCGGGGCGGCCCGCGGTGAGGGCCAGGAAGATCGGGGTGATTCCGGGCGGATCCATAATCACAAAAAGGGTGAGAAAGAGGGATCCGAAGACAGCGATGTCGAACACGGTGAGCCTTGCGAGAGAAGAGCGAGCCGAACAGGGGGACACGCGCACCGGCACGTCATGAGGACGCCGGGGCGCACGGGAACGCGACGGAGCGGAAGAAGAGAAAGGGTCCCGTTACGCGGGGAGCGGTCCACCGGCGCCCGGCACGGGGAACGCTCCCGTGGCGCGCCGGGTGATCTCGCCGTAGATCTCGGGGTGGGTGGTGTACTCCCCGAGCCGGACGGTCTTGCGGGTGCCGTGGTAGTCGCTGGACCCGGTGGGCAGCAGCCCCAGCTCGGCCGCGAGCCCCCGCAGCCGGGCCCTGGTGGGCTCGTCGTGGTCCATGTGGTCGACCTCGATGCCGTCGAGCCCCGCGTCCGCCAGCCGCGCGATCACGGCTTCGGGGACGACCTCGCCGCGCTTGACCGCGAGCGGGTGCGCGAAGACGGTGACGCCGCCGGCGGCCTTGACCAGCCGGACCGCGTCGAACGGGTCGAGTTCGTGCTTGTCGGCGTACGCGCGCCCACCGTTGCCGAGCCAGGCGGAGGTGAAGGCGTCGGAGACCGAGTCGACGACGCCGAGCTCCACGAGAGCGGTGGCGACGTGCGGGCGGCCGACCGAGCCGTTCCCCGTGATCCGCGCGACCTGCTCCCAGGTGATCGGGACACCCAGCTCCTGGAGCTTGCGCACCATGGCCCGCGCCCGCGGCACCCGGTCGTCCCGGACGAGCTCACGCTCACGGGCCAGTTCGGGCTCGGCGGGGTCGAAGAGGTAGGCCAGCATGTGCAGGCCGATGCCGTCGACGCGGCAGGAGAGCTCGGCTCCGGTGACGAGCGTGAGGCCCTCGGGGAGGGCCGCCGCCGCCTCCGCGTGGCCCCCGACCGTGTCGTGGTCCGTCAGGGCGACGACGTCGAGGCCCGCAGCTGCGGCGTTGGCCACCAGCTCGGCGGGGGTGTCCGTGCCGTCCGAAGCCGTGGAGTGGGTGTGCAGGTCGATGCGCACGACGCGTACTCCATTGCGGGCCGACGGACAGGGGACGCTCCAGGATAACCGCCGGGCGTCACCCGTCCGGCCCTCCGTCCGGGAGCCGGACGGGGTCAGGGCCGCGTGAGCAGCCGGGGGGTGAGCGCACCGCACGGCAGCAGGTCCACTTCCCCGCCGGCGTCGCGGAGATCGGTCAGCACGAGTTCGTCGTACATCAGGAGCCCTGACTGCTCGGGCCAGACGATCGCCCAGAGCCACAGGCCCCGCGCCTCACCCACGAAGACCGCCCGGTCGGCGGGGGCGTCCCTGACGTGCCAGAGCGCGGTGGGGCGTCCCGCCGCGAGCACCTTGGCGTCCGGTGCCGCGTCGACCCGCAGGGCGGAGCCGGGGTCGGGGCCGTCGATGCCGGCGTAGCGCGCGCCGAGCCCGACGCCGAGCTCCTCGGCGACGAGCAGGAGTTCACCCATGCCTCCGAGCGGACCGGGGCCCGAACACGCGACGGCGGTGGCACGGCCACCGCTGCGGTCGTCGCCCGCGTACGCCGCGCCCGTGAACAGCCAGCCCACGGGGAGCGGCCAGGGCATCCACACCGGCACCTGAGCCCGGCTCACCACCACGCCCAGCGCCTCGACACCGGGCGGGACCACCGGCTGCATCGGGCTCACCTGACCGTGCGTGGAGCACTGCCAGGCATCGGCGAAGAGGCCGGGCGCCCTGACCCGGCCACCGCACTTCGGGCAACTGGGTTCGCCCCTCATAACGCCCAACGGTCCTCTCCGGCCGTCGCCGCGTCAAGGACGATCACCCGTCCGCCGTGCGGCTCTGACCGGCGAAGATAGATGTAGTTTGCACTTATTAGTGTGCCTAACTTATCCTGTGTATAACGCAACGATCTAGTGGAGAGCGAGAAGAACCATGCGGGGAGAGGATCCGTTCGACGAAGGGACGACCAGCATCCTGCGTCAGCCGAAGGCCGTATGGGCCACGGCGGGCGCCTCGGTCGTGGCCTTCATGGGGATCGGTCTGGTGGACCCGATCCTGCCGTCCATCGCCGAGGGACTCGAGGCCACGCCCAGTCAGGTGTCCCTCCTGTTCACCTCGTACTTCCTGATCACCGCCGTCGCGATGCTCGTGACCGGTTTCGTCTCCAGCCGTATCGGCGGACGCAAGACCCTGCTGGCCGGCCTCGCGCTGGTCGTCGTCTTCGCCGCGCTCTCCGGCACGTCCTCCTCCGTGGCCGAGCTGGTGGGCTACCGGGCGGGCTGGGGCCTGGGCAACGCCCTGTTCGTGTCCACCGCCCTCGCGGTGATCGTCGGCGCCGCCGCCGGCGGCAGCTCGGCGGCGATCCTGCTGTACGAGTCGGCGCTCGGCCTCGGCATGGCGTGCGGACCGCTGGTCGGCGCCCTGCTCGGTGACGCCAGCTGGCGCTACCCGTTCTTCGGCACCGCCGCACTGATGGCCATCGGGTTCCTCTGCATCACCGCGTTCCTCAAGGAGCAGCCCAGGCCGGCCCGGAAGACCTCGCTGCTCGACCCGGTCAGGGCACTCGGACACGGCGGGCTGGCCTCGGTCGCCACCTCGGCGTTCTTCTACAACTACGCGTTCTTCACGATCCTGGCCTTCACGCCGTTCGTCCTGAACATGTCGCCGTACAGGTCGGGTGCGGTGTTCTTCGCCTGGGGCCTGCTGCTCGCCGTCTTCTCGGTGCTCGTCGCACCGCGCCTGCAACGGCGCTTCGGCTCGCTGAAGGTGGTCGGCGGCTCCCTGGTGCTGCTCGCCGCGGACCTGGTGGTCCTCGGATACGGCAACCACACGACAGCCATCGTCTGCACCATCGTCTCGGGCGCGTTCATCGGCATGAACAACACCGTCTACACCGAACTCGCCCTCGGGGTGTCGGACGCGCCGCGCCCGGTGGCGAGCGCCGGATACAACTTCGTCCGCTGGTTCGCCGCCGCCGCCGCGCCCTACCTCGCCCCGAAGATCGAGGAGTGGAGCGACATCCACATGCCGTTCGTCGTCGCCGCCGTCGCCGCCCTGGCCGGCGCGGTGGTCGTCCGGATCCGGCGTGCGGCACTGACCCACGAGGCGGAGGAACTCATGCCGCGCCACGCCACGGAGGACGGCGTCACCGTCTTCGCCGACTGAGACCTGACGGTCTCCCGTTCCGGCCCCGCCCGCGGTCTCCCCCTCCTGGCCGCGCGGCGGGGCTTCCCCCCTGTCCGGTGGGTCAGTCCAGCGGTACGGACGCGCGCAGCGGATCCCGCAGGTCCGTCCCGTGCGAGAGCCAGCGCTCCTGGAGCTCCTGCGCGCCCTTGACCCGCTTCCAGGCGGCCTCGTTGTGCGTCATCGGCAGCAGCGGCAGAAAGCGCACCGGGTCCATCGGGGCGTCCAGCTCCAGATCCTCGACCAGGCCGCCCGGCTCGGCGACCAGGACGGAGCTGAAGGAAGCCCCGGTCCACAGCGGCTGCCCGAGGTCCAGCGACGCCCCGGGAGTCACGATCAGCCCCTCGACCTGCGGCGAGGCCGCGAGGACCGCGAGGGGCCGCAGCACCTGGTCGGTGTCGGCGAGCCCCACCCGTACGGACAGGACCAGTTCGGCGCGCGGGCCCTTCACGGGGTCGGCGAGGGGGGACGTCGGGTCGGCCATCGGCTGGGCGGACATACCGAGCGTGGCGTAGCGCACCACATCTCCGTCGACGAAGCGGAGCACCTCGATGCGGTCCGTGCCGAGGAACGTCACATCGGCGCGTGCGTCCGGCTCCCCCAGCGCCGTACGGAGCCGGGCCTCGACCAGATCAAGAATTTCTCCCATGCCGCGAGCATAGAACGCGTAGCGAACGGGCAAAGGAAGGGATTGGCTCCTCACCTGGCTGGTAGCCTGAGGCGTCGGTCGGGACAGCACGCAGAAGCGTCGCTCTCAGTCCTGACAACACGTGATCCCCTACGGGGGACCGGCCGGAGGAGGTGGGGCTGCGGTGGATCCAAGTCGACCGTGCAGTACCAACCGCCCTTCCGCACAACGCCTTCCTTCTGTGATCTGACTCCCCTCCCGGACGTCACCACGGCAGTTCGCGCACCGGAAGAGCCCCTCGTTTTTGCCTGTCTGTAGCGAACGCCGTCATCGTGCCCGCGCGGTGCCGCCCGCTTTGCGGACGTGAGCGCACGTCCCCATTCCGGGCTGTTCCACGTGCCCGCCGACGGCCCTCCGTGAAGAGGAGCCAGCCATGTCGATGATCCGTGACCTGCGCGCCGCCGTGCGCCCGTCCCAGCGCAAGAGCAACACCCCGTACAACAGCTACGACGCCACCCGTGACCCGTCCGCCTCCAGCGCCGTCGTCGACTGCGCGGTCTACCGGGACGGACGCAGGGTCACCGAGGCCCCCTGCCAGACCCCGCGTGAGGCGATGCTGCGGGTGCGGGAGGAGGGCGGCTTCGCCTGGATCGGCCTCCACGAGCCGACCGAGGAGGAATTCGCCGGTATCGCCCGGGAGTTCGGCCTGCACCCGCTCGCCGTCGAGGACGCGGTCCACGCCCACCAGCGGCCCAAGCTGGAGCGTTACGACGACACGCTCTTCACCGTCTTCAAGACGATCCACTACGTCGAGCACGCCGAACTGACCGCCACCAGCGAGGTCGTCGAGACCGGTGAGGTGATGTGCTTCACCGGGCGGGACTTCGTGATCACCGTCCGGCACGGCGGACAGGGTTCGCTGCGCGCCCTGCGCCACCGCCTCCAGGAGGACCCCGAGCTGCTCGCCAAGGGCCCCTCCTCCGTGCTGCACTCCATCTCCGACCACGTCGTCGACGGCTACATCGCGGTGGCGGCCTCGGTGCAGGACGACATCGACGAGGTGGAGATCGATGTGTTCTCCACTCCCGCCAAGGGGAGCGCGCGCGGATCGGACGCGGGCCGTATCTACCAGCTGAAGCGCGAGGTGCTGGAGTTCAAGCGTGCCGTGTCGCCGCTGCTGCGGCCGATGCAACTGCTGAGCGAACGCCCGATGCGGCTGATCGACCCCGACATCCAGAAGTACTTCCGCGATGTGGCCGACCACCTGGCACGGGTGCACGAGGAGGTCATCGGCTTCGACGAGCTGCTCAACTCGATCCTCCAGGCCAATCTGGCGCAGGCAACCGTCACGCAGAACGAGGACATGCGCAAGATCACGTCCTGGGCGGCCATCATCGCCGTACCGACGATGATCTGCGGCGTCTACGGCATGAACTTCACGCACATGCCCGAACTGCGCTGGACGTACGGCTATCCGATGGTGCTCGCGCTCATCGGCGTCGTCTGCTTCTCCATCCACCGCACCCTCAAGCGCAACGGCTGGCTCTGACGGGGTCTCGAATAGAGTTCGGGCATGACTGCTGCTGACGTGTTGCTTGCCCGGGCTCTCGTCGAGGAGGCCACCAAGAAGTCCGGCCTCATCTGGGTGCGGGGCACCGGCCCCTCCCGGGCGCTGTGGCACGTCTGGCACGAGGGTGCGGCCGTGCTCGTCGGGGACGGCCCCGGGGAGCAGCCGCTCCCCGTCGGGCTGGACGCCGGTGGTGCCGCCGAGGTGACCGTACGCAGCAAGGACAAGGGCGGCAGGCTCGTTGCCTGGACCGCCGCCGTCACGGTGCTGGAGCCGCGCTCCGAGGAGTGGGAGGCGGCGGTCGGCGAGCTCAAGGGCAAGCGGCTGAACGCCCCGGACGCCGAACAGCTGACGGAACGCTGGGCGCGTGAATGCCGGGTCGTACGGCTGACGCCCGGCGCCACCCGCACCGGTCTTCCGGACAGCTCGCTGGCCGCACCGCCGCTGCCCACCGGGGCGACCACGCGGCGCACGGCGCCCGCCGCGCTCCCCCGGCTGCTGCTGAAGCGCCGCGGGAAGCGCTGACCGGCCTGCGGGCCCGCGCGGCCCGCAGGCTCCGTCAGCCGGAGGTCCTGGGCAGCTCGCCGCCGTAGTCGACCGTGTCGTCCTCGGCCGGCTCCTCCAGTGGGAAGGCCGTGCCCCAGTCGGCGAGGGTGACGGTGCCACCGCCGCCGCCGCGGGCCACCCTGAGGGGATACGGAGTGCTTTCCAGGGAGACGTCCAGTGCGCCCCCCTCACCTTTTCCGCCCATGATCTGCACGGTGCGCACCCCGCCGATCGTGTCCCGGTCGCCCTTGTTGATCTTTCCGTGCAGTGCGAGCACCCCGTCGAGGAGCGTCTCCTTCTCCGTGAAGCCGCGCATCTGCTGGTAGGTGGGGTCGTCCTCGGGGACCTTGACGTACTTGTTCTGGAGCTTGTCGGCCGCCTGGTCGCTCCCGTCGTCGGCCTCGTCGTCCTTCCAGAAGCCCGCGTCGGCCTTGAGGTAGAGCTCGTCACCGATGCGCAGCAGATCGAAGGTGTTCCGCTCCGAGATCACCGATCCCATGCCGCCCTTGCTGCTGAGCTGCATGTTCAGGGTGTACGTCCCGCCCTTGCTGACCAGTTTGCCCGTGAGCCGCACCGCGTCCGCCGCGTCGGCGGCGGCCCGTGCCTTCTTGTCGATCTGCGCGGCGGTCAGCTTGCCGACGCCGTTGGTCCCCTTGTCCGGGTCCTCTCCCGCGCAGGCCGTGAGCGCGGTGGTCAGTCCCACGCAGAGCATCACGGCGGAAACGGTCCGGCGACGGGCCCGGACGGCAGGGACGGAAGAGGTCACTGGCGCACTGCCTCTCATCTGTGTGTCGGGGGATGGCAGACGGCAGCGTACCCGTGCCGCGTACGCCGTTCGGCAGAGCGCCGGACGGACGGTCCGCCAAGGCGTCACGGACCGGTACGGGCTAGCCTGATCACGGCAAAGGAGGATGTGAGGGACGGAGGGAGACGCACAGGATGGCAGCAGGCACTCCCAGAGTTTTCGTCTCACACCTCTCCGGCGTACCGGTGTTCGACCCGAATGGCGATCAGGTCGGCCGGGTCCGGGATCTGGTGGCGATGCTCCGGGTCGGCGGCAGGCCCCCGCGTCTGCTCGGCATGGTCGTCGAGGTCGTGAGCAGGCGGCGCATCTTCCTGCCGATCACCCGGGTGACGGGGGTCGAGTCGGGCCAGGTCATCACCACCGGTGTGGTCAACATGCGGCGCTTCGAGCAGCGCCCGACCGAGCGACTCGTCCTCGGCGAATTCCTTGACCGGCGGGTGCGGCTCGTGGAGACGGACGAGGAGGTGACCGTCCTCGACGTCGCCATCCAGCAGCTCCCGGCCCGCCGCGACTGGGAGATCGACAAGTTCTTCGTACGCAAGGGGCGGGGCGGGGCCCTGCGCCGCAAGGGCGAGACGCTGACCGTGGAGTGGTCGGCCATCAGCGGCTTCTCCCTGGAGGAGCACGGGCAGGGCGCCGAGAGCCTGGTGGCGACCTTCGAACGCCTGCGCCCCACCGATGTCGCCAACGCCCTGCACCATCTGACGCCCAAGCGCCGGGCCGAGGTCGCCGCGGCCCTGGACGACGACCGGCTCGCCGACGTCCTGGAGGAGCTCCCCGGGGACGACCAGGTGGAGATCCTGGGCAAGCTGGAGGAGGACCGTGCCGCGGACGTCCTGGAGGCGATGGACCCGGACGACGCGGCCGACCTGCTCTCGGAACTGCCGGAGGCGGACAAGGAACGGCTGCTGGCCCTGATGCGGCCGGACGACGCCGCCGACGTACGGCGTCTGCTGGCGTACGAGGAGCGGACCGCGGGCGGGCTGATGACGACCGAGCCGATCATCCTGCGTCCCGACGCGACGGTCGCGGACGCGCTGGCCAGGGTCCGCCAGCAGGACCTGTCCCCCGCCCTGGCCGCCCAGGTGTACGTCTGCCGGTCGCCGGACGAGACCCCCACCGGCAAATACCTGGGCACCGTGCATTTCCAGCGGCTGCTGCGGGATCCGCCGTTCACCCTGGTGAGCTCGATCGTCGACAGTGATCTCGTCCCCCTGACGCCGGACACCCCGCTGCCGGCCGTGACCAGCTATCTGGCCGCGTACAACATGGTCTCGGTTCCCGTGGTGGACGAGAGCGGATCGCTGCTGGGCGCGGTGACCGTCGACGACGTGCTGGACCACCTGCTCCCCGAGGACTGGCGCGAGACCGACTTCCAGGGCGAGGAGGGGATCGCCGGTGGCCGCTGAGGACCGCGCGAGGGCCGTGCCGACGGGTGCCTCGGGCATCGTCCGCCCGCCGCGGCCCCGGCTCGACCAGCCGAAGGCACCGCGGCCCCGGCTGCTGCCCGAGTACGACCCCGAGGCGTTCGGCCGGTTCTCCGAGCGCATCGCCCGCTTCCTGGGCACCGGACGGTTCATCGTCTGGATGACGCTGATCATCATCCTGTGGGTGGTGTGGAACATCTTCGCGCCGGAGGAACTGCGTTTCGACCAGTACCCGTTCATCTTCCTGACGCTGATGCTGTCCCTCCAGGCCTCCTACGCCGCCCCGCTGATCCTGCTCGCGCAGAACCGCCAGGACGACCGTGACCGGGTCACCCACGAACAGGACCGCAAGCAGAACGAGCGCTCGATCGCGGACACCGAATACCTCAGCCGGGAGATCGCCGCGCTCCGGATGGGCCTCGGGGAGGTCGCCACCCGGGACTGGATCCGCTCCGAGCTGGAGGCCATGGTGAAGGACATGGAGGAGCGCCGGATCCTCTCTCAGGTCGATAGTGACGAAGGCGACCGCTGAGGGGCTACCCACGCGCACCCCCGGCGCCGTACCTCCCTCCCGTCGCCCGCCACCACCCTTCCAAGGAGCGCTGCGCGCGCACCGTACTATCGGGGTATGGCTACGGAAGACGCGGTGCGCGAAGCGCTGGCGACAGTGAACGACCCGGAGATCCACCGACCGATCACCGAGCTGGGCATGGTGAAGTCGGTCGAGATCGATCCTGACGGTGTAGTCGCTGTCACCGTGTATCTCACGGTTTCCGGCTGCCCCATGCGCGAGACGATCACCAAGAACGTGACCGACGCGGTGGCCCGCGTCGAGGGCGTGTCACGGGTCGAGGTCACGCTCGACGTGATGAGCGACGAGCAGCGCAAGGAGCTCGCCTCGTCGCTGCGCGGCGGCACGGCGGAGCGCGAGGTGCCGTTCGCCAAGCCCGGCTCACTGACCCGGGTCTACGCGGTCGCGTCCGGCAAGGGCGGCGTCGGCAAGTCCTCGGTGACCGTGAACCTCGCGGCGGCGATGGCTGCCGACGGGCTCAAGGTCGGTGTGGTCGACGCGGACATCTACGGGCACAGCGTGCCCCGGATGCTCGGCGCGGACGGCAAGCCCACCCAGGTCGAGAACATGATCATGCCGCCGTCCGCGCACGGCGTGAAGGTGATCTCCATCGGCATGTTCACCCCGGGCAACGCCCCGGTGGTGTGGCGCGGTCCCATGCTGCACCGCGCGCTGCAGCAGTTCCTCGCCGATGTGTACTGGGGCGACCTGGACGTCCTGCTGCTCGACCTGCCGCCGGGCACCGGTGACATCGCGATCTCCGTGGCCCAGCTCGTGCCCAACGCCGAGATCCTGGTCGTCACGACCCCGCAGCAGGCCGCTGCCGAGGTGGCCGAGCGGGCCGGCTCCATCGCCGTACAGACCCACCAGAAGATCGTCGGCGTCGTCGAGAACATGTCGGGCATGCCGTGCCCGCACTGCGACGAGATGGTCGACGTGTTCGGTTCGGGTGGCGGGCAGCGGGTCGCCGAGGGGCTGACGAAGACGGTCGGCGCCGAGGTACCGGTGCTCGGGTCCATCCCCATCGACGTACGGCTGCGTGAGGGTGGGGACGAGGGCAAGCCGGTCGTCCTGTCCGACCCGGACTCCCCCGCGGGTTCCGCGCTGCGCTCCATCGCGGACAAGCTGAGCGGCCGTCAGCGCGGCCTGTCCGGCATGTCGTTGGGTCTCACCCCGCGCAACAAGTTCTGACCGTCGTACGGGTGGGGGCGGCCTCCTGGAGAGGCCGCCCCCACCCGTACGTCGCTCAGTTCTCGTACGAGGCGATGTCGCCGATCACCGAGAACCCCAGGCCGTAGGCGCTCATGCCGCGCCCGTAGGCACCGATGTGCACCCCCTCGGGGGCCGAGCCCGCGAGCACCCAGCCGAACTCCGACTCGCGGTAGTGGAAGTCCACCGGCACACCGTCCACCGGAAGGGACAGGGCCGACCAGGGCTCCCCGCCCAGATCGTCCGCGAGCTCGAACGCGGTTTCGGTCTGCTGCTTCAGCCATTCGCCACGCAGGGTGTGGTCCATCTGCGGGGGCCAGGTGCAGTCCAGCAGGCCGGAGCCGGCCAGCCAGGCCGCCGACGAGACCGTCGTGGCGTCCAGCACCCCCGTACCGTCGTCGCTGTGCCGTACGGGGCTGCTGCCCACGGTCACGACCACCGCGAAACGCGCCTTCTCCGCCCCCGCGTCGGCCCGTACGACGGGCTCCTCACCGTGCCCGGTGGAACCGTGCTGCACGGTGTCGTCCGCCGCGGCCGTGACATGCATCAGCCAGCGTGGGCCTGCGAAGGCCTCGTCCAGCCCGTACCAGGGGAACGGCGCCTTGAGATAGCCGTCGACAGTACGCCGGGTCGCCGGCACCCCCTCTGCGGTGACTGCGCTGGGCGCCCCGTCCGCCCCTGCCCGACTCGTCGTCTCCATCTGCCCGGCCGCCTCCTCGATCATTCACTGATCCGGCGCGGCCCTCCCCCCGTGGGCATGGGCAACCTCGCAACCGGACAGATGGAGAATAGCCATACCGTCCGGACGAGTCGGGATTGGCGGGTCTCAGGTGGCGTCTGCGTCGAAGGGCGGGCGCTCGTCCTTGGCCGGCTGCGCGGGCTTCTTGAGGAGGTCGGGTGTGGCGGCGCCGGACGCCGCCGCGACGGTGCCGGTGGACGAGTCGCTCTCGCGGCCGTTCACCACGTCGGTGACCTCGGCCATCTCCTTGCGCAGGTCGAAGCTCTCGCGGATCTCCTTGAGCCCCAGGTCGTCGTTGCCGTCCATGAGCTGCTTGCGGACGAACGTCTTGGGGTTGAGGTCCTCGAACTCGAAGTCCTTGAACTGCGGTCCGAGCTCCGAGCGGATGTCTTCCTTGGCGCTGTCCGAGAACTCCCGGATCTTGCGGATGGTGCGCGTGACGTCCTGGATGACCTTCGGCAGCTTCTCCGGGCCGAATACGAGCACGGCGAGAACCACGAGCGTCAGCAGCTCGAGTGCGCCTATGTCATTGAACACCTTGCTGCTCCTCGTGTTCTCTGCGTGGTCTCCGCGTGTTCACCGCCGCCAGGTCATCAGGGGCCCGGACCGCTCCACGGTACCCGGCGAAGCTGTCCGTGCGGTACCTGCCGGTGGCCGTCAGGTACCGCTCGCCGAACCCAGCGTCAAAGTCATGGACAGGTCTTCGCCACCACGGTTCAGGACGAGACCGAGCCGGTCACCGGGCCGGTGGGCACGGATCTTGACGATGAGTTCCTCGCCGCTGTGCACACGCTGGCCCTCCACCTCGGTGATGACGTCACCCTGCCGGATGCCCGCTTCGTCCGCCGGGCCCCCGTCGGTGACCGCCGCTCCGCCGTCGGCCGCCTTGCCCCCGACCTTGGCCCCGTCACCGGTGAACTCCATGTCCAGCGTGACGCCGATCACCGGGTGGGTGGCCTTGCCGGTGCTGATCAGCTCCTCGGCGACGCGCTTGCCCTGGTTGATCGGTATCGCGAAGCCGAGGCCGATGGAGCCGGACTGGCCACCGTCGAGAGCGGATCCGCTGTCGGCGGCCCGGATGGCGCTGTTGATGCCGATGACCCGGGCCTCGGCATCGACCAGGGGACCGCCGGAGTTGCCCGGGTTGATCGGGGCGTCGGTCTGCAGGGCGTCGACGTAGCTGACGTCGGTGCCGTCGCCCTTCTCACCGCCCGCGGTGATGGGCCGCTGCTTGGCGCTGATGATGCCGGAGGTGACCGTGTTGGACAGGTCGAAGGGCGCGCCGATGGCCACGACGGGGTCACCCACCTGCACGTTGTCGGAGTTCCCGAGCGGCAGCGGCTTGAGGCCGGAGACGCCGGTCACCTTGACGACGGCCAGGTCGTAGCCGCTGTCCTTGCCGACGATCTCGGCCGACGCGCTCTCCCCGCCGCTGAACGTCACGGTGATGTCGCCGGTGGAACCCGCGGGGGCGACCACATGGTTGTTGGTGAGGATGTGGCCCTTGCCGTCGAGGACGAAGCCGGTGCCGGTGCCGGACTCGGCGGAGCCGTTGACATGCAGGGTGACCACGCTGGGCAGCGCGCTGGCGGCGATACCGGCGACGCTGTCGGGGGCCCGGCCGCCGTCGTCCCGGCCGGACTGGGGCAGTTCCACCGTGGTCAGGCCGCCGTTGCGCTCGACGTAGGCACCGATTCCGCCGCCGATGCCACCGGCCACGAGGGCGAGCAGCGCGGCTCCGACGAGGACCGAGCCCCGACGGCCCTTGCGCGGCCGGGTGTCCGGGCCCTGGCCGGGGCCCGGGTGGCTCAGCGGCTGCTGGGGCGCGCCCCACGGGTCGTACCGCAGCCACTGCGAGGGCTGCTGGGCCGGTACGGCCGGCTGGGAGGGCTGAGGGGCCGTGGCGTGCTGCTGCGGCACGGTGTGCGGCGCGGGCGGGGGCTCCCATGCCTCGGCGTGCCCCCGGCCGCCCGGTACCGCGGCAGGGGCGGGTACGGGGGCAGGGAGGGGCGCGGCCATGCCGTGGCCGTTGGTCCCCGCGTACGGCGGCGCTACGGCCGGTATGGGCGGTACAGAGGTCCCGTGGGCCGGAGTCGCCACCGGGCGCTGCACGGGCGGCGCGGGTGCCCACGGCCCCGGGCCTCCGTAAGGCGGGGTGCTGTACTCGTCGGGTGCGTGCAGCGGCTGCGTATGGTGCGCGGGCGGCTCGGCGGCGGGCGGCGCGGGTGCCGCCGGGGCGGGCGGGTGCGGCTCGGCGGCCGGGGGCGGGGGTGCCACCGGGGGCGCGGGGCGGAAATCGCCGTCCGGGGTCTCGGGGCCGGGCTGCTCGCCGGCCGCAGCCGCCTCCGTGGGCGCCGCCGCCGGCGCACCCGCGTCCGTGTCCGTGACGGCCACCGCGTCCTCAGGCCCGTCCGGACGGTTCCGTTCCGTAGAGGGACGGCTCCACCACTTCGTCTTCGGCCCGCTGGGCTTCCCGTCGTCCATGCTCTCCCCGCAACTGGCCCTTGCACGCCCCACAGGGGCGTCCCTCCCGGAATTCAACCAGGTTTGCGAATCCGCGCGCAGGGTCCCCGTCAGCGCAGCGGCGAAAGCGACACCGAGTCGTCGTACAGCGGTGGGGCGGAAGCCGTCGCGGGCGGTGCGGACGGCTGCGGGTCGGCTCCGCCGCCGATTCGGTCGTCGAGCGCGGCCGAGTACAGCGGGCCGGCGTCCGTCGGGCGTATCAGCGGCGGCACGGTGACGTTCAGTACCGGGTAGGCGAACGTGCCGCCGCCGGTGAGCGTCGAGGTGCTCAGCAGCGAGGGCGCGGAGGCGAGCACGGGCCGGGCGGACGAGGACGGCGCGGCGGTGCCCGGCCGGGTGGCCTGAGCGGCTTCCACGGCGAGGGCCCCGCCACCACCGCGGCTGGCGGCGACGCCGACACCTCCGGTCCGCTCCTCGGCCTCGAGCGGAGTCGCGTTGCTGCCCGCGCCCTCGGCGCTGACCGGCGCCTCGGGGCCGTAGTCGAGCGGGAGGGTTCCGCCCAGCGCGATGGCCGCGAGCGAGACCGCGCTGGCCGCGACGAACGCGAAGCGCCGGGCCCGCCAGGGCGAACGGTCGGCGTCGCGGCCCACGTCATGGATCCGGAAGCCGGAACCGGAGGCGCCGCCCGGCAGTACGGCGGTCGAACCGTGAGCGGTGGGGAGGTATCCGAAGTCGTCCAGCGGCGAGCGCCCCGGCTCCGCGGGTCCGCCGGGCTGCAGCACGGGGAAGACGCCGTCCCCGAAGCGCCGGCTGCCGTTCATGCCGTCGCCCCGGCCGTCGTCACCGCCGCTGGGCCCCCCTGGGAGGCCCTGCAGACGGGCGAGGAACCCCTCCGAGGGCGAGGGGGCGGCGGATGTCGCGAAAGCGCTCTTCAGCCGCCGCTGGGAGTCGGCCTCGGCCTTGCACCTGGAGCAGGTCGCCAGGTGGGCCAGGACCCGCTCCCGGGCATCGTGTTTGAGCTCGCCGTCGACAAGCGCGGCGAGCCGGTCCCCCAGATGCTGCTCCGCGGGGGTCGGACCTGTAGCGCTCACGCCGTTCCGCCCTCCCCCGCAAGGACCGCGTCCGCGAGCGAACGCTGCTCGGCGCGGGCCTCGGGCGAACGGTGCTGGAGCGCCTTACGCAGGTGCGAGCGGCCGCGGTGGATGCGGCTGCGCACCGTACCGAGCTTGACGCCGAGCGTGGCGGCGATCTCCTCGTACGAGAGTCCCTCGATGTCACAGAGCACGACCGCGGCACGGAACTCGGGTGCGAGGGTGTCCAGCGCCTGCTGGACGTCCGCGTCGAAGTGTGTGTCGTTGAAGACCTGCTGCGGGGACGGCTCACGGCTCGGGAGCCGCTCGGCAGCGTCGTCGCCGAGGGAGTCGAAACGGATCCGCTGCTTGCGGCGGACCATGTCCAGGAAGAGATTCGTCGTGATCCTGTGCAGCCAGCCCTCGAAAGTGCCGGGCGTGTAGGTCGACAGCGACCGGAAGACGCGGACGAAGACTTCCTGGGTGAGGTCCTCGGCGTCGTGCTGGTTACCCGTCAGCCGGTAGGCGAGTCGGTACACCCGGGCGCTGTGCGTGCTGACGATCTCTTCCCATGAGGGCGGGGTCCACGCCTGGGAATCCGCATCGGAGGCGAAGGTCGCGGTCGGTGCGGAATCGTTGGAAGAACGGTCAGCGATGTTGGTCACGGATTTCGGCTCACCCGCCGACCTGAGAAGCCGCCGCAGCGCACCTCTCCGATCCACAGGCGCAGCCGCACCTCCCCTATCGGCTCTGGTGGTGTCCAGTGGAGCCCCTACCATAGCCACCTCGCCCGTTAGCTCCGGATAAGCCTTTTACCTGCTGGCGCCCCCGTGTCCCCGGGAGCAAGAGGCACATTCCGGACCCGGCCGCTGGGGCCGGTCCGCGTGTTCCCCTCTGCCCTCTTCCAACGCCCGGTCCCATCTGCGGGTTCCCGGGTCCAGCGGATACAGTCACCGTTGCGCCAACTACGGGGACAGGAGAGCGTCATTACCGCCAACCGGCAGACGAGCTGGGCATTCGCCGACGCCTTTGTCGCCGAGGAGGAAGCTCTGCTGTGGGCCCGGGACCGGGCCCATGAGACGGGGCTCCGCCCGGTGTCGTCAGGCACCGGCGCGGCATTGCGCCTGCTCGCTGCCACCGCGGACGCCAAAGCGGTGGCCGAGATCGGCACCGGGACCGGCGTGTCCGGCATCTATCTGCTGCAGGGCATGCGCCCGGACGGCGTACTGACCACCGTCGACCCGGAGCCCGAGCGCCAGCAGTTCGCCCGTGAGGCGTTCCGCGCGGCGGGCTTCGCCACGAACCGGGCCCGCTTCATCCCCGGGCGCGCCCTCGACGTCCTTCCACGGCTCGCGGACGGCGGGTACGACCTCGTCTTCTGCGACGGCGACCGGCTCGAGAGCCTGGACTGCCTCGCTGAATCACTGCGGCTGCTCCGGCCGGGCGGGCTGGTCTGTTTCGAGGGCGTCTTCGCGGACGGCCGCACGATCGACTCGGCCGCACAGCCGGCCGAGGTACTGCGTCTGCGCGAACTGCTGCGGGCCGTGCGCGAGAGCCAGGAGCTCATGGCCACGCTGCTCCCGGTGGGCGACGGGCTGCTGTGCGCGGTGCGGCGCGGCGACCGCACGACCCCCTGACGCGTCCGCCGGGGCCACGCCCCGGACGCACCACTGCCCCGGCACGGAATCCGTGCCGGGGCAGTGGTGAAGTGTGGGCGCCTCCGCCTCAGCCGACGACCTTCTTCAGCGCGTCACCGAGTGCATCGGCCTCGTCCGGAGTCAGCTCGACGACAAGCCGACCGCCGCCTTCGAGCGGAACGCGCATGACGATGCCCCGCCCCTCCTTTGTCACCTCGAGCGGGCCGTCGCCCGTCCGCGGCTTCATGGCCGCCATGCTCGTTCCCCTTCCTGAAACCAGCTCATCGCAGCCGGCGGCCCCATGACAGGCGCTGCCTCACCGGCGTCGAACACAATGCTTCCTCCGCATTATCCCGCATCGGAGACCCCGATGACCAACATCGGTCGGCATCGCTTACGCAACGCGCTCTCTCAAAACCACTCAATTCGGCGATCCGGCTGCGATACTGCGCCGCCGTCGGCCCCCAGCCGAGGTCCAATCGTTAGACGCAGGTCACATGTGCGGGTCGCCGGAAGTCCGCCATGCTTGCCTCGACAAGCACGAAGCCGGCCCCGTAAGGAGACCCCGCAATGGCCGACATGGCCGACACCACGGCTGCCACGGTGCTCACCGACGTGAGCGACGGGCTCGCGACGATCACGATCAACCGCCCCGACGCGATGAACGCCATGAACACCGCCGCCAAGGTCGCGCTCCGCGACGCTCTTCGGGCAGTCGCGGACGACCCCGCAGTGCGGGCGGTTCTCCTCACCGCCACCGGGCGCGCCTTCTGCGTCGGCCAGGACCTCAAGGAGCACGTCGCCAAGCTCTCCGAGGCCCGCGAGTCGGACGGCGGCAACGCGCTGAGCACGGTGCGGGAGCACTACAACCCCATCGTGCGCGTCCTCACCGAGATGGAGAAGCCCGTGGTCGCGGGCGTCAACGGGGTCGCTGCGGGGGCGGGCTTCGGATTCGCGCTCGCCGCGGACTACCGCGTGGTCGCCGACACGGCCACCTTCAACACGTCCTTCGCGGGCGTCGCGCTGACCGCCGACTCGGGCATGTCCTGGACCCTGCCCCGGCTGATCGGCGCGAGCCGCGCCGCCGACCTGCTGCTCTTCCCTCGCTCCATCTCCGCCCAGGACGCCTATGAGCTGGGCATCGCGAACAGAGTGGTGCCCGCGGCCGACCTGGCGAAGGAGGCGCACGCGGTGGCCCGTGCCCTCGCGGACGGTCCGACGGTGGCGTACGCGGCCCTGAAGGCCTCCGTGGCGTACGGCGCCGGGCACACGCTCGCCGAGACGCTCGAGAAGGAGGACGAACTCCAGACGAGGGCGGGCGCGTCGCAGGACCACACGATCGCGGTCGAGGCGTTCCTCGCGAAGCAGCCGCCGAAGTATCTCGGCAGGTAGGGCTACCGGCCGCCGTCCCGGGCCACGCAGTCGGCCAGATGGTCGTCCACCAGGCCACAGGCCTGCATCAGGGCATACGCGGTGGTGGGGCCGACGAAGCGGATGGAGCGCTTCTTCAGGTCCTTGGCCAGCGCGGTGGACTCCGGGGTGATCGCCGGGACGTCACCGAGGGTGCGGGGGGCCGGCCGCGCGGCCGGATCGGGTGCGTACGACCAGATGAGCGCGTCCAGCTCGCCCTCGCCCCAGCCGGCCAGCACCTTGGCGTTGGCGAGCGTGGCGTCGATCTTCGCCCGGTTGCGGATGATTCCGGCGTCGGCGAGGAGCCGCTCCTTGTCGTCGTCGGTGAACTCCGCCACCGCGGGGATCCTGAATCCGGCGAACGCGCTGCGGAAGCCCTCCCGGCGGCGCAGGATCGTCAGCCACGAAAGCCCCGACTGGAACGCCTCCAGGCAGAGCCGTTCGAAGAGGGCGTCGTCGCCGTGGACGGGGCGGCCCCACTCGGTGTCGTGATAGGCGAGGTAGTCCTCCGTGGACAGGCCCCACGGGCAGCGCGGACGCCCGTCCGCCGCCGCCTCGGCGCCGCTCATCGCCCGCCCTCCTCGTCCTGCGGGCCGTCCTGGGCGGCCGGCGGTTCGCCCGGCCGCTTGAACAGGTCGGGGCCGTTCACCGCGGTCGCCTGGGCCCCGGCGAGCGCCGACTCCAGCTCGGCAATGTGGGCGTCCCGCTCGGCGAGCTCGGCTCCCAGCCTGCCGAGGGCCTCGTCCACATCCGTCATGCGGTAGCCGCGCACGGCCATCGGAAGCCGCATGGCCTCGACATCGGCACGGCCGACGGGGCGGTTCGCGGGCAGCGGGTCGGTGAGCCGCTCGGGCTCGGCGTCCTGCAGGACCGCGCTTCCGCCTCCACCGACCACCGCCAGGGTGACCGCGGCCACGACCACGGCCATCGTGAGCAGCAAGAACCAGAACACGTGCATCTCCCCGGGAGCGGAATACCTGTCCAGGTCAGATCGTGCCATGGGGCGCCGACAGTTAGGGTCGCAGGCGAGCTACAGGGAGGAACCAGGAATGCGAAGCGGGGCGCTCAGGCTGGGGCGGCGGGAGTTCGGGCCGCGCGAGCCGGTGATCATGGCGATCGTGAACCGGACGCCCGATTCCTTCTACGACCAGGGAGCGACGTTCCAGGACGAACCCGCGCTCTCCCGGGTCGAGCAGGCCGTAGCGGAAGGCGCCGCGATCATCGACATCGGCGGGGTGAAGGCCGGCCCCGGCGAGGAGGTGACGGCCCAGGAGGAGGCGCGCCGCACGGTCGGCTTCGTCGCCGAGGTACGCCGCCGCCACCCGGACGTCGTGATCAGCGTGGACACCTGGCGGCACGACGTGGGCGAGGCCGTCTGCGAGGCCGGGGCGGACCTGCTGAACGACGCGTGGGGAGGCGTGGACCCGAAGCTGGCGGAGGTGGCCGCGCGGTACGGCGCGGGGCTCGTGTGCACGCACGCGGGCGGCGCGGAGCCCCGTACGCGGCCGCACCGGACCGTGTACGACGACGTGATGGCGGACATCCTGCGGGTGACCCTGGGTCTCGCCGAACGGGCCGTGGAGCTCGGGGTCAGGCCGGACGGAATCATGATCGACCCGGGTCACGACTTCGGGAAGAACACCCGGCACTCGCTGGAGGCGACCCGCCGGCTGGGCGAGATGACGGCCACGGGCTGGCCGGTGCTGGTCTCCCTCTCCAACAAGGACTTCGTCGGGGAGACGCTCGACCAGCCGGTCAAGGAACGCGTGATCGGTACGCTCGCGACGACAGCCGTGTCGGCGTGGCTGGGGGCACAGGTGTACCGGGTGCACGAGGTGGCCGAGACCCGGCAGGTCCTGGACATGGTGGCGTCCATCGCGGGCCACCGCCCACCCGCGGTCGCGCGCCGGGGCCTGGCGTAGGCCCACCGTCCCTCCCCGCGCCGGGCGGCCCGCAGGCCGCCCGGGCCGGCATGATCCGAACGGGAGGCCTCAGCGGCCGACCTCCTTCGTCACCAGCCGGACTGCCTCCTCCACGTCGTCCGTGACGTGGAACAGCGCCAGGTCCCGCTCGGACGCCTTGCCGCCGGCGACCACCGTGTCCCGCAGCCAGTCCACCAGGCCACCCCAGTACGCCGTGCCGAACAGGACGATCGGGAAGCGCGTCACCTTGCCCGTCTGCACCAGGGTCAGCGCCTCGAAGAGCTCGTCCAGGGTGCCCAGACCGCCGGGCAGGACGACGAAGCCCTGCGCGTACTTCACGAACATCGTCTTGCGGACGAAGAAGTAGCGGAAGTTGACGCCGATGTCGACATGTGGATTCAGGCCGGACTCGAACGGCAGCTCGATGCCGAGTCCCACGGAGACGCCCTTCGCTTCCCGGGCGCCCTTGTTCGCCGCCTCCATCGCCCCTGGGCCGCCACCGGTGATGACGGCGAATCCCGCCTCCACGAGCGCCTTGCCGATCTGTACGCCCGCCTCGTAGTCCGGCCCGCCGGCCGGGGTGCGGGCGGAGCCGAAGACGCTGATGGCACTGGGCAGTTCCGCCAGCGCGCCGAAGCCCTCGACGAACTCCGACTGGATCCGCATGACCCGCCAGGGGTCGGTGTGGACCCACTCGGAGTCACCCTCGGAATCCAGCAGCCGCTGATCGGTCGTGCCCGGCTGGACCTGGTCCCTGCGGCGCAGTACCGGACCCAGTCGCTGTTCCTCGGGCTTCACCGCGCCCTCGGGAATCTGCGCGCCCTCGGGGATCCGTGCGTCCTCCGGGTTGCCCATGACCTGCTCCCTCCGCCGACCTGCGATGTGCGTGTCGCCTCAGCGTAGATCGACGGAGGTTACGTGCGGGGGAATGCCATGAGTCAGCTGGTGAGCCAGGAGCGGAGACGCTCCTCGCAGTGCGTGATCCTTTCGATCCGCACGTGCTCGTCCCGCTTGTGTGCGAACAGGGGGTCCCCCGGGCCGTAGTTCACCGCGGGGATGCCCAGGGAGCCGAAGCGGGACACGTCGGTCCAGCCGAACTTGGGCAGGGCCGTGCCGCCCACCGCGTCCATGAACGCCTTGGCCGCCGGGTGCGAGAGGCCGGGCATCGCCGCTCCGGAGTGGTCGTCGACGACGAACTCGGCGACGCCGCAGTCCGCGAAGACCTCCTGGACGTGCGCCACGGCCTGCTCGGCCGTGAGGTCGGGCGCGTACCGGTAGTTGACGACCACGGTGCAGGCGTCGGGGATGACGTTGTTGGCCACGCCGCCCTCGACGCGGACGGCGTTCAGCCCCTCGCGGTACTCCAGGCCGTCGATGACCGGCCGGCGCGGTTCGTACGCGGCGAGCCGTGCCAGCGCCGGGGCGGCGGCGTGGATCGCGTTGGACCCCATCCAGCCGCGTGCGGAGTGGGCCCGCTCACCCTCGAAGCGCAGATGGACCCGAAGCGTCCCCTGGCAGCCCCCCTCGACCTCGGCGTCGGAGCCCTCCAGGAGGACCGCGAAGTCCGCTTCGAGCCACTCCGGGTGCGCGTCCGCCACGTGTCCGAGGCCGTTGAGGTGGGCGGCCACCTCCTCGTTGTCGTAGAAGATGAACGTGAGGTCGCGATTGGGCTCCGGCACCGTCGCCGCGATCCGCAGCTGGACGGCGACACCCGACTTCATGTCGGAGGTCCCGCAGCCCCACAGCACACCGTCGTCGTCGAGCCTGGACGGCACGTTGTCCGCGATCGGGACGGTGTCGATGTGCCCCGCCAGCACGACGCGCTCGGCACGGCCCAGCCGCGTCCTGGCCACGATGTTGTTGCCGTGGCGGTCGACGGTCAGGTGCGGCAGCGGGCGCAGGGCCGCCTCGATGGCGTCGGCGAGGTCCTTCTCCTGCCCGCTGACCGACGGGAAGTCGACCAGCCGGGCGGTGAGCTCCGGACCGTCCAGGGCGAGGTCAAGCGTGTGTCCATCCATGGTGACGACCCTAAGGGACTTCGGTCGCGGCCCCGGTCCTACCCTCCAGTACCGTGGGCTCCGTGCCCCGGACCAGCTCCCCTCCCCGCCGCAGCCGTCTCTTCCGTGTCACGGCCGCCCTCGCCGTACTCGTGGCGCTGGCCGGTTACGTGGCCGTGCAGTACCTCTCCGGCAGCAAGGGCGCGCCCCGCTGCACCGTCACCTCCGCCGAGGGGGGCGCGGGGCGTACGTACGAGCTGAGCCCCGACCAGGCCGCCAACGCCGCCACGATCTCCGCCGTGGGCACCGCGCGCGGGCTGCCGGAACGCGCGGTGACCATCGCGCTGGCGACCGCGCTGCAGGAGTCCGCGCTGCGCAACATCGACCACGGCGACCGGGACTCACTCGGGCTCTTCCAGCAGCGGCCCTCGCAGGGGTGGGGGACGCCCGCGCAGATCATGGATCCGGTCTACTCGTCCGAAGAGTTCTACGAGCACCTCGCCGAGGTCCCGGGCTATTCACGGCTGCCGCTGACGGTCGCCGCCCAGCGCGTACAGAAGAGCGGCTTCCCGCAGGCGTACGCCAAGCACGAGCCGGATGCCACCCTGCTGTCCGCCGCACTGACCGGACGCGCCCCCGCCTCCCTGACCTGCTCGCTGTCGACGGCGGCCGCCGGGGCCCCCGGGGACGCGGCCGAGGTGCGGTCCGACCTGGTGCGCGCCTTCGGCAAGGACGTCCTGCCCTCCGCCGGGTCCGCCGGCGCCTCCGCGGCGGGCACGGTGTCGGTACCCGTACGGGCCGAGGACGAGGCCGCGTCCCGGCGCGGCTGGGAGCTCGCCCACTGGGCGGTCGCGCGGGCCGGCACCCTGCGGATCGAAGAGGTCTCGTACGCCGGCCAGGTCTGGACCACGGACACGGGCTGGCGGACAGAACGTAAGGAATCGGGCAGCACTACGGTCCGAATGCGACTCGCTCACTAGTGCGACCCGTCCTCCACACGGGTCGTCGGGCGTCGGCCCGCACCCGCCCCCACCACCACTTCCGCACCCCCACGGCCCACGCGGATCTCCCTGCCCACAGGGCGAAGTGACGGTTCATCAGGTGATGGCCGGACGCGCCGGACGTCCAGGCTCCCCCGTTGTGGATTATCCGATGCATGACCCAGTCTTTACCTCGGTGCCCCGCAACCTTCCCCGCCCCCGGACCGGTTGTTCAGTGCGTCCGATCACCGGACAGGCGGATTCCACATCCGCCGTGAAACCGTGACGTCCCGTCGAAGGAGCATCATGTCCCTCCCCCTGACCCGCAGGATCGCCCGTGCCGCGCTGCTGATCGCCGCTGGCGCGGCCCCCGTGGTCGGTGCGGCCGGCGCCGCGGGTGCCGCGGGGCTCCCGCAGACCCCCGCACTCGGCGGCCTCACCTCGCTCGACGGTGCCGGACTCAGCAGCACGCTGGACTCCGCCTCGAAGCAGGGTTCCAAGGTGGCGAACGAGACCGGCGGCAAGGTGGTCGGCACGACCCTTCCCGCCACGGGCAAGACCCTCGAGACGGCCGGCTCCGTCGCGAAGGGCGAGTTGTCGGAGAACACCCTCCCGACCAAGAGCCTGCCCACCAAGGGCCTGCCCACCAAGGGCCTGCCGATCGGCTGATCAGCCGGAAACGCGCCACGCGCGAAGGGGCCTCGGGAGTGCGCACTCCCGAGGCCCCTTCGGCACATACGGGGATCCTCTTCGCGAAGCCCCGGGGACAGCGCCTACGACAGCCGCTCGACCGCCGCGTCCACGCGCTCGTCCGAGGCCGTCAGCGCCACCCGCACGAAGCGGTCCCCGGCGGGCCCGTAGAAGTCGCCCGGTGCCACGAGGACGCCGAGCTCCGCCAGATGCGCCACGGTCTCCCAGCACGGCTCGTCGCGCGTGGCCCAGAGGTAGAGACTCGCCTCGCTGTGCTCGATCCGGAAGCCGTGGGCCTCCAGAGCCGCCCGCAGCACCGTGCGCCGCCGGGCGTAGCGCGCCCGCTGCTCCGCCACGTGCGTGTCGTCACCCAGCGCCGCGACCGTCGCCGCCTGGACCGGGGCCGGGGTCATCATCCCGCCGTGCTTGCGGATCTGGAGCAGCTCACCGAGCACGGACGCGTCACCCGCGACGAAGGCCGCGCGGTAACCCGCGAGGTTGGAGCGCTTGGAGAGCGAGTGGACGGCGACGATGCCCTCGTACGTACCGCCGCAGACGTCCGCGTGGAGCACGGAGACGGGCTCGGCCTCCCAGCCGAGCTCCAGGTAGCACTCGTCGCTGAAGACCAGCACACCGTGCTCGCGGGCCCAGGCCACGATCCGGGTCAGCTCGTCCTTCGGCAGGACGCGGCCCGTCGGGTTGGACGGGGAGTTGAGCCAGAGCAGCTTCAGGCCCGCCGGGTCCAGCTCCGTCGGGTCGTCGTAGACGACGGGCTCGGCACCGCAGAGCCGCGCGCCGACCTCGTACGTCGGGTAGGCGAGCCGCGGGTAGGCGACCTTGTCGCCCGCGCCGAGACCGAGCTGGGTCGGCAGCCAGGCGACCAGTTCCTTCGAGCCGACGACCGGCAGCACGTTCTCGTGCGTCACACCGACCGCGCCGAGCCTGCGCTCCGCCCAGCCGGTCAGGGCGTCCCGCAGCGCCTCGGTCCCCCACACCGTCGGATAGCCGGGGCTGTCCGCGGCGGCGATCAGCGCCTGCTGGATCAGTTCGGGAACCGGGTCGACGGGCGTGCCGACCGACAGGTCCACGATGCCGCCCTGATGGGCCACGGCCGTCGCCTTGTAGGGCGCGAGCTTGTCCCAGGGGAAGACCGGGAGACGGGAGGAGACGGGAACTGCTGCGGACACGGAACTCTGCTTTCTCGTACGGGGGCGTGGCGCCCGGGAAACACCTCGGTCCCGCACGGTGACGAGCCGTACGGGACCGGGCGGCGCTCGTGCGGCCGCTCACGACCTCGCCCGCGACAGCGAGCGGGCCCCCTGCCGCGGGTGTGGTCGTTACTGGTTCTGCGGCGGCAGCGCGGCGATGAACGCGTGGTCGCGCTCGATGAGCCCCAGCTTGGAGGCGCCACCCGGTGAGCCGAGGTCGTCGAAGAACTCGACGTTCGCCTTGTAGTAGTCCTTCCACTCCTCCGGGGTGTCGTCCTCGTAGAAGATGGCCTCGACCGGGCAGACCGGCTCACAGGCTCCGCAGTCGACGCACTCGTCCGGATGGATGTACAAGGATCGGGAGCCCTCGTAGATACAGTCGACGGGGCACTCTTCGATGCAGGCCTTGTCCTTCACGTCGACACAAGGCTGCGCGATGACGTAGGTCACGCTGTCGTTCCTCCTCGGTAGGGCGTTGGCTCTCGCGCGGGAGCGCGGCGTCGTCGATGCCCACCCCTAGTATCTCCGTTCCGGGGCATGATCCGAACAGGAGGGGCAAACAGAGCTGTGGAATTCACCATCGGCGGACAACTCGAGGTTCGCTTGGTCCGTGCTGACGTGGGCAAACGGGTATCCGTGCGGCGAGTCGTCGATGCCCCTGGCGAGGGTGCGAAGTTCACCGACACGGTCGGGGTTCTCACATCGTGGGACGACGAAGTACTGTCGGTCACGACGAGGACCGGCGAAAGTATCCGCATCGCGGAGTCCACGCTGGTGGCGGGCAAGGTGGTGCCCCCTGCCCCGGCACGCCGGCGTGGGCCCGCCGCCTCATTCGAGGAGCTCGCCCTGGCCACCGCGCGTGCCTGGCAGCCCGTGGAAAGTGAACCGCTGGGCGACTGGCGACTGCGCGCGGCCGGCGGATTCACCCGCCGCGCCAACTCCGTGCTGCCGCTCGGCGATCCAGGCCTCCCGCTCGGCGAGGCCCTCGGGCACGTCCGGCACTGGTACGGGGAACGGGGCCTGCCCGCCTACATCCAGACGGCCACGGGCGCCGAGGGCACGCAGGAACGGCTCTGCGCGGACCTGGAGGAGCACGGGTGGCGGCGCGAGGTGACGGCCGAGGTGCGGATCGCGGCGCTGGCACCCGTCGGCGACCTGGACGCGGACGTCTCCGCCGTACGGACCGCGCGGGAGACGGACGACCTGTGGCTCTCCCGGTACCAGCGCTCGACGACCCCGGGGCCCGACGTGCTGAAGGTGCTGGGCAGTGGCCCCTCGGTGTGGTTCGCCTCCGTTCCGGGGGACGATCCGGCGGGGGTCCCGGCCGCGATCGGACGCTGTGTGGTGGACGGCCGCTGGGCGGGGTTCATGGCCGTCGAGGTGGGCCCGGAGTACCGCCGCCGCGGTCTCGCCACGGCCGTGATGACGGCGCTGGCCCGCACGGCGCTGGACGAGGGCGCCTCGGCCGCGTGGCTCCAGGTGGAGGCGGACAATGAAGGTGCCCGTGCGCTGTACGACGGCATGGGCTTCGCCACCCACCACCGCTACCACCACTTCCGGTACGCGCAGCGGTGACAGCAGCAGGGATACGGGTACATGAGCGCTGAGCATCCCGGCACGGCCGGACGACGGCAGCGGTTCGCCGAGGAGGCGCGGGCCGAACGGCCCGACCTCGCGCTCCTCTGCCTGCTGCTGGGCGCGGAGGCGTCCCCGCCCTCGCCCGGGGACGCCGATCCGTACGGCGTCGACGCGGCGCAGATCGAGCTGGACCGACTGGCCGGCCTCCTCCCGTACGGAGCCCGCGGCGCCCGCGTGTGGGCGTCCGCGCTCGCCGAACTGCTCGGTGAGCGCTGTGGTTTCGCGGGTTCGCCCCAGGACTACCATCGGCTCGACTCCTCGGTTCTCCAGCAGGTGCTGCGGCGCCGCAGAGGACTGCCCATCCTGCTGTCCGTGGTCTGGATCGAAGTCGCCCGGCGGGCCGGGGCCCCCGTGTACGGGGTGGCTCTGCCGGGTCACTACGTGGTCGGTTTCGGTGACCCGGCCGAGCGGGTGCTGGCCGACCCCTTCGCCGGTGGCGCACCGCTGAGCGGCGAGGACGCGGAGCTGATCGTGACGGGGGCGACCGGCGCACCGCCGTCGGCGATGACGCCGGTGCCCGCCAGGCCGCTGGAGACGGTGCTGCGGATCCTGAACAACATCCGGGCCTGGGCGGCGGCGCGCCCCGAGCGTACGGACGTCGCGCTGTGGGCGCTCGAACTCTCCCTGCTGCTGCCCTCGCACCCGGCCAGGCTCCGCTACGAGCGGGCCCAGCTCCTCGTGCAGCGCGGGGAGTTCCTGCGCGGGGCGGCGGAGATGGACGAGTACGCGGAGATCGTCGACGGGATCGAGCCGACGGCGGCCGAGGCCATCCGCCACCGCGCCCAGGCCGCCAGGGCGCTGCTGAACTAGGTGCTGCCCCGAGCCAGGAGCGGAGGCCGAGCCGTCATCCTGTGAACTCGCCGGTGGTGCAATCTGGGCGCAGAGCATCTCAATTGCCGCATGGTTGGCGTCATGTGTTGCCCGCACGGCAATCGATGGATGCTCCTGGCGCACACCTCTTGACGTGTCCAGGGCGACACCGGTTACATCGGCCACAAGAGAGAGCGCTCTCTCATCGCTCTCAAGGTTCCGTCGTGCCTCCGTACCACGACCCAGGAGACGTCATCCATGCAAGTTCCCCCCACGAACTACGCACCCCCCACCACCCCCCGCCGGCACCGCCGGTCCAAGGCGCTCGGTTTCGCCGCGCTCGCCGTTTCGCTGCTCATGGCCTTCCCCACAGCCCAGGCGGCGTTCGGCGACGAGGCCCAGGAGGTGCCCGGCGGGGGTGACCTCGGCCCCAACGTGCTGGTCTTCGACCCCTCGACCCCTGACATCCAGGGCAAGGTCGACGAGATCTTCAAGAAGCAGGAGTCCGCGCAGTTCGGCAGCGACCGCTACGCGCTGATGTTCAAGCCGGGGACGTACGACAACATCAACGCCCAGATCGGCTTCTACACCTCCATCGCCGGACTCGGGCTGAACCCCGACGACACCACCTTCAACGGTGATGTCACCGTCGACGCCGGCTGGTTCGACGGCAACGCCACCCAGAACTTCTGGCGTTCGGCCGAGAACCTGGCCCTCAAACCCGTCAGCGGCACCAACCGCTGGGCGGTCTCCCAGGCCGCTCCCTTCCGTCGCATGCACGTCAAGGGCGGCCTCAACCTCGCTCCCGACGGCTACGGCTGGGCCAGCGGCGGCTACATCGCCGACAGCAAGATCGACGGTCAGGTCGACCCCTACTCCCAGCAGCAGTGGTACACCCGCGACAGCTCCATCGGCAGCTGGGGCAACGGGGTCTGGAACAAGACGTTCTCCGGTGTCGAGGGCGCGCCCGCCCAGAGCTTCCCCGAGCCCCCGTACACCACCCTGGACACCACCCCGGTCTCCCGGGAGAAGCCCTTCCTCTACCTCGACGGCGACGACTACAAGGTCTTCGTCCCCGCGAAGCGCACCGACGCACGCGGCACGACCTGGGCCGACGGCAGCACGGAGGGCGAGTCCGTCCCCCTCGACCAGTTCTACGTGGTGAAGCCGGGCGCGACCGCGCAGACCATCAACGCGGCCGTGGACCAGGGGCTGCACCTGCTGTTCACCCCGGGCGTCTACCACATCGACGAGACGATCGAGATCGATCGCGCGGACACCGTCGCCCTCGGCCTGGGACTGGCGACGATCATCCCGGACAACGGGGTGACCGCGATCAAGGTCGGCGACGTCGACGGCGTCAAGCTCGCCGGACTCCTGGTCGACGCGGGCACGCAGAACTCCGAGACGCTCATCGAGGTGGGCCCCGACGGCGCGTCGGGCGACCACTCGGCCAACCCGACCTCCCTGCAGGACGTGTTCGTGCGTATCGGTGGAGCGGGCCCCGGGAAGGCGACCACCAGCATCGTGGTCAACAGCAACGACACGATCATCGACCACACATGGGTCTGGCGCGCCGACCACGGTGACGGGGTCGGCTGGGAGACCAACCGGGCCGACTACGGCGTCCACGTCAAGGGCGACGACGTGCTGGCGACGGGCCTGTTCGTCGAGCACTTCAACAAGTACGACGTCCAGTGGTCCGGCGAGAACGGGAAGACGATCTTCTTCCAGAACGAGAAGGCGTACGACGCCCCCGACCAGGCCGCGATCCAGAACGGTGACATCAAGGGCTACGCCGGATACAAGGTCGACGACTCCGTCACCACCCACGAGGGCTGGGGCATGGGCAGTTACTGCTTCTACAACGTCGACCCGACCATCCGTCAGCAGCACGGCTTCCAGGCACCGGTGAAACCCGGGGTCAAGTTCCACGACCTGCTCGTCGTGTCCCTCGGCGGCAAGGGACAGTACGAACACGTCATCAACGACACCGGATCCCCCACATCCGGTGACACCACCATCCCGTCACAGGTGGTGTCCTTCCCGTAGACCGGGAGAGGCAGGGCCCGGCCGTGATCGCGGCCGGGCCCTGTCCCGTTCAGACCACGCAGAACTCATGGCCCTCCGGGTCGGCCATCACCACGTGGTCGGGCCGCCCCTGCAGCTCGTGCCGCTGGATCACCGTGCCACCGGCGGCCGTCAGCCGCTCCACCGCCTCGGCCACCCGGGGCCACCGGACCTCCCAGGGGGTCTCCCGGCCGCCGCCCGCCTGCACATCGAGGTGCAGCCGGTTCTTCGCCGTCTTCGGCTCCGGGACCTTCAGGAAGGACAGGCTCGGGCCCGCGCCGTCCGGGTCGGACAGATAGGCACCGTCGTCCCACTCCTCCTCCGGGACGTCGTGGTGGGTGAACCACTCCTCCCAGCTGCCGAACCCGGCGGGCGGCGGCTTCGGCACGTAACCGAGCGCCTGCGCCCAGAAGGCCGCCAGTGCCCTCGGTTGCGCGCAGTCGATCGTCAGGCTCCACTTGGTGGACACGGATCCGTCCCTTCTCCGATGGGGCGGTACGACGTCGCCCCCGCCCGGAACTCCGGTCGGGGGCGACGTCGTACGGATGTGGCGGGGCCGGTCAGCCGGCGCCGGTCAGGTCGATCGCGACGGTGCGCTCGGCGGGGGTCTTGCCGAGCAGCGCGCCCTGCATGGCCTGGGCCACGTCGGTGGCGCTGACCTGGTGCTGCTTCCCGTCACCCTTGGTGATCATGATGCCGTCGAAGACACCGTCCAGCAAGGTGTCGATCGCTTCCCTGTTGTAGACGGGGACCAGCTTGCCGTCGACCGGCTTCATGGACAGGATCTGCGGCAGGGACCTGGCGGGACCGAAGTCGATCTGCTTGGGCCCTGCCTTGACGGTGACCAGCCCGGACATCGCCGGCTCGGCGAACTCCTTCATGGCCCGGTCCAGTTCGGCCTTGGTGATGGTGGGCTCGGTGGCGGACACCGGCAGTTCGACGACGGCCGGCTCACCGGTCTGGACCTGCGCACGGTAGGCATCGCGTACGGAGATCACCGACCGGTTGACGTCCAGCGACTTCCCCGACTTGCCGGGGACGGCCACGGCCTTGTTCGGCTCGAACGTGATCGTGCCGTCGTTGGCGGAACCGGAGACGCCCGCCAGGTCGGTCAGCGCGACCCCGAGCTTCTCCTCGTCGACCGGGATCACCGGGTCGGCGGGGCGCGCCCCGCCGAACAGGGAGCCGATCACCGAGACGGGGTTGTAGTCGCTGCCCGCGGCGCCACGGACGGTCTCCTGGCTGTCCAGGGTGAGACCGGCCTTCTCAGGACTGAGCTTCTCCTCCTTGCCGTCCACGGACAGCCGGAGAGGGGACTGGGCCCGCTTGCCGAGGGCGGCCTCCAGCTTGGCGACCGCTTCCGCCTTCGTGCCGCCGCCGATGTCGACGCCGAGCACGGTGGTTCCCTTGGGGACCTCGGAGTGGTTCATCAGCAGACCGGCACCGTAGGCCACGCCGGCCAGCACGACGACAGCCACGCCCAGGAGGACCAGCTTGGAGCGGCCCTTCTTGGCGGGCGGTCCGGCCTTCGGGGCGGGGGCGGACGCCCGGGCACCCGTGTCCCCCGGTCCGCCGCCGAGAGGCCCCTCGGGCGGCCGGATGCCGCCGGGTCCGCCCGGGAACGCCGAGCGGGGCTCCGCGGAGATGACCGGGATGCCGCTGGTGAGCGTGTCACCGGAGACATGGCCGCCGGAACCGGGGCCCGGCGCGGGAGCCTGGGGCGTCAGGATCGCGGTGTCGTCCGACATGCGCGGAGGTACGCCGCCGGGGCCACCCGGAGCCGCCGGGCCGGCCGCGCCGGGAGGACGGCCGAGGTTCGGTGTCAGCGACGAACTGCCGGTCGCCGGGCCGGTGGTGGGCCCCGAGGGGCCCGGGCCGGCCGGAGGCCGCACGCCGGGGTTCGGCGTGTAGCGCGGACCGGCGTCGAGGTCGTCGAGGCTGTCCAGGGCGCTGCGGCCGGAACGGGGGGCGTCACCGCGGCCGTCGGGCTGCTGCGGGCCGCCGGGGAAGGGCGGCGGGTCCGTACGGGGCGGTGTCGGGCCGGGGCCACGCCCCGCGCCGGCAGGACCGCCGGAGGAAGCACCACCGGGACCGGAGCCGGGGCCCTGACCGGGTGCTCCCGAGGCCGAGGCGGCAGGGGCCGCGCCCGCACCGGGCACGGGGGGCGCGGTCTTGCGCGGGGCGAACCAGTCGCTGCCGCTCTTCTCCCTGGCCGGCTTCTCGGCCGGGGCCTCGGCGGCCGGTCCCCCGTCACGCGTGTCCGGGCCGCTGCCAAGTGCCCCGCCGGACGACGGCGCGGGTACGCCGGGCCTCAGGGTGCTGCCGGTGCGCTCGGCGTCCGGACGGCCGCCGGACGGGTCCGTGTCGCTCATCGGCGTACGCATGACGACAGGCGGGATCGGACGCGAGCCCGGGATGTTGATCCGGATACGCGTCGTCAGCGTCGTCTCTGTTCTGGGCTCCTCGGGCCGAGGAGGGTCCGCAGGCTCCGAAGTCCCCTCCGGCCCCTGGTCGGACGGGTGCAGCGACGGATACTGGCGTGATCCGTACGGCGGCGTACCCGAGGGGTACGCGGCTCCGCCGCGCCCCTGGGGCCCGGAGGACGAACTGTCAGTTTCACGACTCAAAGCAGGTTCTCCCGATCGGCTCCGCCGCCCGTACTTCCCCCGTGCCGCAGGCCAGGGGACGGCTCGGCGCGCGCACCACCATACTGGCCGCCGCCGTAAGACTCTCCGCGCCCGGGGGGAACAAGGATGCACCCACCATCACGCGGAAGGGCAACCGGGGAGCGGACATACCACATCACGTGCCGGATCGGCCGGGATCGTTGGCCGGATAAGGCAGCCGCGACATCGTGGCACACATCACAGCGACAGCCATCCCTCCGAGCATGAAGAGTGCCAGGCCGAGCTCCTCGCCGAAGACGTAGTCCCCTTCCGGCCGCCCTCCGAGAAGGACGATGACGGCGACGAACCAGCCCACCGCCGGTGCCAGCGCGCCGAGCTGGGTTCCGGTCACCACCCGGCCGCCGTAGAACACGCCCGCCGACGCGGCGAGCGCGAGGAGCAGCCCGCCCGGGAACAGGGCCGCCTGCAGGAGGGTGCCCGCCAGCCCGACGGCCGCGCCCAGCACCGCGAGGCCCACGTACAGGGGGATCCGCGCGGGGTTGAAGGGCGCGGCGAGACCGGTGGGTGCGGGGCTCCTCGGCGGGGCGTTGGTACGCGGTGCGCGCGACGAGGCGCGCTGCCTCTGCCTGCTGCTCATGTCTGTGCTCCTGGTGCGGGGGCCGCGTCCGGCACGCCCGCGAAGAGGTCGTACTCCCGGACACCGTGCCCGCCGCCCGGCAGGCCGCGCACCAACTCGTAGTACTCGGTGGTGAGAACGGGCTGCCCCAGGTCGTTCGAAAGAGCGAAGAACGGCCCGTCCACGGCGATCTGGGTGGCGTGCGCCCGCATCGCGGCGGTCTTCGCCGCGGCGTACGCCGTACCGTCGATCTCCGTCGTGATCTCCGCGTCGTCCACCACACCGGGTACGTCGTCGATCGCGGCGATACCCGGGAAGGCGTCAGGGGCGGTGTCGCGCAGCCGCGCGAAGGCCTCCTCGGCCACGGAGCGGGGCACCCTGTTCCAGTAGATCTTGGCGACGGTGTGCGGGGCCTCCGCCCCGGCGTCGTACGCGGGATCTGCGGCCAGCTGCGCCGCGCGCATCGCGACGCGGTGCGCCTGGATGTGGTCGGGGTGGCCGTAGCCGCCGTCGGGGTCGTAGGTGACCAGGACCTGGGGGCGCAGGGAGCGGATCACCCGGACGAGGTGGCCGGCGGCCTCGTCGAGGTCGGCGGCCCAGAAGGCACCGGGCCGGTGGTTCTGCTCGGTGCCCATCATCCCGGAGTCGCGGAACCGGCCGGGGCCGCCCAGGAACCGGTGGTCGGTGACCCCGAGCTCCCGCATCGCGGCGGCGAGTTCGCCGATGCGGTGGTCGCCCAGGCCGCCCTCCCGGTCCGCGGCGAGATGCGCGAGGTCCGGGGGGATGACCTCCCCCTCCTCGCCGAGGGTGCACGTCACCAGGGCGACGTGGGCGCCCTCGGCCGCGTACCTGGCCATGGTGGCGCCGTTGTTGATCGACTCGTCGTCGGGGTGCGCGTGCACCAGCAGCAGACGGCGGGCAGGAAGGTCCTTCATGGGACCACCCTACGAGCAGGCCGCCCTCCGGGCCGAACGCCCCACGGTGTCCGGGGCGCCCGGCGGCGCACCCGTCAGAACTTGATTCCCCCGATCATGCCTGCCACGTTCGACGTCACCTCCGAGATGGTCGGGGCGATCGACGAGCTCGCCATGTAGAAGCCGAGCAACATGCAGACCACCGCGTGTCCGCCCTTCAGTCCGGATTTCCGGATCAGCAGGAAGACGACGATCGCCAGCAGCACCACCGCCGAAATCGAGAGTGCCACGGCGGTTCACCTCCATCAGTACGGTCGGGACAGGCAGCACACATGGAGCCAGCAGGTTCTTACCCACCGAGCGCTACGGATCATAACTATCGGTTCCGACGCATTGGTCGGGGCACGGCAGCACGAGGGGCGCACGGACCGGCCGCAGCGGACTAGGTTCGGTGCCATGACCTCGAAGAAGCTGTCTTTTCCCCTCCAGCACGCGCGGACCCAGCGGTTCACTCTCGGCGCACCCCGGGCCTTCACCGTCTCACCGGATGGGACGCGGGTGCTCTTCCTCCGGTCGTCCTCCGGGACCGACCGGACGAACCGTCTCCTGGTGCTGGACACCGCGACGGGTGAGGAGCGGGTCGCGGCCGATCCCGATGCCCTGCTGGGCGGTTCGGCCGAGAAGCTCTCGCCACAGGAGAGGGCGCGGCGTGAGCGGACCAGGGAGGGGTCGGCGGGCATCGTGGGGTACGCGGTGGACGACGCGGCCGAGTTGGCGGCCTTCGCGCTCTCCGGCAAGGCGTACGTCGCCGAGTTGAGGGCGGGCACGGCACGCGCCCTGCCGGTGCCGGGCCCGGTGATCGACCCTCGCCCCTCCCCCGACGGCCGGCACATCGCCTACGTGGCGCGGGGCGCGCTGCGCGTCGTGGGGGCGGAGGGCGACGGGGACCGGCCGATCGCCGAGCCGGAGGACGCGCACACCTCGTACGGTCTGGCGGAGTTCGTCGCGGCCGAGGAGATGAGCCGCTACCGCGGTTTCTGGTGGTCTCCGGAGTCGGACCGCCTGCTGGTCGCCCGGGTCGACGACAGCGCCGTACAGCGGTGGTGGATCGCCGATCCGGCACACCCCGGGAGCAAGCCCGCCGAGGTGGGCTATCCGGCGGCGGGCACCGCCAACGCGGAGGTCCGGCTCTTCGTGAGGGGACTGGACGGGACCCGCACCGAGGTTGCCTGGGACCGGTCCCGCTTTCCCTACCTGGCACGGGTGCACTGGTCCTCGCACGGCGCCCCGCTGCTCCTGGTGCAGGCCCGCGACCAGCGCAGTCAGCTGCATCTGGCCGTGGACACGGAGAGCGGCGCGACCCGTACGGTGCATGTCGACGAGGACGGAATCTGGCTTGATCTTTTCGCCGGGGTGCCCGCCTGGGCGCCCGACGGGCGGCTCGTGCGGGTCGCCGACGAAGGGGGCGCACGGGTGCTCTCGGTCGGGGACCGGCCGCTGACCGGCGGCCAGTTGCACATCCAGGCGGTGCTGGACATCGGCGAGTCGGACATCCTGGTGCAGGCGACCGCGGGCGAGGACGCGGCGGACCCGGAAACGGGGCAGAGCCACGTGTACCGGGTCAACGAGCTGGGCGTGGAGCGCGTCAGCGAGGGCGTCGGGGTGCACTCCGCGGTGCGCGGGGGCGGTGTGACGGTGCTGGTGTCGGCTTCCCCGGATCGCCCGGGAACAGCCGTGCAGGTACAGCGTGACGGCAAGCGGATCGCCGCCGTGGCGAACCTCGCCCAGGAGCCGGTCCTGACCGCCAGGGTCCAGCTGACGGAGGGGGGCGCACGGCGAATCCCGTGCGCCGTGTTGCTCCCCACCGGATATAAGGAATCGGACGGTCCGCTTCCGGTTCTGATGGATCCCTACGGCGGCCCGCACGGCCGCCGGGTGGTCGCCGCCCACAATCCGCACCTCACGTCCCAGTGGTTCGCGGACCACGGGTTCGCCGTGATCGTCGCGGACGGCCGGGGCGCGCCGGGCCGCTCACCCGGCTGGGAGAAGGCGGTGCGGGACGATCTCACTCTCACCCTCGACGACCAGGTCGAGGCGCTGCACGCCCTGGCCGGGCGCTTCCCGCTGGACCTGTCGAAGGTGGCCATGCGCGGCTGGTCGTACGGCGGCTATCTCTCGGCGCTCGCGGTGCTGCGGCGCCCCGACGTCTTCCACGCGGCCGTCGTCGGCGCACCGGTGACGGACTGGCGGCTGTACGACACCCACTACACCGAGCGCTATCTCGGCGACCCCGCGAAGCAGCCCGAGGTGTACGCCCGCAACTCCCTGGTGACCGACGAGGGCCTCTCCGAGCCGGCCGACGTGGTGCGGCCGATGATGATCGTCCACGGTCTGGCCGACGACAACGTGGTGGTCGCCCACGCGCTGCGGCTCTCCTCCGCACTGCTGTCCGCCGGCCGTCCGCACGAGGTGCTGCCGCTGAGCGGGGTGACGCACATGACCCCGCAGGAGCAGGTCGCCGAGAATCTGCTGCTGCTCCAGGTGGACTTCCTCAGGAGGTCGCTGGGGCTGCCCCGGGCGTAGTCGCGGCAGTGACCAGCCGGGCGGCGGGGAGGCGGGCGGAGGCTGACTGCCGGCTCCGCCGCCGCCCGGGTAGCCGTAGCCGGGTGGGCCGTTCTGCGGGTAGCCGTAGCCGGGAGGGGCGGACACGGGTAACCGGCCGGGGCGACGTGATGAACGCCCCGGCCGGTTCACGGCACCCGCACGGCCGTACGCTCTCTATGGTGCGAGGTCCGTATATCGGTGCGACGACGGTCAAGTTGCCTCTGTGTTAACGGATCTGAGGCTCATTTGTCATTCTTTGTCATACCGGTCATACCCGTCGCCCCGGTCGTACTCGTCGCCCCCGGGCGTCTCGCTCAGATCCTCCTGCGGCACCACCTGCTTCTCCTCGGCGAAGTGGCACGCCGAGTCGTGCCGGGCGGGTGTCCCCACCTCCCGGAAGACGGCCGGCACCGCCAGCAGCGGCACCTCCAGCTCGCACCGCTCCTGCGCCTTCCAGCACCGGGTACGGAAGCGGCAGCCGGACGGGATGTTCGCCGGGGAGGGCACGTCACCGTGCAGGATGATCCGCTCGCGGTGCTCACGGGCCGTCGGGTCGGGCACCGGGACGGCGGACAGCAGCGCCTGGGTGTACGGGTGCGTGGGGTGTTCGTAGATCTCCTCGTCCGTGCCGATCTCGACGATCCGGCCCAGGTACATGACGCCGACCCGGTCCGAGATGTGCCGGACGATCGACAGGTCGTGCGCGATGAAGAGGAAGCTCAGGTCGAATTCGGCCTGCAGCCGGTCCAGCAGGTTGACGACCTGGGCCTGGACCGACACGTCGAGCGCGGAGACCGGCTCGTCGGCGACGATGATCTCCGGGTTGAGCGCGAGACCGCGGGCGATGCCGATGCGCTGGCGCTGGCCGCCGGAGAACTGGTGCGGATAGCGGTTGATGTACTCCGGGTTCAGACCGACGACGTCGAGCAGGTCCTGCACCTTCTGCCGACGGCTCCCCTTGGGCGCCACCTCGGGGTGGATCTCGTACGGCTCCCCGATGATGTCGCCGACCGTCATCCTCGGGTTCAGCGACGTGTACGGGTCCTGGAACACCATCTGGATGTTGCGCCGCACGGCCTTCAGCGCACGGCCGGACAGCTTGGTGACGTCCTCGCCCTTGTAGCGGATCGCGCCCCCGGTCGGCGGCTCCAGGTGCACCAGCATCTTGGCGACGGTCGACTTCCCGCAGCCGGACTCCCCCACGATGCCGAGCGTCTCGCCCGCCGCCAGGTCGAAGTCCACTCCGTCCACGGCCTTGACCGCGCCGATCTGCTTCTTGAAGAGGACGCCCTGGGTCAGCGGGTAGTGCTTGACCAGGCCGCGCACCTCCAGGATCGGGTCGCCCTCCGTGTACGGGCGGCCCTCGCCGGCCTCCCGCTCCACGGCCTGGAGCGTGGAACCGCCGCCCCCTCGGCCGGTGTCCTCAGCGTGCATCGAGCGTCTCCTTCCAGAAGTGGCAGGCGCTCCGGCGTTCCTCGTCCACGGTGTAGAGCGGCGGCACGTCCGTACGGCACACGGCCTGGGCCATGGGGCAGCGCGGGTGGAAGGCGCAGCCGGGCGGGATGTGCAGCAGGTTGGGCGGCAGCCCCTTGATCGCGTAGAGCTCATGGCCCTTCTGGTCCAGGCGTGGGATCGACCTCAACAGGCCCTTGGTGTACGGGTGCGCGGGCGCCTTGTAGATCTCGTGGACGGGGGACGTCTCGACGATCCGGCCCGCGTACATCACGGCGATCCTGTCGGCGACGTCGGCCACCACGCCGAGGTCGTGCGTGATCAGGATCAGGCCCATGTTGAGCTCGCGCTGGAGCTCCGCGAGCAGGTCCATCACCTGCGCCTGGACGGTCACGTCGAGGGCGGTGGTGGGTTCGTCGGCGATGATCAGCGAGGGTTCCAGCGCCATCGCCATGGCGATCATGATGCGCTGGCGCATGCCGCCGGAGAACTGGTGCGGGAAGTCGCCGACCCGCTGCCGGGCGGCGGGGATGCGCACCCGGTCCATCAGCTCGATGGCCTTGGCCTTGGCGTCCCCGCGGGACATCCCGCGGTGCACGACGAACATCTCGCCGAGCTGCTGCCCGACGCTCAGCACGGGGTTCAGGGAGGACAGCGCGTCCTGGAAGATCATGGCCATCTCCTGGCCTCGGATCCTTCGCCGCTCCTCCCCCTTGAGCTTCAGGAGGTCGTGGTCCTTGAAGAAGATCTCTCCCCCGCTGATCCTCCCCGGCGGCATGTCCAGGATGCCCATGATCGCCTGAGCGGTGACCGACTTGCCCGAGCCGGACTCGCCGAGGACGGCCAGCGTCTCGCCCTCGGCCACCGAGTAGTCGACCCCGTTGACGGCCTTGGCCACACCGTCCCGGGTGTGGAACTCCACGTGCAGATCGCGCACTTCGAGCAACATGGCAGCGGACTCCTCAGCGCAGCTTGGGGTCGAGGGCGTCGCGCACCGCGTCGCCGAGCATGATGAACGCGAGCACGGTGACCGCCAGCGCCCCTGCGGGCCAGAGCAGCATGTGCGGTGCGTTGCGGACGTACTGGGAGGCGGCGGAGATGTCGATGCCCCAGGAGACGGCCGGAGGTTTCAGTCCGACACCGAGGTACGACAGGGTCGCCTCCAGTGAGATGTACGTCCCCAGGGCGATCGTCGCGACGACGATGACGGGGGCGATGGCGTTGGGCATGATGTGGCGCAGCAGCATCCGCGAGTTGGAGGCGCCCAGCGCCCGGGCCGCCTGGACGTAGTCGTTCTGTTTGGCGGTGATGACGGACCCGCGTGCGATGCGGGCGATCTGGGGCCAGCCCAGCAGCACGATGAAGCCGATCACGGGCCAGACGGTGGAGCTGGTGACGACGGACAGGAAGACCAGTCCGCCGAGGACCACCGGGATGCCGAAGAAGACGTCCGTGATGCGGGAGAGGACGGCGTCCCACGCCCCGCCGAAGAAGCCCGCGAGGCCGCCCAGCACGCCGCCGAGCAGCGAGACGCCGAGGGTGGACAGGACGCCGACGGTCACCGAGGTGCGGGCGCCGTAAACGGTACGGGTGTAGACGTCGCAGCCCTGGCCGTCGAAGCCGAAGGGATGCCCGGGCTGCGAGCCCTCCTGTGCCTTGGCGAGGTCGCAGTCGAGGGGGTCCTGGCCCGCGATCAGCGACGGCCAGATCGAGATGATCACCAGGAACAGGATGACCAGCCCGGAGATGATGAAGACCGGGTTGCGGCGCAGGTCGCGCCAGGCGTCGGACCAGAGGCTGCGCGGCTTGCCCGTGGGCCCGGTGCCTTCGGGGCCGCCCGGCGTCTTCTCCAGCGTGGTGCCCTCGTCCATCGCGAGGTCCATCGCCCCGCCCGCACCGGCCCCCGAGATCGCTCCGCCGCCCGTCGCGTCGTCCCACGGCTTCTGCTCAGGCATAGCGGATCCTCGGGTCGAGTACGGCGTACAGGAGGTCGACGATCAGGTTCGCCGCCAGGAAGACGAGGACCAGGACGGTGACGAACCCGACGACGGTCTGGGAGTTCTGGCGGAGGATGCCCTGGTAGAGCTGGTAGCCGACTCCGTGGATGTTGAAGATGCGCTCGGTGACGATCGCCCCGCCCATCAGGGCCCCCACGTCCGTACCGATGAAGGTGACGACGGGGATGAGGGAGTTGCGCAGCAGATGCCGCACGACCACCCGGCGCCTGGGGAGGCCCTTGGCCACGGCGGTGCGGACGTAGTCGGCGCGGGAGTTCTCGGCGATCGAGGTCCGGGTGAGCCGGGTGACGTAGGCCAGCGAGACGGACGCCAGGACGAGCCCGGGCACGATGAGTTCGTCGACCGGCGCCTCGGAGGAGACGGACGGCTTGATGATGCCCCACTCCACCCCGAGCAGGAGCTGGAGCAGCAGGCCGGTGACGAACGTCGGTACGGCGATGACGACCAGGGTCAGGATCAGCACCACGGTGTCGACGGGCCGCCCGCGGCGCAGCCCGGTGACGACGCCGAGGCTGATGCCGATGACGATCTCGAACACGATCGCGACGATGGTGAGCCGGATGGTGATGGGGAAGGCGGTTCCCATCAGTTCCGTGACCTTCTGCCCGTTGAAGGCCGTGCCGAAGTCACCGGTGAAGATGTTGCCCATGTAGGTCAGGTATTGCTGCCAGACCGGCTTGTCGAGGCCGAATTCGGTGCGCAGCTGGGCGGCGGTCGCGGGGTCGCACTGGCGGTCGCCGCAGAGTCCCGCGATGGGGTCGCCCATCACGTTCACCATGAGGAAGATCAGCAGCGTGGTGCCGAAGAAGACCGGGATCATCTGCAGCAGCCGCCGGATCACATAACGTCCCATGAGGGGCTCCGGGGGTCGGGGCGAACGGGCGGGAGGCCCGGAAAGCCGGTGGCCGGTGCGGTATGCCGCACCGGCCACCGGCTTCAGGGGGTCACTTGACCTTGATCTGGTCGTACACCGGGACGCTGAAGGGGTTCAGCGAGACGTTCTCCACCCTGTCCGAGTAGCCCGCGCTGCCGTTCTGGTACCAGAGCGGGATGACGGGCATCTGCTCGACCAGGACCTTCTCCGCGTCCTGGAAGGTGCTGACGGCCTTGGCCTTGTCGCTCTCCGCGTTGGCCTTGTCGACCAGGTCGTCGAACTTCCGGTCGCTCCACTTGCCGTCGTTGGACGGGGCGTTGGTGTAGTAGAGCGGCTGGAGGAAGTTCTGGATCAGCGGGTAGTCCATCTGCCAGCCGGCCCGCCAGGCGCTGGTCAGCTTCTGGGTGGAGACCTGGCTGCGGAAGTCGGCGAAGGTGCCGACGGGTCCGCCGACGCACGCCTTGTTGTTCCCCATGACGTTGTTGATGCTGTTGCAGACCGCGTCGACCCACTCCTTGTGGGAGCCGGTGTCGGCGTTGTACGAGATCTTGAGCTGGCCGCCGGGGATGCCGCCGCCCTCCTCGATCAGCTTCTTGGCCTGCGCCTTGTCGTACGCGCACGCGGAGCCGCACAGGCCCTTCTTGAAGCCGCCCTCCTCACCGAGGACCGGTGAGGTCCAGTCGGAGGCGGGGGTACGGGTCTTCTGGAAGATCTGGCTGGTGATCTGGTCGCGGTTGATCGCCATCGACAGACCCTGACGGACCTTGATCGCGCCTGGGGTGTCCCACACCTTCTCGTAGAACGGGAAGGCGAGCGTCTGGATGATGCCGGCCGGGGTGTTGATGTACCGGTCGCCCAGGTCCGCCCCGACGTTCTTGAGCTGGGAGGCGGGTACGTCGTCGACGAGGTCGAGGTTGCCCGCGGTCAGGTCGGTGTAGGCGGTGTTGTTGTCGGTGTAGACCTTGAGGTCGATGCCGCCGTTCTGCGCCTTGTCCGCGCCGGGGTAGCCGTCCCACTTGCGCAGGTTCATCGACGAGCCCTTGGCGTACTGGTCGATGGTGTACGGACCGTTGCCGACCGGCTTGGAGAGCCAGGCTTCGTGGTCCGTGTAGAAGACCTTGGGCAGCGGCACGAAGGCGGCGTAGCCGAGGGTGTCGGGCCAGAGCGAGAACTTCTGCGACAGCTTGGCCGTGAAGGTCGTGTCGTTGACCACCTTGAGGCCGGAGAGGGTGTCGGCGGAGGCCTTGCCGGACTCGGGGTGCACCTTGTCGTAGCCGTCGATGTACTGGAAGAAGTAGGCGTTCTTCTGGTTGTTCTTCAGGGCGGCGCCGTAGTTCCAGGCGTCCACGAAGGACTTCGCGGTGATCTTCTCACCGTTGCTGAAGGTCCAGTTGCCCTTGATCGTGACGGTGAAGTTCTGGGAATCCTTCGAGTCGATCTTCTCGGCGATCTCGTTCTTCGCCTCGCCCGTCTTGGGGTCGTAGCGCACGAGCCCCCGGAAGACCATGTCGAGGACCTTGCCGCCCTGGACCTCGTTGGTGTTCGCCGGCTCCAGAGGGTTCTGCGGGTCGCCCCAGGATGAGCTCACGATCCCGTCGGCGCCACCGCCGCCGTCGCCTCCCCCGCCGCCGCAGGCCGTGGCCGCCAGGGCGACGGCGACGGCGCATGCGGCCCACCTGGCCTGTGTGGCTCCGCGCATGGTGTGCCTCCTAGGATTCCCTTATGTAGCTCAATGCCTTATATCACCCCATTTGACACTCCGTCGCATGTTCACGTCCTCCGTACGTGGCTGCCGGAACGCAAGGACGCCCGGCCCCTCGGGGGCCGGGCGTCCTTGTCGGTCGGATCAGGCGCTACGCCGCGTGCACGACGTCCTTCTCCTCGGCGAAGTGGCACGCCGACTCGTGCGCCGCCGGCGTGTCCGAGGCCTTGAAGCGCTCGGGGATCGCCAGCAACGGCACCTCGGTGGCGCACTTGTCCTGGGCCTTCCAGCACCGCGTACGGAAGCGGCAGCCCGACGGCGGGTTGGCCGGCGACGGGACGTCACCGGAGAGGATGATCCGCTCGCGTCCGTCACGGGCGTCCGGGTCCGGGACCGGGACCGCCGACAGCAGCGCCTGGGTGTAGGGGTGCGTCGGGTGGTCGTAGATCTGCGTGTCCGTACCGATCTCGGCCATCTTGCCGAGGTACATGACGCCGACCCGGTCCGAGATGTGCCGGACGATCGACAGGTCGTGCGCGATGAAGAGGTAGGAGAGGTTGAACTCGTCCTGGAGCTTCTCCATCAGGTTGATGACCTGCGCCTGCACCGACACGTCGAGCGCGGAGACCGGCTCGTCGCAGATGATGATCTCCGGGTTGAGCGCGAGGCCGCGGGCGATCCCGATGCGCTGGCGCTGGCCGCCGGAGAACTGGTGCGGGTACCGGTTGATGTACTCCGGGTTCAGACCGACGACGTCGAGCAGGTCCTGCACCTTGCGGCGCCGCTCGCCCTTGGGAGCCACCTCGGGGTGGATCTCGAAGGTCTCCCCGATGATGTCGCCGACCGTCATCCTCGGGTTCAGCGAGGTGTACGGGTCCTGGAACACCATCTGGATGTTGCGGCGTACGGCCTTCAGCGCCCGGCCGGACAGCTTGGTGATGTCCTGGCCCTTGTAGAAGACCTCACCGGCGGTGGCCCGCTCCAGCGTCATCAGGAGCTTGGCGACCGTGGACTTGCCACAGCCGGACTCGCCCACGATGCCGAGCGTCTCACCCTGGTAGAGATCGAACGAGATCCCGTCCACGGCCTTGACCGCGCCGACCTGCTTCTTGAACAGGATGCCCTGGGTCAGCGGGAAGTGCTTGACCAGGTTGCGCACCTGGAGGATCGGCTCCCCCTGCGACACCGGCGCCTCGATGGCCGCGACGGCCTCGGTCTCGGTGCTCGCGTTGACCGTCGCCACTTCGGTGACGTTCGGGGTGGCGTCCACGGACTCCTTCTTGATGTCAGCCATGGATCGTCTCCTTCCAGAAGTGGCAGGCGCTGCCGCGACCGACCAGCTCGGCGCCGTCCTGCTCGGTCACCGGGCGCAGCGCCGGGATGTCCGTACGGCAGATGTCCTGCGCCATCGTGCAGCGCGGGTTGAAGGCGCAGCCTGACGGCACGTGCAGCAGGTTGGGCGGCAGGCCCTTGATCGCGTAGAGCTCCTGGCCCTTCTGGTCCAGGCGCGGGATCGACTCCAGCAGGCCCTTGGTGTACGGGTGCGCGGGGCGCTTGTAGATCTCGTGGACCGGAGCGGTCTCGACGATCCGGCCCGCGTACATCACGGCGATCTTGTCGGCGACGTCGGCGACCACGCCGAGGTCGTGCGTGATCAGGATCAGGCCCATGTTGAAGTCGCGCTGGAGCTCCGCGAGCAGGTCCATGACCTGCGCCTGGACGGTCACGTCGAGCGCCGTGGTGGGCTCGTCCGCGATGATCAGGTCGGGCTCCAGAGCCAGCGCCATCGCGATCATGATGCGCTGGCGCATACCGCCGGAGAACATGTGCGGGTAGTCGTTGACCCGCTCCTTCGCCGCCGGGATGCGCACGCGGTCCATCAGCCCGATGGCCTTGGCCTTGGCGTCCTTCTTGGAGAGGCCCTGGTGCACGCGGAACATCTCGCCGAGCTGGTAGCCCACGGAGAGCACCGGGTTCAGCGAGGAGAGCGCGTCCTGGAAGATCATCGCGATCTTCTGGCCGCGGATCTGCCGGCGCTCCTCGCCGGACATCTTGAGCATGTCCTGGCCGCGGAAGAGGATCTCCCCCTTCGGGATGCGGCCGGGGGGCATGTCCAGGATGCCCATGATCGCCTGGGCGGTCACGGACTTGCCGGAACCGGACTCGCCGAGCACGGCGAGGGTCTCGCCCGCGCTGACGCTGTAGTTGACTCCGTTGACGGCCTTGGCGATGCCGTCCCGGGTGTGGAATTCCACGTGCAGATCGCGGACTTCGAGCAGCGGGCCGCTCTCGTCGTTCGAACCACGCGGAGCAGGAACATCCGCCGTCTTGTCGATGATGGTCATGTACGCCTCCCTCAGCGCAGCTTGGGGTCGAGGGCGTTGCGTACCGCATCGCCGAGCATGATGAACGCCAGGACGGTGATCGACACCATGACCGACGGGATGATCAGGACGAACGCGGCGTTACGCAGCTGCTCCTGGCCGGAGGAGATGTCGACACCCCACGACACGGTCGGCTCGGCGAGGCCGATGCCCAGGAAGGACAGCGTGGCCTCGGCCGAGATGTAGCCGCCGAGCGCGATGGTCGCGACGACGATCACCGGGGCGATCGCGTTGGGCAGGATGTGACGCAGCAGGATGCGGGAGGTCGAGGCGCCGAGCGCCTTGGCCGCCATCACGTAGTCGGCCTGCTTGATCGTCAGGACGGAGCCCCGTGCGACACGGGCGATCTGGGTCCAGCCGAGGAAGGCCAGAGCCAGGATGACGACCCAGATCTTGCGCTCCTCGAACGAGGTCAGGACGACCATCGCGCCGAGGATGAAGGGCACGCCGAAGAAGATGTCGGTGACCCGGGACAGGAGCGTGTCGATCCAGCCGCCGAAGTAGCCGGCGAGCATGCCGACCACGGTGCCCAGGATCGTGACGAGGGCGGTGACGACGACGGCGACCATGATCGAGGCCCGGGCGCCGTAGACGACACGCGCGTAGATCGAGCGCCCCTGGATGTCGTACCCGAACCAGTCCTCCTGGAAGAAGTTCCCCCACTTGGGCTTCTGCAGGTAGTGGTGGGCCAGGTCCGCGTAGCGCGGGTCGGCGCCGGTGAACAGGCCGGGGAATACCGCCATCACCAGCAGGAAGAAGATCAGGACGGCCGAGACGACGAACAGCGGGCTGCGCCGCAGATCGTGCCAGGCGTCCGACCAGAGGCTGCGGGGCTTGCCCACGGGAGCGGCGGCAGCGGGTGCGGCCACGGCCTCGGGCTTGTCCGCGGTGGTTTCCTTGAGCGTCTCAGGCATAACGGATCCTCGGGTCCAGGACCGCGTAGAGCAGGTCGACGACCAGGCTGGCGACGAGATAGACGATGACGATCAGCGTCACGATGCCGACGACGGTGGCGCCTTCACGGTGCCGGAGCGCGTCGAAGACGGCGGAGCCGACACCCTTGACGTTGAAGATGCCCTCGGTGACGACGGCGCCACCGAGCAGGGCACCGAGGTCGGTACCGAGGAAGGTGACGACGGGGATCATCGAGTTGCGCATCAGGTGGACCCCGATGATCCGACGGCGCGGCAGTCCCTTGGCCACGGCGGTGCGCATGTAGTCGGAGCGCAGGTTCTCCGCGACCGAGGTGCGGGTCAGCCGCGCGACATAGGCGAGTGACAGGGACCCGAGCACGACCGCGGGCAGGATCAGCTCGCTCGAGTTCGCTTCCATGCTCACGTTGGGGTCGACCCAGCCGAGCTGGAAGGCGAAGAAGTACTGGCCGAGGAAACCGAGCACGAACGAGGGGACCGAGATGAGCAGGAGCGTCAGGATGAGCAGACCGCGGTCACGAAGGGTGTCGGCCTTCAGACCCGCGAAGACGCCCATGGAGATACCGATGACGACCGTGAAGATGAAGGCAAACAGGGCCAGCCGGACCGTGATCGGGAACGCTTCCGAGATGATGTCCGCGACCGGCCGGCCGCTGGCGATCTGCGTGCCGAAGTCACCCTGGAACAGATTCACGAGGTAGTTCCAGTACTGATGCCAGAGCGGCAGGTCGAGCCCGAGCTCCTTCTTCATTTCCGCGATCTGCGTGGGGTCGACGGCCTGTTCCCCCGCGAGTGCGCGCACGGGGTCGCCGGGCAGCGCGTACATCATCGAGAAGACCAGCAAGGTTGACCCGAGGAAGACCGGGATCATCTGGAGCAGTCGCCGCGCGACATAACGCCCCATGTTTGCCTCCGAAAGGGATAAAGCAGCCCAGGGGCCGCCCTCCGGATACGGAGAGCGGCCCCCCGGGACCTACTGCCTGGTGTGGGCGGCTGATGGCCGAGTGGGGGCCCTCAGGCGTGTGTTACTTGGCGACGGTGACTTCGGTGACGTTGTAGTCACCGTGGAAGTCGATCGTCACGTTGTCGACCGACTTCGAGTAGCCGCCGTTGGTCTTGTACTCCCAGAGCGGGATCGCCGGCATCTTCTCGAGGACGAGCTTCTCCGCGTCCTGGTAAGCCTTGATCGACTCCTCCAGGCTCTTGGCGTTGTCGCCCTTCTTGAAGGCCGCGTCGACCTCCTTGTCGGAGAACCGGCCGTTGTTGGCCTCGGCCGTGGTGCCGTACAGCTCCCGCATGAAGTTGACGTTCAGCGGGTAGTCGGCGACCCAGCCACCGCGGTACATCGACTTGACCTGGTCGTTGTCACGCGCTTCCAGGTCGGTCTGGAAGTCCGGCTTGGCGTCCGGGACGCAGTCGACCCCGGTCGAGTTGCGGATGGACTCGCAGACCGCGGTCACCCACTCCTTGTGGCCGCCGTCGGCGTTGTACTGGATCCAGATCTTGTTGTCCGGAACGCCGCCGCCCTCGGTGACGAGCTGCTTCGCCTTGGCCGGGTCGAACTTGAACACGTCGGTGCCCAGGTCCTGGTTACCGGCGACGCCCGGAGGCGTGAAGCTGGTGGCGGGCTTGCGGGTGCCGTTGAGCACGGTCTTGGTGATCGTGTCGCGGTCGATGCCCATCGACAGACCTTGGAGGACCTTCGGGTCGATGTCCTTGAAGGTCTTCGAGTAGAACGTCGGGACGATCGACTGGATGGCCGCGTACGGCTCGTCGATCGCGCGGTCGCCGAGGTCCGACTTGTACTTCGGGAGGTCCTTCGGGCCGACCTGGCGGATCATGTCCAGGTTGCCGGAGAGCAGGTCCTGGTACGCGGCCTCGACGGTCGCGTAGTTCTTGAAGAGGACGCCCTTGTTCTTGGCCTTGTTCGGGCCCTGGTAGTCAGCGTTGGCCTTGACCTGGATGAGCTTCTTGTGGTCCCACTTCTCGAAGACGTAGGGACCGTTGCCGACCGGCGCCTGGCCGAAGGCCTTGGTGTCCTTGTAGAACACCTCCGGCAGCGGGGCGAAGGTGGTGTAGCCGAGCTTGTACTCGTAGTACGGCACGGCGTTGTTGAGCTCGATCGTGAAGGTCGTGTCGTCGACGGCCTTCAGGCCGGACATCTCCGTGCCCTTCGGGTCACCCTTCTCGGGGTGGACGTCCTCGTAGCCCTTGATGTCCTCGAACCAGAACGCGTTCTGCTGGGCGTTCTTGACGTTCGCGTACCAGTTCCACGCCTTGATGTAGGACTCGGACGTGACCGGGGTGCCGTCGTGGAACTTCCAGCCGGGCTTGAGCTTCACCGTCCACGTCTTGTTGTCCGTCGACTTCACGGACTCGGCGTTCGTGTAGACGATGTTGCCCTTGGCGTCGAAGTCCAGGAGCTGGGTGAACAGCGACTGGATCACGTAGCTGCCGAGCGACTCGTTCGTGTCCGCCGGGATCAGCGGCTTCTGCGGCTCGCCGACGTCGATGGAGACGTAGCCCGCGGGCTTGCCCTTCTCCTTCGAAGCCGAGTCGCTGCTGTCGTCGCCGCCGCCACAGGCGGTCGCGGCCAGGGCGATGATTGCCGCTCCCGCGACCCACTTGGCGCTCTTGGCACCGCGCATGGGTTTCCTCCTCATGAGTCCACTTTTGACTACAAGAGGGGCACTGGAGAGATCGACCGACACCCCTGACGGTGATCGTTTTCAGTGCCCCGAGTGTGCTCGTGAGTCCGCACTCCCCACAGTGCGACGACCCATTGACCCGAGCTCAATGGAGCCAACTATTAAGTAACACCGGGCGGTAAACCACACTTAAAGGGTCTCGGTTTGACAACATCGAGAAGGGGTGGTTGCCCGAAATCCGGACAAAGCGATCCCAGACAGACACCCCCGAAACGGACCGTTAACACATGTTCCGGAGAGCGACGCACGATATGCGGACACCTCGACCACAAAACAAGTTGACGAAAGGCCCGGACCCCCACAGTGTCTGCGGGGGTCCGGGCCTCATGTCAATGGCTCGTTCTGACGGTTCGTCCGCCGGAGCGGGACGATTCGGGTCAGGTCAGCCGTTCTTCGCGCGCGAGGCCGTGCGGCCACGCTGCTTCTGGTCCAGGACGACCTTGCGGATGCGCACGGTCTCCGGGGTCACCTCGATGCACTCGTCCTCGCGGCAGAACTCCAGGGACTGCTCCAGGGAGAGCTTGCGGGCGGGAACCACGTTCTCCGTGGTGTCCGCGGACGCCGCACGCATGTTGGTGAGCTTCTTCTCCTTGGTGATGTTCACGTCCATGTCGTCGGCGCGGGAGTTCTCGCCGACGATCATGCCCTCGTAGACCTCGGTGCCGGCCTCGGTGAAGATGACACCGCGCTCCTGCAGGTTGACCATCGCGAACGGCGTCACCGAGCCCGAGCGGTCGGCGACGAGCGAGCCGTTGTGGCGGGTGCGCAGGTCACCGAACCAGGGCTCGTGGCCCTCGAAGATGGAGTGCGCGATGCCCGTGCCGCGGGTCTGGGTCAGGAACTCCGTACGGAAGCCGATGAGGCCGCGGGAGGGCACGATCCACTCCATGCGGACCCAGCCGGAGCCGTGGTTCGTCATCGTCTCCATGCGGCCCTTACGGGTCGCCATCAGCTGCGTGATGGCGCCGAGGTGCTCCTCGGGCGAGTCGATGGTCATGCGCTCGATCGGCTCGTGCGTCTTGCCGTCGACCTGCTTGGTGACGACCTCCGGCTTGCCGACCGTCAGCTCGAAGCCCTCACGGCGCATCTGCTCGACCAGGATGGCGAGCGCGAGCTCACCACGGCCCTGGACCTCCCAGGCGTCCGGGCGCTCGGTGTCCAGGACACGGAGCGAGACGTTACCGATGAGCTCGCGGTCCAGACGGTCCTTCACCTGGCGGGCGGTGACCTTGTGGCCCTTGCCGCCCTTGCCGACCAGCGGCGAGGTGTTCGTACCGATGGTCATCGAGATGGCCGGCTCGTCGACCGTGATGAGCGGGAGCGCGATCGGGTTCTCGGGGTCGGCCAGGGTCTCGCCGATCATGATGTCCGGGAAACCGGCGACGGCGCAGATGTCGCCCGGGCCCGCCTTCTCGGCCGGCAGACGGGTGAGCGCCTCGGTCATCAGGAGCTCGGTGATGCGCACGTTGGCGATCGTGCCGTCGCGCTTGATCCAGGCGACCGTCTGGCCCTTGCGCAGCTCGCCCTGCTCGACGCGGCACAGCGCGATACGGCCGAGGAAGTTGTCGGCGTCCAGGTTGGTGACGTGGGCCTGCAGCGGGGCGGCCTCGTCGTACTCCGGCGCGGGGACCGTGGAGAGGATGGTCGTGAAGAAGGGCTCAAGGCTGTCGCTGTCCGGCGGGACGGTGCCGTCCTCGGGCTTGGTCAGCGAGGCGACGCCGTCACGGGCGCAGGCGTAGACGATCGGGAACTCGATCTGGTCCTCGTCGGCGTCCAGGTCCAGGAAGAGGTCGTAGGTCTCGTCGATGACCTCGGAGATCCGGGAGTCCGGCCGGTCCGTCTTGTTGATGCAGAGGATGACCGGCAGCTTGGCGTCGAGCGCCTTGCGCAGGACGAAGCGCGTCTGGGGCAGCGGCCCCTCGGAGGCGTCGACCAGCAGGACGACCGCGTCCACCATCGACAGACCGCGCTCGACCTCGCCGCCGAAGTCGGCGTGGCCGGGGGTGTCGATGATGTTGATCGTGATCGGGTCCCCGCCGTCCTTGGGGTGATACTTCACCGCCGTGTTCTTGGCGAGGATCGTGATGCCCTTCTCACGCTCCAGGTCGTTCGAGTCCATCATGCGTTCGTCGAGGTTCTCGGCGGCGTGCGCGGCGAAGGCGCCCGCCTGCTTGAGCATGGCGTCGACCAGCGTGGTCTTGCCGTGGTCGACGTGGGCGACGATGGCTACGTTACGGATGTCGTGGCGCGTGGGCATGGGTGGCTTGCGCTTCTCTCGGATCGTGGGATCAGGCGTCTCAGTCGGTCTCGAGTCCTCGTACGCCCGCCGGGCGGCACGCCACGGCTAGTCCAATGGTACGGGCCCGATGGGTCCGGGGCTTCCCGGCCCGATCCACAGGACACGGCTAAAGCCATAATTCAGCCGATATTCAGCTCGTATTACGCCATCGTCCAGCCGCTGGGCGGCCGGACGGCGAGGGGTGGGAGAAGACGAGCAGCCCGGGTCAGGGCAGACACCACCTTGCCCGCCGGGGGCTCCGGCGGGCAAGGGAATTGAGCGGTATCTGAGCTTTGAACAGGGCTTTGACCTGCTACTTCTTCCGATTCGCGGGGGAGCCTGCCGCTTCTCGCGCAGTGAATCCGATGTCCTCGTAGCGGGGTGCGGCGAAGCCGAAGGCACCGACGTTCGCCAGCTTCTTGTCGACAGCGACCAGCTGTGGCCTCTGATACAGCGGAATCGATCCCGCGGCGGCCCAGATCCGTGCGTCGGCCTGCTTCAGCAGGTCCCTCGACGCTGTGGCGTCGAGCTCGGAGACCGCCCGGTCGAAGAGCTGGTCGACATGGTCCGAACCGACCCGCGTGTAGTTCTGCTCGACGAGCAGCGAGCCGTCGGTGGCGGGCTCCGGCTTGGCGAAGATCGGACGGCCGTCGGTCGCCGGGTAGGCGGTGGCGGGCCAGGAGTACAGCGCCATGTCGTAGTCGCCGGAGGCGATGTGGTCCTTGAAGTAGCTGTCGTCGTCGACCTTGGTGATCTGCGTGCTGACGCCGATCGAGTCCAGCATCCCGACGATCTTCTTCCCCACGGCGCGCAGCGCCTGCGATCCGGGGCCCGAGGGCAGGACGAAGCGGAGGGTCAGCGGCTCGCCGCCCTTGCCGAGGCGGTCGTTGACCGAGCCGGGGGCCGGTGCGGCGGTTCCCGCGGGGGCGTAGGCGCCGGGCTGCTTGTCCTGGGCGCTGACCTCGGCGTCACCCGGCTTGTCGTCGCCGACGATGTACGTCCCCTCGTCGCGCGAGGCCTTGTCGTCCTTCTCCGCCTTCTCGGCTTCTTCTTCGGCCGCCTTCTTCTCACCGGCCTTCTTCTCGGCGGCCTTCCTCTCGGCCTCGCTGCCCGCCTTGGTGTCCTCGGTCTTACGGGTGGCGCCGCCCGGAGTCCAGCCCGCGTCGGCCAGGAGGGCCCGTGCCTCCTTGGTGTCCTGTTCGCCGAGCGCCCCGCTGCCGTCCTTGTATCCGGGCTGCCCGGCCAGGGCCAGGTGACTGCCGGGCGGCTTCGCGGGCAGACCGAGCGGCTTCAGTACGGTGTCGGCGAGTTCCTGCCGGTCCAGCGTGCGGGCGATGGCGCGGCGTACCCGGTCGTCGGACAGGGGCCCGGACTCGCCGTTCAGCGCGAGCTGGGTGTAGGCGGGCTCCAGGGACTTGCGTACGGCGAACCCGCGCAGCGACTTCTGCTCGGCTGCGTATGCCGCGACGGCCTCCCGGTTCTTCTTACGGGCGGCCTGCGCCGTCTCGGCGGCCTCCTCGTCCGAGCCGTGGGCGAGCGCCCAGGACCGCAGGGCGGCAGCCGGGGTGATGCCGGCCCCGGGGCCGTGGGCGGGCGGCTGACCGTTCCCGCTGCTGTAGCGGGCGGCGCGGGTGATGCCGTCCGCCGTCGCCGCGTCGATGTCGGCGACGTCCACCGTGCCCTCGGTCAGCGCCTCGGCGCGGTCCCCGGGTTCGACGGCGCGGAAGACCAGGGACTTGAGCTTGGCCTCGTTGCCCCACCAGCGCGGATCCCGGTCGAGCACGACCGTCCCCTTGCTCTTGTTCACGCTGCGCAGCCGGAACGGTCCGGCGGTCTTCTTGAGGGCTGTCCTGGCGCCGTCGTTGAAGGTGCCGGGAGACCCGGTCACCTCCTTCGGGTACAGCGGCGAGAAGAGCGAACGCCAGTCGGCGTACGGCTTCGAGAACGTGACCCGGACCTGCAGGTCGTCCTTGCCCCGTTCGATCTTCTCGATCCGCTCGTACCCCGCGTTGCGCGCGGTCCAGAAGGCCGAGTCCCTGCCGCTCAGCGCGCGCCACTGGGCGACGAAGTCGGGGGCGCCGATCTCCCGGCCGTCGCTCCACACCGCCTGCTGGTTGAGCTTGTAGAGGACGACCTGCCTGGGCTCCTGCTCGATGACCTTCGCCGACTCCAGGTAGTCCGGGTTGAGCCGGGGCTCTCCCCGCGCGTCCATGGGGAAGAGCGTGGGCAGCACGGCGCCGGTGATCCGGGTGGTCGCGCTGTCGGCGTCGGCCTGGAAGGCGTTGAGGGTGGCGGGGACCGCGTCGATCGCCCAGGTGAGGGTGGAACCCTCGGTCACCCGGTGCCGCGAGGCCGGGGCGATGTCCTGCGGGACGGCCACGGAGGTGGGGTCCTCGCTGTCCGAGGTGCAGCCCGCCAGTACCGGGATCGTGAGCACACCCGTCGCCAGGAGCGCGACCGAGCGGCGCTTTCGGGCCGTCCCGCGTGGGACGCCGACGTGGGCCATGGCTGATACCTCCGGGGCCGGCCCGACCCACCCCGTACCGGAATGGACCGGATGTTGCGTTCTGGTGGCATTTGCAGTTGATCAGACTGATTCGCTGATCCACTGAAGGCACCCGCACGCGCGGGGGGAGGAAGGCGCGGCCGGTGGGGCCGTGGAAGTCACCCGTGCGGCCCCGGTCCGTCACCGGTCGGCGGCGGTCAGCCCAGGAGTCCGACGGCGGCGATGGTGGTGGTGCCGGTCTCACCGAGCCTCGGGAAGATCTTCTCGAGGCTGTCGCGGTGGGGCGTCGGCGTCCATGCCGGTGACCACGGCTCTCCCACCCCGGCGGCCCCCGCCCGGAATCCGCTCAGGGATTGCGGCTGCCGTCGGTGACGCGGTCGATCCGGTAGTGGTCGGCCACGCACCCCCCGGGCCAGTACGAGCGTCCCTGCCGGCTGAACGGCTCCAGCATCTGGCTGATCACGAGCCGCTCGTACGGAAGGACACGTGCCCCGGCCGCGGCCCCCTCGCGCAACCGTCGGTCCTGGGCGTCCCACTTCCCGGCCCGCGCGCGCATGTCCGCGTCGAGGGCGACCAGTGCGACGGCCGGGCCGAAGCAGACCGTGACGCAGAGCACCGCGCAGGCGGCTTTGAGGACGCCGGTCCGGCGCGCACGCCGCCGGACCGCCCCGCCCAGCAGCGCACCGGCGCCGACGAGCAGGGCGACGTACACCAGGAGGTAGTCGTTCCACAGCCGGTTGGCACTGGGGTCGCTCACCCGGTCCTGGAACACCGGGTAGCTGATGACGGTGCAGAGGTAGCCGGACACGAGGAGCGCGGTCACCCAGGCGCAGGCCGTCAGCGGCAGGCGGGCCGGCCGGCCGGGCGGACTCCCGTCCGGGCGCCGGCACGACAGGCCCACGAGCGTCCCCACCGCGACGGCTCCGACGTACTGCCAGGTGGTGGCCACCGTGACGGTGATCTCGGCGAACCCGCGCAGCGAGGCGGTGAGCGACTCCGGCGCGAGCATGGACGTCGTACGCGCCCCGAACCGTTCCCGCCGGGACTGCGAGCCGGGTGAGGTGATCAGAACGAGGGCTCCGGCCCCGACGCCGACGATGCCCGCCACGCACCAGCGGCGCAGGAAGGTCCGGCCGGTCCCGGCGGCACGGCCACCGAGGAGTAGGGCCGTGACCAGCAGCACCACCGTGACGATCGCGGTCTCCTCGGACAGTGTGCCGATGGCGGCGCCCGCGAGCAGGGCGACGCCGAGCGCCACCCCCCTGCCACGGCGCGAGCGGGCCGCGAGGTACGGAAGCAGCGCGGCGCAGGCCAGCACCGGCGGCATGGTGTGCGAGACGGACGCGGCGGGCCAGTAGAACGTCTTGTACGTGTTGGCCGTGACGAACAGGAAGAGGGCGGTCGCCGTCGCGGCGACCAGGAGCGGCAGCCCGCGCGGCACGGTGAGCCGGGCACGGCGCAGGGCGAGGACCGTCGCCGCCCAGAGCACCCCGAGCGTCAGCACGCCGCTGACCAGGGCGTACCACTGGTGGCCCGGCACCTGGAACGTCGCATAGGCACCGACCAGCAACGCGTTGGTGACCCGTCCGTTGTCGTCGAGGTAGAACTCGCCGATGAGGCCGGTGACGCCGTGGTCCCGCACCAGGGGCAGGAAGCACCAGTCGTCCGCGCCGGGACGGACCCACCGTCCGAACCACGCGGCGGCGGCGAGCAGGGCGAGGGGCGGGAGGGAGAGAGCGGTCAGCCACACGGAGGTACGCGACGGCTTCCGGGAGCCGTGCTCCCGCCCTGCCTTCGGCGGGACGGACGGACCCCGCTCATCGCCCGGCCGGTCCGGAACCTCTGTATCCGGTGTGCTGTCGGACATCCGCGGTCACCGCTCCTCGGAGGAGTGGACGGGGCGTTCGGGGCGGGGCTCGGCCCCCGGCCGTTCCGGCAGCCGGACCGCCCCTCCCGGTGGCGGGGGGACGGAGCGCCCCGACATGATCGCCCACCTGGCCAGCAGGAAGGAGAGCGGCGTGACGAGGACACCGGCGGCCAGGGCGGCCAGGTTCTTGTCCATGCCGAGCGTGCTGACCGCACCGTGGAGCAGCACGCCCGAGGCCACGAGATTGACGAGGCTCGACACGGGATAGCGCAGGAACGCGTGCCATGTGGGCTTCGTCCGGCAGGTGACGTAGGAGTTGAGCAGGAACGAGCACACGATGCTGATCGCGTACCCGATGACATGCGCGACCAGATAGGGGATCCACGGGTTCAGGGAGGCGTAGACCGCGAGGTAGACGGCTGTGTTCACGCATCCGACCAGCAGGAAGCTGCCGAACTGGCGGGCGGTACGGGTCCGGGTGGAGGCGGGTTCGACCGGCCCGGCGACGACCCGGGGCAGCGGACGGTCCGTCGGCTCCGGGCAGTTCTCGTCGGTCTCCCGCACCACGTAGGGCGGACGGCGTTTCGCCTCGTGATAGATGCGCCCCACGTATTCGCCGATGACCCCGAGCGTCACCAGCTGGATTCCGCTGAGCGCCACCACGGCGGTGAGCAGCGTGGCGTAACCCGGCGTCTTCGCGCCGTGCAGCACCACGGTCACGACGGTCCACACCGCGTAGGCCAGCGCCGACATGAAGACCCAGAAGCCGGCGTAGATCGCCAGGCGGAGCGGACGGTTGTTGAAGGACAGGAGCCCGTCGATGCCGTAGTTCAGCAGCCGCCTGCTCCCCCACTTGGAACGGCCGGCCGCACGCTCGCTGTTGCGGTAGCGGAAACTGACCGTGTCGAAGCCGACCCAGGAGAAGATCCCTTTCGAGAACCGGTTGCTCTCCGGCAGGGACAGGACGCTTTCCACCGCCCGCCTGGACAGCAGGCGGAAATCTCCTGATCCGTCGATGAGTTCCACCTCCATGCAGCGGCGCACCACCGCGTAGTAGGTGTGGCTGAGGACCCTGCGGACCACGCCCTCGCCCGAGCGGTCGCGACGCGGGATGACCTGGTCGTAGCCGTGCCGGTGCAGTTCGAGCATCCGGGGGATGAGCTCGGGCGGGTGCTGGAGGTCGGCATCCATGATCACCACGGCGCCGCCCCTCGCCATGCGGAGACCGGCGAGCATGGCGGCCTCCTTGCCGAAGTTCCGGCTGAACGCCGTGTAGCGGGTCCGCTCGTCCTGTGCGGCGAAGGCGTTGAGCAGCAGCCGCGTGCGGTCGCGGCTGCCGTCGTCCACGTAGCAGATCTCGAAGCTCTCCCCGAGCCGCTCCAGGACGGTGAGCAGAGCCGTGTGGAAGGACCCGATGACCTCGGCTTCGTTGAAGCAGGGCACGACGACCGACAGCTGAAGGTCGGTCATGCGGCACCTCCGAGGTCCTTGGGCCCATACCTGTTCACCACAGTGGCCCACGCGCGGGCGAAGTCCTCTTCATCCGGTCGCGGAGGCGCGAGCCGCCGTGTTCTTTCGCGCGAACGGCGCATGCGCGAACGGGCGGGCCGACCCGTCCGGCCTGCGGACGACCGAGTCGCTGGACCGGAAACGTCTACATATCATCGCAAAAGTGACACTCCTCGCACCCGCCGGCCGGACCTCCGTTTCGGGCAGGGTCCTGCTCTCCTGCCTGCTCGCCGCGCTGGCCGCCGGGTGCTGGCTCGCGCTGCCCGCCTCGGTGAGCGCCCGCGCCGACGACCCCGTCGACCTGTCCCGGCAGGGGCAGATCACCGACCGGGCCGGCGCTCTGGGCAGCCGGACCGGTCAGGTGGAGGACGCTCTCGACCGGCTCTTCGAGGAGCGCCGCGTCCAGCTGTTCGTGGTGTACGTCCGTGACTTCTCCGGCCGCGACACCCAGACCTGGGCCGACGGGACCGCGAACCGCAACGGCCTGGGCCAGGAGGACGTGCTGCTGGCCGTGGCCACGCACGACCGGCAGTACGCCTACTCCGTCGACCAGGGGGCGCGCCTCACCGACGCCCAGCTCCAGGACGTGGCGAACACCGCCATCGAGCCGGCTCTCCGGCAGAACGACTGGGCGGGAGCCGCGATCGGCGCCGCGAACGGCTACGCCGCGGTGCTCGCCGGTGACCCCGTCCCGGCCCCCGCCCTCACCCCGGGCGCCACGGATCCCGGGGGCGGCTCCGACGGCGGAGCGTCGGCCGACCTCATCGTGCCCCTCGCCCTGGTCGTCGTCGCGGGGGCGGTCGCCGCCTTCGCCTTCGCGCGCCGCAGGCGGCGCGCGAGGACCCGGACGACGCCGGCGGCGGGCGGATGGGGCGCTGAGGCCGGAGGGGCGGCCGAGCCGCCGGTTCCGCTGCCGGAACTCGACGCGCGGGCGAAGGAGGATCTGGTCGACACGGACGACGCCGTGCGCACCAGTGAGGAGGAACTCGGCTTCGCCACGGCCCAGTTCGGCGAGGAGTCGGCAGCTCCGTTCGCCGGGGCGGTCCAGCACGCCAAGACGGAACTGACTGCGGCCTTCCGGCTGCGGCAGCAACTGGACGACGCCCTTCCCGAGGACGACGCGACGCGGCGCCGCATGCTCGACGAGATCATCAGCCGCTGTGCGGACGCCAACGGACGCCTGGACGCCATGTCCGAGGACTTCGACCGGCTGCGCGCCCTCGAACAGACCGCCCCGCAGGCCGTGGCCACCGCCGAGACCACCTTCCGCGAGCTGGTCGCACGCGTCTCCGCCTCGGAGTCGGCACTCGGCGCGATGCGGGACGGTTACGCCGAGTCGGCGTCCGCCCCCGCTGCCGAGGGCATCGAACAGGCCGAGGACCGGCTGGCCTTCACCACCTCCGCCCTCGACCAGGCGCGTCAGGCCGTGGACAGCGGTGACAACGCCCGGGCCGCGGTGTACCTCCGCGCCGCCGAAGGGGCGATCAGGCAGGTGTCCACCTTGGTGGACGCGGTCGACCGGCGGGCCGGGGAACTGGCCGAGGCGGCGGGCAAGCTGCCGGGGGCGCTCACCGAGACGGAGACGGACCTCGCCGACGCCAGAGGCCTGCTCGACGGAACCCCGGAGGGTGTGCCGACCGCCGATCTGCAGGGCAGGGTGGCCCGCGCGGAGGCGGTGGTGAGCGATGTGCGGGAGGAGCTCGGTTCCGGCCCGTACGACCCCGTCGACGCGCTGCGCAGGGTGGAGGAGGCCGACGCGGCGCTGGACGAGGCGCTGGCGGGCGCCCGTGAGCAGGAGCAAGGCAGCCGGCGGGCGCGCTCGCTGCTCGACCAGGCGATGCTCACCGCACGGGCGGCGATCGGCGCCGCCGAGGACTTCATCACCACCAACCGGGGCGCGGTGGGCAGTCAGGCACGCACCCGGCTCGCGGAGGCCCAGCGGCATGGGGAGAGGGCCGGGGAGCTGTCCTCGGCGAACGACCCCCAGGGCGCGCTGGCCGAGGCGCGGCAGGCGGACGCGCTGGCCACGCAGGCCCTGAGCCTGGCCGAGCAGGACGTACACGGCTATCGCGGCCGGGACGGCTTCGGCGGCCCGCGCGGCGGTGGCGGGACGGGCGGCGCCGTGCTGGGCGGCATCATCCTCGGCGGGCTGCTCGGCGGCGGGCGGGGCGGAGGGCTGGGCGGAGGCTTCGGCGGCGGATTCGGGGGCGGGCTCGGTGGATCCGGGGGCGGGTTCGGTGGTGGTCCGGGCAGCTTCGGCGGCGGGGGGACCCGTGGCCGGCGGGGCGGTGGAGGCCGCTTCTGACGCGCTGCGCGGGTGTGCCACGCAGGACGCCCCCTTTCGTACGACGGATGTCACGAGTTCTCGCACAAGGAGAGGTGCCATGACCAAGCAGACCGTCCTCGGCCGCGTCACTCAGCTGGCCCGGGCCAACATCAACGCCCTGATCGACCAGGCGGAGGACCCGCAGAAGATGCTGGACCAGCTGATCCGCGACTACACCGCCAACATCGCGGAGGCCGAACAGGCGGTGGCCACCACCATCGGCAACCTGAGGCTGCTGGAGGAGGACCACCGGGAGGATGTCGACGCGGCCCGGGAGTGGGGCCAGAAGGCACTCGCCGCCAGCAGGAAGGCAGACGAGCTGCGGGCCGCGAGCTCGGGTGTGGAAGCAGACACGTTCGACAACCTCGCCAAGGTGGCACTGGGGCGGCAGCTCCGGTCGGAGCAGGAGGCGAAGACGGCCGAGCCGACGATCGCCTCGCAGACGGTGGTGGTGGACAGGCTGAAGTCGGGTCTGGACCAGATGAAGAACAAGCTGACCCAGCTGAAGTCCGAGCGCGACGAACTGGTCGCGCGCGCGGCGTCCGCGCAGGCGCAGAACCGGATGACGGACGCCGTGAAGAGCATCGACGTCATGGACCCGACGAGCGAGCTCGGCCGCTTCGAGGACAAGGTGCGGCGCGAGGAGGCGAGGGCGGTGGGCCAGCAGGAACTCGCCGCGTCGTCCCTGGACGCCCAGTTCGAGCAGTTGGACAGCCTCGGGGACAGCGCGGAGATCGAGGCCCGGCTCGCCGCCCTGAAGTCCGCTCCGTGACCGAAGGCGGCCTCAGGACAGGCGTGCGGCTCGTCAGTACATGCTCAGCAGTTGCTCCACGGAGAGTTCGGCGGCGGGCGCTCCGTCCGGCAGCGCCAGCTCGAACCACACCGTCTTGCCGCGCGGGGTGCGCCGCGATCCCCAGGCCGCGCTGAGCAGCCCGACCAGTTGCAGCCCGCGGCCGCCCTCGTCGGTGTCGCGTGCCCGCCGGCGCCGCGGCTGGACGAGCCCCGCGTCCCACACCTCGCAGACGAGCGTGCGGTCGCGCAGCAGCCTGAGCCGGATCTCGCCCTCGCCGTAGCGCAGGGCGTTGGTGACCAGCTCGCTGACCAGCAGTTCGGTGGTGTCCACCAGGTCGTCCAGGCCCCAGGCGGTGAGCTGGTCGCGGGCCAGCTCACGGGCCCGCGCGACCGAGCGGAGCTCCCGCGGGAGCGGCCAGTCTCTCACCGCGTCCGGGGCGAGACCCTGGATACGGGCCATCAGCAGGGCGATGTCGTCCTCGCCGTGCCGGGTGTCGAGGGTGGTCAGCACGTGGTCGCAGACGTCTTCGAGGGGGTGTGACGGATCGCTGAGGGCCTGCCGGAAGGCGTCGAGGCCCTCGTCGAGCGGATGGTCGCGGGACTCGACGAGCCCGTCGGTGTAGAGGGCGAGGAGCGCACCCTCCTTGAGCTCGACCTCGACCTCCTCGAAGGGTTCGCCGCCGACGCCGAGCGGCATGCCCGGCGGTACGTCGAGCAGCAGGGCGGCCTCGCCCGGCTCGGCGACCACAGGGGGGAGATGGCCGGCGTTGGCGAAGGTGCACCGCCGGGTGACCGGGTCGTACACCGCGTACACGCAGGTCGCCAGGTACACCTCGGCGAGGTCGGCCTCACGTGACTTGTTGGCGGCCCGCGAGGGCCACTGAGCGCCGCCACCCGCGCCGAAGCCTTCGCTCCGCCCGCCGCCGCCCGGGGTGCCGAGGCCACGGGCGACCTCGTCCAGGGCGGAGAGCACCTCGGCGGGTTCCAGGTCCAGGAGCGCCAGCGTGCGGACCGCGGTGCGCAGTTCGCCCATGGCGACGGCGGCCCGCAGTCCACGGCCCATCACGTCGCCGACGACCAGGGCCGTGCGGTGACCGGGGAGTTCGATCACGTCGAACCAGTCGCCGCCGACCTCGGTGGCCGTGTTGCCCGGAAGGTAACGACAGGCGATGTCCAGGCCCGCCGCCTCGGGGTCGCCCGGCGGGAGCAGGCTGCGCTGGAGGATGAGCGCCCGTTCGTGCTCGCGGCGGTAGAGGCGGGCGTTGTCGATGCAGACTGCGGCGCGGGCCGCGAGCTCGGTGGCCAGGGCCCGGTCCCGCTCGCCGAAGGGCTCGCTGCCCTTGGTCCGGGAGAACTGGACGAGGCCGACGACGACGTCGTGCGCGACCATCGGCACGGCGAGCGTGGAGTGGACGAAGCCGCTTCCGTCGCCGGGGATGTCCGCGAGGCGGCCGGTGCGCAGGGCGACGGCACAGGGTGCGTGGAACGGGTAGCGGTGGACCGAGCCGAGCGCGGGCGCACCCGCGTCCCCGGCGGTCTCGCCGGCACCGGCGAGGACTCCCGGGAGCGCGTCGGACACGGCGCTGGCGTGGGCGACCCGGCGCAGCTCCGCCGAGCCGGTGCCGGACTCCTGGTGGTGCCTGCCCCAGCTGCCGGGCGAGGCCTCCTCGCCGGTGAGCAGTCCTTGGTAGAGATCGACGGAGGCCAGGTCGCAGAAGCCGGGCACGGCGACGTCGAGCAGTTCCCGGGCGGTGGTCTCCAGGTCGAGGGAGTTGCCGATGCGCGCGCTGGCCTCGTTGAGCAGGGCGAGATTACGGCGGGCGCTGGCCGCCTCGCGGGCGGCGATGTGCCGTTGTGTGACGTCGGTGGCGAGTCCGGCGATGCCGACGGGACGCCCGGAGCCGCTGTGCACCCGGTAGAGGTTCATGGACCAGTGGCGTCGGCCCGTGGTGCCGGGCGGGGTGCCGACGAGCTGGAGATCGGTGACGGCGTCGCCGGTCTCCAGGACACGCTTGAGCGTGGCGGAGAGCCGCTCGGCCTCGGCGCGGACCAGGTAGTCGTCGACCGTGCGGCCGCGGTGGTCGTCGGCCACGCCCCCGAAGACGGTGGCGAACCGATCGTTGGCCCGTACGACGGCGAAGTCGGTACCGAAGAGCACGAAACCGAAGGGAGATTGGCCGAAAATCGCCTGCGCGGCAGCGATGTCCGTCTCGATGCGCCGGAGCGCCCGGACGTCGACGACGATGCAGAGCGCGGCGCGTTCGCCGGTCTCCGTCTCGCTCGGCATGACATAGATCTCGGCGAGCCCACGGACCGCGTTCTCACCCGGGATCCGGAACGGGACGAAGCCCGTCCACTCCTTGCCGTCCAGGATCTCGCCGATCCTCCGCCGTGCGTCGGGCCGCACCTCGGCGGGCATGAACGCCTCGACCGGGTCCCTGCCCACCACCTCGTCGGAGGTCATGCCGAAGAGACCGGCGGCCCGCCGGCTCCACTGCTCGATCAGCCCGTCGGTCCCGATCGAGAACGAGGCGACCTTGATGTAGTCATAGATCGAGCCAGGCGGGCTGCTCTGCCACATGACGTCGCCCGCCGTCCCAGGTATTTCGCTCACGCGACCGTCCCCTCCAGCTCACACACCGGACCGGTCCTGCCCGCAGTATTCAGCACTACGGGCCTCACCGGCACGGCGTTCACGATCACAGCACGGTCTCAGTCCCTTTCAGCCAGATCCTGCCCGACCTCCGGTGATCGCTGTGCGTCCCCTCCCACTCCTAACCAGGCAGAGCGAGCTCGAACCACACGGTCTTGCCGCTCTTTCCGCGCCGGGTTCCCCAGCGGCGCGCGGAACAGGCCACGAGCTGCAGTCCACGGCCGCCCTCGTCCTCGGGTCCGGCAGTGCGTTCGGTGGGCGGATCCGGAACCGGATCGGAGACTTCCACCAGCAGACCCCGCCCCTCGGGCCCCTCGTCCGGCCCTTCCCCGTTCGACGGCGGCCACCTCAGCCGGACGCCGATGGGGCCCGAGGCGTAACGCAGGGAATTGGTGACCAGCTCGCTGACGAGCAGGACGGCGACATCGCCCACCGCCGCGTCGAGCCCCTCCTGGTGCAGTGCGTCACGGACCGCATGCCTGGCGCTGCGCACGGAGCCCGGCACCGCCGGAAAGCTCCACTCGGCACAATCGCCTTCGGTATCGGTCACGCCGATCACTTCCCAGGGCCGGCAGCGGGGGCGCACCCTGTTCAAAGGGTATGAACGGCACATACCCGATATTCGGCGCACATTACCGCTGCCTGTGACCTATGGGGCGTACGGGTGTACGTCTTCCTGCCGAGCCCGGCGGCACACGGTGCCGCTCACGCCCGCGAGGCCTCCCGCAGACGGCGCACCACTTCGGCCACAGCGGGGCGGTCCTGGTCCAGCCAGTCGACGGTGCCCGTCTCCTCCGGGGCGAGCCAGCGCAGCTCGTCGTGGTCCTCGAGCGGGCTGGGCTCACCGGACAGCAGCCGGACCGTCCACACCCTGAGCACATAGCCGGGTTTCAGCGGCCACTCCCCCGGGATGCGCTCCAGAGGCTCCGCCTCCACACCGAGCTCCTCCCGGAGCTCCCGTACGAGCGCCTGCTCGCCGCTCTCGCCCGGCTCCAGCTTGCCGCCCGGCAGCTCCCAGCGCCCGGCCAGCTCCGGCGGGGCGCTGCGGCGGGCCGCCAGGAGCCGCCCGCCGTCGCAGACGGCCCCGGCCACCACCACGGAATCACTCATGTGCCGGAGCGTAGCCGGTGACCCCTCCCCGGCCGGGGCCTCCCTACGGGCAGGGCCGCTTACGGGCGCGCGCTCCGGCTCGTTCGCTCCACCCAGTAGAGCTGCTTGTGTCCATGACGGTCCAGGTCGTCCGCGATCTTCTGCGCCTCGTCCTGCGTCGCGTAGCGCCCGACGCGGTACCTGTTGCCGTTGTCGTCCTGCCTGATCACCAGCCAGGGGAGCACGGCGCTGCTGTCCGTCATGATGTTCCTCTCCAGCATCCCGCCCCTCTCCCCACCGGCGTGCACGTCTCTAAGGATCCACAGGAAACCGCAGTACGCATATGCCCGAGCGTACGCCTGACCTTCACTCAGCGGATGCGTGTTTACACAAAGAGATACGCATCCGGCCATACCAAGGGGGGCGCACTCCCCGAATGCGCCCCCCTTCCCCTCGGCGGACGACGCCCTCAGGTCAGCCTGCCGGTGTCCGCACGACCGGCACCGGCATCAGCACCGGGCCGGCCGCGGGTTCCTTCCGGCAGACGTCGCCGCATTCCGCGTCCAGCGAGCAGCACAGGGAACAGATCGGTCCTGACAGCACGGGGCAGTCCGCGATGTCCGGCAGCTCGTAGGCGGTTTCGCAGACCGCGCAGGTGTGCGTGGCGGTGATGTCGGCGATCTCGACGTCCGGGCCGTTCACCGGGTTCGGCCGGGCCAGGTAGTACTTCCCCTTCGTCAGCCAGGCGATCAAGGGGCAGAGGATCAGGGACAGTCCGGCCGCGATGAAGGTGGAGAAGGCCTCGGCGTACCTGCCGAACAGCCCGAAGAAGGCGAGGATCGAGACGGTCGACGCGATCACCATCGCGCCGAAGCCGGCCGGGTTGACGGCGTAGAGGTAGGCGCGCTTGAACTCGATGTAACGGGGACTCAGTCCGATCCTCTTGTTGATGACCAGGTCGGCGGCGACGGCCGCGATCCAGGCGATGCCCACGTTGGAGTAGAAGCCCAGCAGCTTGTTGAGGGCCGCGAACATGTTCATCTCCATCAGCGTCAGAGCGATGGCGAGGTTGAGGAAGATGTACCAGACCCGGCCCGGGTGCTTGTGCGTGATCCGGGAGAAGAAGTTCGACCAGGACAGCGAACCGCTGTAGGCATTGGTCACATTGATCTTGATCTGGGACACGATCACGAAGACGGCCGCCGCCGGAAGCGCGAACGAGCCGAGCCACGGCTTCAGGGCCTCGATCTGCGGTGCGATCGGCTCCAGCGCGTGCGTCGTGCCGACCGCCTCCAGCGCGACGAAGGCGAGGAAGGCGCCCCCGAGCTGCTTCGCGGCCCCGATGACGACCCAGCCGGGGCCCGCGGCCAGGACGGCCAGATTCCATCGCCGCTTGTTGACCTCGGTCTTGGCGGGCATGAAGCGCAGGTAGTCGGCCTGTTCGCCGATCTGGGCGATGAGCGAGAGCGCGACGCCCGTGCCGAGCCCGAAGGCGATCCACGAGAAGCCCGGCTCCGCCCCCTCGGTGCCCGTGAAGGAGCTGAACGCACCCCAGGAGTCAGGGGATTCGACGGCGAGCACCACGAAGGGAAGCACCATGCCGATGATCCAGACCGGCTGGGTCCAGGCCTGCACCTTGGCCAGTGCGCCCATACCCCGGAAGACGATCGGGATGACGATCAGCGTGGTGACCAGATAGCCCGCCTCGACGGGGAGTCCGATCGCCTGGTGCATGGCCTGCGCCATGATCGAGCCTTCGAGCGCGAAGAAGATGAAGGTGAAGGACGCGTAGATCAGCGAGGTCAGCGTCGAACCGAAGTACCCGAAGCCCGCCCCGCGGGTGACCAGGTCCATGTCCAGTCCGTACTTCGCGCAGGCCCGGGCGATGGGGATGCCGGTGAGGAAGATGATCGCCGCCGCTGCCAGGATCGAGGCGAGCCCGCTGGTGAATCCGTAGGTGAAGACGATCGACGCACCGATCGCGAAGTCGGCCAGATACGCGATGCCGCCGAGCGCCGTCCCCGCGACCATCGAGGGTGACCAGCGCCGGAAGGAGTGCGGCGCATAGCGGAGGGAATAGTCCTCGCGGCTCTCGTCGGCCGCGAGGACGGCGTAGCTGCGCCGGGGCGCCCGGGGGCCTTCCTGTGGCTCCTGTCGCGGCGCCTCGCCTGTCGTGGGCGTTGCGGTGTCCGTCATCGGTGGCTCCCCGTCCGTCGGTCCGGTGTGCGGTGACGAACGGGAAGTTAGGACTTGGACATGACAAGGCTCACGGTGGAGGATTACCCGCCGGTTACGTGCGGCACGGGATCGTTAACTCCGCGTCACGGGCGCCGGACAGGCTGTCGCTCCCAGCGGTCACCCCGGCCGCCCCCGCCGGCGCCGAGGCTCCCCCGACTGTCGCCACGTCCGCCCCCCGGCGGCCGACACGGCCGTCCGGCCGGTCACTTGACGGGCAGATGGTAGGCAATCCGGTAGCGGTCGGCGGGGACGACCACGTCGGCCGTCTCCACCGCCAGCCCCGAGGCGTAGTACGTCCGCCCGATCACGATCACCACATGGCCGGGCACGCCGCCGAGCGTCAGGAGCTCCTCCGCCAGCCCCGGGCGCGCACCGACCTCCTCCGCCACGTTGTCCACGACGACGTCGATCGCGGCCATGCGGTCGACGACGCCGCAGCCGCCCAGCGGGCCCTCCTCCGGCAGCATCACCGGCGTGCGCCCCGTGACAGCCAGGGGTTCCCACGACGTGGACAGCATGATCGGCTCGCCCGCCTCCCGGAAGACGTACCTCGTACGCATCACCCGGTCGCCCGGCTCGATGCCGAGCCGCTCGGCGATCTCCGGGCCGGCCCCCTCCTGCTCGCTCCGGGACTCCCAGGTCCCCCGCATCCCCTCCGCCGCCTGCTCCTGGCGGAACGGGCCGGCCACGCCTCCCGGCCGGTAGCCGGAGCGCTCGATCCGGCGCGGGACCGGACGCGCCCGCACATAGGTGCCCGAGCCCGACCGCCCCTCGACGAGCCCCTCCGCCATCAGCACCTTGCGCGCCTCCAGCGCGACGGTGTCCGAGACCCCGTACTCCTCGCGGATGCGCGCTTGCGACGGCAGGCGAGCATGAGGCGGCAGCGCGCCGTTGACGATCTTCTCCCTGAGATCGCTCGCCACGCGCAAATAGGCGGGCTGCTCACCGAAAGCCACGGGCCACTCCCAACAGGTTGACAGACAGCAACAGCGTCGCAACCGTGGGTTCGGTATCGCAAGCGCAGGCCAGGGTTTCACTCGAAGTGATGATTCCGCGCCCACCAGCGCATACTCGCCCCAGGCAGGCGCCAGGCGCACACCTGACCCTTTTTGGTCCAGACCAAAAACTTCCTGTCCAGCACGGCTCCAGCTGCCCTTCCGGACCACGCACAGGAACTGCTGACCGCCGTCCGGCCCTGATCGCCGTCCAGGCCGAGGCGGTGTCCCCGCCGGCCGCAGCCTTCCGGGCCGGGGCCGACCGGCTGTCCGGTGCCCCGGACCGGGCGCGGCCCACCCTGGCCGAGGGGATCGCCATCCCCCGGCCGCCGCGCGCCCGGCAGATCCTCGCCCCCGTCCGGGAGTCGGGCGGCACCTTCCTGACGGTGACGGAGGATCAGATCCGCGCGGCGCAGCAGGACCTGGCCGCCCGTGGCTTCTTCTGCCTCGCGCCGTGAGGGCCCATGACATCGGCGCCGTCAGTCCGTCCAGTACGTGTCGTGCTCGATGAAGAACTCAGCCCGCTCCTTCTCAGGCCAGTCGGAGACCTTCCCCACCTTCTCGAAGTACTCTTCGCGTGGCGCCCCCGGTGTGAAGAGCAGCAGCATCGACGCGGGTTCCTCGGAGTCGTTGCGGAAGGCGTGCAGTCCCCCCTGGGGCACGTACAGGAAGTCGCCCGCCGTGGCGTCGGTCCATCGCTCGCCGTTGTAGATCCGCACCGTCCCGTCGAGGACGAAGAACGACTCCGAGATCGACCGGTGGAAGTGCTCGGCCGGGCCGCCCGCCTTCGGGCCCATGGTGATCCGGTACAGCCCGAACTCGCCGTGCGTCGACTCCGTCGTGGCCAGGTAGTGGGTGCTGCCTCCGCTGCGCGTCAGCAGCTCCGGGGCGGTGTCCGCCGGCCGGTACTGTGCGCTGATCTCGCCCGCGCCGTCCGTGTAGACGGGTTCCGGATACGACATGCCGCTCTCCCTGCCCCGGTCCTGGACCGGTCCGCTCGTCCCGCGCGCCGGTACCGCACCGGCGGCGTGGTCTTCCCTACCTTCGTACGGTGACCCTCAAGCGCATCTCCGTGCTCGCGCCCCTGATCGCGGGCGCGTTGACCCTCCCCCTGCCGCCGCTCTCGTACGCCGCCGGGCCCGCCCCGGACCCCGTGTGCGGCACGGCGGACTCCCCCTCCGACCCCTCGTGGGCACCGACGTCCACCACCTTCGGCGAGGCCGGGGGATACGACCCCTATGTCGGCAACGGCTATCTGGGCCACCGGGTGCCCCCCACCGGCGCCGGATACGCCGCAACCGGCGAGAAGACCGGCTGGCCCCTCTACACCCCACGGTACGACGGTGCCTTCGTCTCGGGGCTCTACGCCCGCGACAAGGACCTCGCCGAGGGCCGCGAGGTGATCGCCGCGCTGCCGTCCTGGACCACGCTCGACGTGCGCGTCGGTTCCGAGACCTACGGCTCCGCCACCCCCGCGGGCCGCATCTCGCACTACCGCCAGACCCTCCGTCTGCGCTGCGGCGTCGTGGTCACCTCCCTGCGGTGGACCACGGCCGACGGCCACGCGACCGACCTGACCTATGAGGTGCTGACCGACCGCTCCGACGTGCACACCGGCGCCGTGCGTCTGCGGATGACCCCGCGCTGGAGCGGCACCGTGACGGTCACGGGCCGGCTGGACGAGCGCGGGGCACGGCGGCTCACGGTCGCCGACGACGGCACGTTCCGCACGCTCGGCACGGGCACGAAGGGGGCGATCGCCCAGCGGGGAACCGACGGCGCCCGCACCACCCGGGTCAGGGCGGGCCACTCGTACACCTTCGAGAAGTACGTCGGCGTCGACACCGCCCTCACCTCCCGCACCCCGTCGGCCTCGGCGGAGGCCGCGGCGGAGCGTGCGGCCCGGCGCGGCTGGTCCGGGGTCCTCGCCGGTAACGCGAGGGCGTGGCGTCAGGCCTGGGCGTCCGACGTCAGGGCACCGGGCAGCCCGGATCTGCAGGCCTGGCTACGAGCCGCGCAGTACGGGCTGCTCGCCAACACCCGGCCCGATGCGTCGGACAGCATCGCCCCGGCCGGACTGACCAGTGACAACTACGCGGGCATGGTGTTCTGGGACGCGGAGACCTGGATGTACCCGGGGCTGCTCGCCACCCGCCCCGAACTGGCCCGCTCCGTCGTGGAGTACCGCTACCGCACCCGGGACGCCGCCCGCGCGAACGCCGAGAAGCTGGGTTACGAAGGGCTGTTCTACCCCTGGACGAGCGCGAGCAAGGGGCGCCTGGACTCCGAGTGCCAGAGCTGGGACCCGCCGCACTGCCTCACCCAGAACCACCTCCAGGGTGACATCGCGCTCGCCGTCTGGCAGTACTACCTCGCCACCGGTGACCGCGCCTGGCTCGCCGACCGGGGCTGGCCGCTGCTGAAGGGCATCGCCGACTTCTGGCAGTCGCGGGCGACGCCGAACTCCGACGGCAGCTACTCGGTGAAGAACGTCGCGGGCCCCGACGAGTACAGCAACGGGGTCACCGACGGCGTCTTCACCAACGCGGTCGCGGCCACCGCCCTGCGCAACGCCACCCGCGCCGCCGAGCTCCTCGGCCACCAGGCACCCGCCGGCTGGACCCGCGTCGCCGACGGACTGCGCATCCCCTACGACTCCGAGCGGAAGCTGTTCCTCCAGTACGCCGGTTACAACGGCTCGACCATCAAGCAGGCCGACACGGTCCTGCTCATCTACCCGCTGGAGTGGCCGATGGAGGAGGGCGCCGCCGCCGCGACCCTCGACTACTACGCCGCCCGCACCGACCCGGACGGCCCCGCGATGACCGACTCGGTGCACGCGATCGACGCCGCCGCGATCGGGGAGCCGGGCTGCGCCACGTACACGTACCTCCAGCGCGCGGTACGCCCGTTCGTCCGAGGCCCGTACAACCTCTTCTCCGAGGCGCGGGGCGAGAAGTCCGGCGCCTCGGACCCGCTCTCGGGCTTCCCCGCCGAGGACTTCCTCACCGGGAAGGGCGGACTCCTCCAGGTCTTCACGCACGGTCTGACGGGGCTCAGGCTGCGTGAGGACGGCGTACGCCTCGATCCGCTCCTGCCTCCGCAGCTCCGTGAGGGCGTGGAACTGACGGGGCTGCACTACCGGGGCCGTACGTACGACGTCGCCGTCGGCCCCCGGACGACCACGGTACGGCTCACGGACGGCGCGCCCTTCACCGTCCACACCCCGGCGGGCCCACGCCTGCTCTCCGGCACCCTCACCCTCCCCACCCGCCGCCCCGACCTCACCCCGACGCCCGACGCGGCCCGCTGCCGCCCGGCGACAGCCACCTCCGAGGCGCCCGGCCTGTACGCCGAGGCGGCGGTGGACGGCAGCCCGTCGACCTCCTGGTCGCCGGACGGAGCGACGGGCACGCTGACGGTGGCGCTGCGCGAGGCGACCCGGATCGCCTCACTCACTCCCACCTGGACGGACGTCGCACCCGCCTCCCACACCCTGGAGACCTCCCTGGACGGCCGCACCTGGCGCCCGTACGAACCGGGCGCCACGGCCCGCCAGGTCAGGCTCACCGTCCGCTCGACCGACGCGGAGAAGCCGGCGGGGGTGACCCAACTGACCGCCACCGCAGCTGAATAGGCGATCGCCGGACCGGCCGTGCGCGGGCCGGCATCCCGGCAGGGCGGAGCCGTAGCGCAGAGGTCGTCGCGCCGGTCCCCACACCTGCGAGGACGGCGGTGCGAATCCGGCCGGCCCTGCCCGGTCCACCTCGGTTCGAGGGCCGAGCGCCGGGCGTGCGGGTGGAGCCGTCGTGCGGCTCCACCCGCATCCCGTGCGTGCCGTCGTACGTCAGCCGCGCGCGGCCATCCGCACGAACGTCGTCCACTGGTCGGCCCCTACGTGCAGGACCGGCCCTTCGGCCCGCTTGGAGTCACGCACGTACACGGACGCGGGCGTGGCCGCCACCTCGACGCAGTCCCCGCCGTTGCCTGCGCTGTAGCTGCTCTTGAACCACGTCGGGACGCCTGCACGCGGGACTGGTACCTCTGTGTTCATCGCTCTCCCAACAGTCTCTCGATGAAGGCCAGCGACTCCCTCGGAGTGAGGGCCTGGGCCCGGAGCACGCCGTAGGTCGATTCATACGCACCGACCTTCTTCGGTTCCGAGTGCAGTGCGCTCTCGTCCTGCACCTCTGCGTAGGCCATCCTGCGACGATCTCCGATATCGAGCAACGTGAACGCACCGGCCAGTCCTGCGTGTTCGCCGAGACAGGTAGGCATCACCTGGATTTCGATGTTGCGCTGGTGCCCGTAGATCAGTAGCTGTTCCAGCTGCCCGCGCAGGACGGCCTCTCCACCGAGCGGGCGTCGGAGGACGGTCTCCTCGATGACAAAGCTCAGCAATGGGGTCGGACGCCGGGCAAAGAGCTTTTGCCGCTCCATACGTGCTCCGACCCGCCGTTCCACCGTGTCCGCGTCCAACAGAGGACGCCACATCTCGAATACCGCCCGCGCGTATCCCTCCGTCTGAAGGAGCCCTTTGACGACGTGGCTGTCGTACGCGTGCAGTTGGGAGGCCTCCGCCTCCAGTCGCGCGTACTGCCGGAAGAACGACGGATACCGCGCCCGCTCCACCTCCTCCTTCATGGCCACCAGCACCCCGCGCCCGCCCAGGACCCGGTCCACCGCGTCCACCATCTCCGGCTTGGGGATACGGCGCCCCTGTTCCACCGAAGCGATATGGGCCTCGCCGTATCCGACGCTCGCGCCGAGCTCCGCCTGCGTGAGCCCCGCGGCCTCGCGCAGGAGCTTCAAGCGCGCGACCTCGCTCGCTGTGCAACGGCTTCGGCGGGCACACGCACGGCCCTCGCCCGATGCGGCACCCACGTGAAGCCGTGCACCACTGACAACGTTCCCTGCACGGATGGCAAAGCCCGAAGCCCACGATGCCCCTAAGGTCCAGGGCAAGGCCAGGGTCAGGGGCGCCACTCACCCGCATCACGAGCCTTGTCCAGGCCGTCCTCCGCCCGCATCACGTCGGCTCGGACCGAGGACGGAACCCTGTGGGCCCACCCCGCACCAGCCGCATGCGCACTTCCGGATATCAGTGACTCGGGCAGCCCGCCCGGACGTGGGAAGGTAGAGAAGCGTGAACAGAAACCGAAATGTACGCGTCAGGTCAGCCATGGCCGTGGGGGCCCTGCTGGCAGGCCTCGTCGGCGGCGCCGCCGCCGGGGCGCCGTCCGCGGTCGCCGCGGCTGACCCCGCGTGCAGCCGGGGGGTCAGCATCCCCAACAAGGTCACGAATCCCACCTCGTACAAGTATGTGCCCTACGCCTCCGCCAATACGAGCAATTGCTGGCTGGACCGTGGGATGAGCAACTCGGCAGTCACGGCCCTGCAGAAGAACCTCAATTCCTGCTACGGATACAAGCTGGAAACGGACGGGGACTTCGGAGGCCTCACCGAGGACGCGCTCGTCGCCGTGCAGAAGAAGGTGGGCGTGACGGCGGACGGCGATTACGGTCGCAATACGCGGAGCGCGATGGTGTGGGCGAACTACAGCATGGCCACCGGGGCGCGAATCAACTGCAACTGACGGGCCGCCAGGAGCCGGGACGACTCCTGACCCCGGCATCGTGACGACTCAGGAGGCCACGCCCCCCTTCGCCGCCTGCGGCCACCGCCTTCCTGGAACTGTCCACGAAGCGCAGGCGCAGACGGCGGCGGACTGCGGCATCGCCTCCGGTACCCGCACGCCAAGGTTGCCCTGCCGCGCGGCCCGGTCGGTCTCACGACGGGGCGCCGCCTCGCCGCTCCATTCTCTTCGCCTCGGCATCGACCGACGGCCGGCGACCGGGGCGGTGCCACCGCCGCGCGCGAACCCGGTCTCGCGACGCGCTCACGTCGGCGCCGGTCACCCCTCGCCCACCGGCGCGGCACAGAAGGCGTACGACATCAGCCCCGGCACCACCTGTTCGATCCGGAGCTCCCGGAAGGATGCCGGGCCCGAGCCCGGGCTGTCTGCGGCGGATCTCCACACGGTGCACGCAGGCGGTCCGTGGCCTCCGGCGACCCTCCACGCACGGCGCCGGCCCCTCATACCCATCGCACTGAATGTCCCGTTCGGGGCGTATTAAAGATTCGGCTCACGGAAAGTCCGTCGCCCGGTCGAGTGAAGAAAACGTACCGGTCCATGAACCGTTGTGACCGCACCGACTTTTCGATGTGGAAAAGCGTTGCGAGGCATTGCCGGGTGGGTGGCCCCGTCACCCGCTGACGTGCTTTCATCCTTCACATCGCGGAAGCCGCCGCAACCGTGAGAACGGCAAAGGGCCTCCATTCCTGACGGAGTTGACCCCTGCCGTACGGACTTAACGTGAAAGGAATTCACCTCATGAGCTCCGCCCCCCAGATCCAGACCCAGGAAATCTCCGACGCGGACCTGGACAACGTGTCCGGTGGCGTCTTCGCCGGCCTGGCCGGCGACGTCTCCCTCGACACCCCGCTCTCCTCCCTCTCCGCGGGCCTCTCGGGCGCTGCAGGCGTCGACGGGCTGGGTGTCGCCGGGCTCGGCACCACCTCCACGCTCTCGGCCTGATCCGACGCTGAGCCCCTGTGCCCCGATGCCATCCAGGTCGCGGGGCATAGGGGTCGTGGGGCACCATGAGCAACGCACACCGGACTCCGAACCCACGGACCAGAAGGCTTTCGAACGTGAGGGACTGCCCACGCACGGCTCGTCGTCCGCCCGGCCCGGGCAACCGGTGGGAGCTCATCTGGAGCCACCGGGAGGAGCTGCTGGAGATCGCGCGCCGCCGTTCGTCGAGCGCGGAAGAGGCCGAGGACGCCGTCCAGGAAGCGATGCTCCGCGCGGTGGAGGACCAGGGCGTCCCGTACGGCCGGGTGCGCTCGTGGCTCAGGCACGCGACCGTGCGCGCGTGCACCGAACGCCACCGCCAGGTCGCCCGCGACTCGCAGTTGATCACAAGCCTCTACGTCGCTCCGGCCGAGCCCTTTCCGGTCGAGGAAGCGGCATGCGACCGGGCAGAGGCCAGGTGGCTGGCCGACCGCAGCACGGAACTGCTGCCCGCCCGCCAGGCAGAGGCACTGCGGCTCCAGTCCGAGGACCTCGACGTCGGGCAGGTCGCCCGCGTCATGGGGCTGAGCTACCGGGCGACCGAGTCGCTGCTCGCCAGGGCCAAACGGTCGCTGCGTACCGTCCTGGCCGCGAGTCTCTCCCTGGCCATGACCGCCTGGATGTTCGTACGCAGATTCCCGCACACGGGCGTCGCCCAGTCGGCAGTGGCGACCTCGGCGGCGGCGACGGTCGCCGCGGTGGGGCTGTCCCTGCCCGCCGCCTCCCTCGACCGGCCGGACGACCGCCCTCCGAGGGCCGCCGCCGACGCCCTGCGGCCCGCTCCGGCCTTGGAGTTCTCCGCGGTCCGCGCGACGCCGGAGCATCCGCACGCGCCGTCACCTTCCCCCGCCCCGCAGCGCGCCGACGGTGCGGACCAGGACCCCGCAGGGGTGAACGCGCGGAATGCGCCGAGGCCCTATGACCCGCTGGACGCGGCACCGGTGGAGATACCGGTCGGATCCGTCGCACTGCCGGAACTGTCACCGCCGGTCACGCCCCCGGCGATCCCGTCCCTGCCTGCGGGCGCGCCCGGCGCCCCTTCCACGAAGGCACCCCCGGTACCGTCAGGCATCTCCACCGACGGATCCACCGCGCTGCTGAATCCGCCTCGGCCGGACGGCCGGTCCGTTCTCCCGGGCTGAGCAGTCAACGCGCGGAGCCACGCGGCGATGCCGCCGGCGGCGAGACGTGCGCGCTGGTGATCCGCCGGAAGGGGGTGCCCGCCGTCCGCCCGCCGGTCCGCCGTCAGTTCACCGTCGGTCCGAACCGGCGCTTGTACGCCGACGGGGTGATGCCGGTCTCGCGGCGCATCAGCGTGCGCATATGGGCGGCGGTGCCGAGCCCGCTGCGGCGTGCGACCGCCTCGAAGCGGGACTCACCTCGCTCGATCAACCGGCATGCCAGGGCCACACGTTCCCCCGTGAGCCACGTCAGCGGCGTCGTGCCCAGTTGCGCCTGGAAGCGGCGGTGCAGCGTCGCCGGACTGACCGCCGCACGCGCGGCGAGGTCGGACACCGTCAGCGGTGAGTCCAGCCGTTCCTGGGCCCAGGCCAGGACAGGCGCCAGGGACTCGTCCGGCAGGTCGGGCACGGGGCGCTCCACGAACTGCCGCTGCCCACCGTCCCGGTGCGCCGCGAAGACCAGTCGCCGGCTCACGGAGTTGGCCACCTCAGCGCCGTGGTCGCGGCGGACCACATGCAACCCGAGATCGAGCGCGGCCGCGCTTCCCGCAGCGGTGAGGATGTCACCGTCATCCACGAACAGCACGTCCGATTCGAGCCGGACGGCGGGGAAGCGGGCCCGGAAGGAATCCGCCCACTGCCAGTGCGCGGTGGCCCTGCGCCCGTCGAGGACTCCGGCCTCGGCCAGTGTGAAGGCGCCGCTGCAGAAGCCGACCAGCCGCGCGCCGCGAGCGTGCGCCCGTCGGACGGCATCGAGCACGGCGGGACGGCGGGGCACCTCGATGTCCGGGCGGTTGGGGACGATCAAGGTGTCCGCCGTGTCGGCCGCTTCCAGATCGGCGACTCCCGTGAGCGTGAAGAATCCGTCGCGCATCAGGGTGCGGGATTCGGGGGAGCAGAGCCTGAAGTCGTAGAGATCACGCCCGATCTCCGGTCTGCGCAGACCGAAGACCTCGGTCGCGCAGCCGAGCTCGAAGGGGTTCGAGTTCTCGTCGACGATCACGACGACCCGGTGTACGCCCGCCGCGCGAACCGCGTGCGAGGATTCTTTCGTCATGTGCAATTCCTAGCACTCACGCCGGCCGGGCGAAACGGCTCAGGATGAGCCCATGAGCGACGAACCCATCTCCCTCAGCAAGGCCCTGGCCTCCTTCGACGCCCTGTGGAGCCCCCGCATCGTCACGCGCGTCAACGACTACGACGTCCGCATCGCCAAGGTCGAGGGCGAACACATCTGGCACGTCCACGACGACACCGACGAGTTCTTCCTGGTACTTGAAGGAGAGCTGCACATCTCCTTGCGCGAGCCCGCTGGGGAACGCACGGTCCTGCTCCCGCAGGGTGCGGTCTTCACCGTCCCCCGAGGCACGGAGCACAGGCCGTACGCTCCGTCCGGCGCCGCAATCCTCATGTTCGAGCCCGCCGGGACACCGACCGTGGGCGATCGTCACGACGAGATCCCGGACCACGTGGACGCGACGACCGGGCACGCACTCCGCACCTGAGCCGACAGGCTTCGGGCGCGTCCCTCCTCATGGCGTCAGCCGGCGAAAGGCGGGCTGCGCCGCAGCTCGGTCCCGCCTCCCCGCAGTACGCCTCAGGCCGGGGTCCGATCGGCCGTGAGAACCTCGTCCGCCATTCCCAGCCGCGCCTGTTCCTCTTCGACGATCCGCCGGGCCAGCTCGGTGTCCGACACGTCCACCGCGTCCGGGGTGGCTTCGGCCACGGCGCTGCGGCGGGGATAGGCGTCGAACAGGCGGGTCTTGGCCTCCAGCATCTTCACCATGCGTTCGTCCACACCGCCGGTCGCGAGGAGGCGGTGCACGCGGACCGGCCTGACCTGGCCCATGCGGTGGGCCCGGGCCACCGCCTGGTGTTCGATGGTCGGCTTGATCTGGGGTTCGCAGATGACGACGACGGAGGCGGCCTGCATGTTGAGGCCGACACCCGCTGCCTGGATCTGTGCCAGGAGCACCGCCGGGCCCTGGACACCCGCGAAGTCGTCGACGACCTGCTGCCGCCGACCGGCCGGAACGCTTCCGGTGAGCGGACCGAACACCGGGGTGCCGTCGGTGGTTCCGGCCGTGACGGCTTCCCGCACCACCCTCAGTACGTCCTTGAAGTTGGAGAAGATCACCGTCTTCTGCCCGTTCTCGCCGGCTTCCTGAACGATCTCCCGGAGCCGCTCCAGCTTGGCCGACTTCTCCGGGTTCATGTACGCGGCCCTGCGCATCGCCATGAAGTTGCCCGCACGCACGGCTGCGCCGTACGCCTCCTCGTCCGATGCGCTCAACTCCTCCCATTCGTCGGTCTGCTGGAGACTGGGGAGCTCCGTCAGCACGTCTTCCTGGTTGCGCCGCAGATAGACCGGGGCCACGGCCTTGCGGAAGGCCACCGATCCGGCCAACGCGTCCCGTTCGCCGAGGAGATCGGCGACGCCGCCGTCGAGCATCCGGACCAGGTTGCGGAACTCGACGACCCTGTTCTCCATCGGCGTTCCGGTCATGAAGAGGGCGCGCCCGCTGCGTTCCGTCCACAGGGCGACCGCCTGGGAGCGCTTGGCCTTCGGGTTCTTCACCGAGTGCGCTTCGTCGACCACGAGCAGCCCGACCTGCCCGGCGCCGGGAGCGGGAAGACCGCGCAGGCCGTCGAACGTGGTCAACGCGACCCCGCCCCGCTCCTTCCAGTCGGCGTACGCCTCGTGGCGGTCGGGGCCGTGGAGCACCACGACACGCAGGGCGCTCCGGGCCTCGACCTCGCGTGTCCAGTTCACGAGGACGCTCGCCGGGCAGACGACCATGAAGTGGTTCTGCCCCTCCGCGGCCAGGTGGGCCAGCACGGCGATCGCCTGGATGGTCTTTCCCAGACCCATCTCGTCGCCGAGTATCACCTTGCGCTGCGCGAGCGCGAACCTCGCGCCGAAGGCCTGGTAGCCGCGCAGGGAGACCCGGCGGTGCGCGTCGTCGAGCTGCTGGGTCCGTACCCGCTCGGCGACCTCGTCCGGAAGGAAGCCCTCGACGGCGGCCGCGTCCGGCGACCGGCCCGAGATCTCGGCGAGCAGGCTGTAGTACTCGGCGGAACGGAGTTCGAAATCGACCCAGGCCGCGATGTCGGACGACTGTCCTCGGAGCAGGTCCACCGACGCCTGCGCGAACAGCTCGGACAGGCCGGACCGCTCCCCCGCGTCCACCAGCGACCGGAGCTCGGTGACCGCCGCCGACGCGCGCGCCTTCTTCTCGCGGCCCGACAGAAGCATCCGGAACCGTCCGGCTGCGGGCTTGGCGTCGGTGAGCAGCGGACCGAGCCGTCCGGACAGGGTGGCGGCCCTGTCGAGCGCGCGACGGGTGTCCGGGCCCGCCTCGACCAGGACGTGCAGGGCCGTGACGAGCGCGGTGGTGCTCGGTTCCGGGCGGTCCACATCGATGTGGACGGCCACGGTCTCCTGCACCGCTTCGGAGAGCCTGCGGGCGGCGGCGAGCATCTGGTCGACGGTGCGCTGCCCGACACCGGGAATCTGGCGCAGCCGATAGGGGCCCGCGTCGAGAACACTGCCCAAGGTGCGCAGTCCGCTCTTCTCGACGCTCCCCAGCCGGAGCCGCCCTTCGGTGACGTCCTGCAGCCGGGCGACGGGGATGGCGTCGAGTTCCCGCTTCACCGCTGCGTCGTGGATCGGCTTCAAGGCCGCCCGTACCGCCTCGACCGCCCTGTCGTGGTCCCCCACCACCGCCTGCGCCGCCTCGTACAGGCGCGCTCCCCCCGCAACCGTGTCCCGCTCGTCACGCCCCACGCCGTTCCTGCCCCTCTCCACCCCGCCCTCCGCACATCCTGCCACCGCCCTCACCGGGCTCGTCGTTCGCTCCGTATCCGGAACCGGGCTCGTCGTTCGCTCCGTATCCGTAACAACGCTGTGAGTGAATTCATGATTCATTCACAAGATCCAGTAGCGCTCGGACGGTTGCAGACGGTCGGATCGACGTGCGGGCCGACGATCCCGCCGACATTCCCCCGAGGACGCACATGACAGCTGAGAAAAGCACTCACTCCACCGCCTACGAGCGCTACTTGAAGACCGGCGTACTGCTGAACCTGCAGCGGGACGCGGAAGGGCTGGTCGACCCCGACGAGATGACGTTCATCATCGTCCAGCAGTCGTCGGAGCTGTGGCTGAAGCTCATCGCCCACGACATGGACCACGCGCTGGACGCGACTCGTAAGCGTGCTCTTCTGACAGCCGTCCGCCTCCTGAGCAGAGCACGTTCCTCGATGACGGGTCTGACGCGGCAACTCGACGCCCTCGACAACATCACGCCGTGGTCGTACCAGAAGATAAGAACGCAGCTGGAGGACGGCTCGGGGTTCTCCTCCCCGGGGTGGCAGCGCGTACGCGGACTGGCCCGGCCGCTCGGCGACGAGTTCTTCGACGTCCTCGATGACGAGGCCGTCGAACTACGTGACGTGTACCTGCGGCACCTGGAGTTCGAGCCCCTGTTCCAGTTCGCCGAAGCACTCGTGGCTTTCGACACCGAGTGCATGCTGTGGCGGCTGCGTCACCTCAAGGTCATCGAACGCCTCGTCGGTGTCGACGCGGTCGGTGTCGCGGGGACGCCGATCAACGTGCTCGCCGAACTCACCGGCCGACGCCTCTACCCACGGTTGTGGGAGGTTCGGTCCGAACTCACCGGACACGCCGACGAGACCCTCTCGTCCGCCGTCCTGACCACCGACTCCAGGGGAGACCGATGCCCGCGATGAGCAACGACGAGGTCCGGCAGCACACGGACTGGGACGCTTTGGTGCAGGCGGCCGCGCCGCACCTGGCGACCCTCCTCGACACCCAGCGCGAACCGTCGACCCGGCCGGTGACCTCCGACGACGAAGCGTTCTTCACCGGGAGCCGTCAGCCTGACCGCACTCCGGAAACCGGCGAGCCCCTCCCCGGGCTGCTGACCGAACTCCTGGAGACGGTGCTGGAACGCGGCTACTGCAACGGTGCGCATCCGCAGTACTTCGGCTACTTCCACCCACGCCCGCTGCCCGTCGCGGTGCTCGGGGACGCGGTCGCCTCGCTGCTGAACCAGAGTCCTGCCGCGTGGCGCATGGGCGCCGGGGCGACCAGCATGGAGATCGAGACGCTGGCCTGGGTGGCGGATTTCATCGGGTACCGGCCGTCCACGGGCGCCGCGTCGCCGCAGGGCATCTTCACCTCCGGCGGAAGCGTGGCCAACCTGTCCGCGCTGAAGGTCGCACGTGATCACGTGCTGGGTCCCGACGCACAGGAACGCGGCGGTTCGGCCCTGACCACTGGCGTGGTCTACGCGTCCAGCGAGTCGCACTACTCGATCCCTCGCGCGCTCGACATCCTCGGCATGGGGCGGCGCTCGATGCGCACCATCCCTTCCGACGCCACCGGGCGCATCGTCGTCGACCGGCTCCGCGAGCAGATGGCGAGGGACGTACGGGACGGTCTTCGCCCCGTCGCCGTCGTCGGGCTCGCAGGCGCTACGGCCACCGGTGCCGTAGACCCACTGGCACAGCTGGCCGACATCGCCGCCGAGCACGGAGCTTGGTTCCATGTGGACGGAGCGGCCGCGGCCGTGTTCGCCGACCTCCCCGAAACCAGGGCCTCCTTCGACGGACTGGCCGCGGCGGACTCGGTCACGCTGGACCCGCACAAGTGGATGTTCCTGTCCTACGGCCTCGGCTGCCTGCTCCTGCGGGACCCGGGACACCTGTCCACGAGCTTCGCCGACGGCGCGCACTACTGGAACCACGACGCCCGCGACGACTTCGTCTTCATGGGGCCCGAGGGCGCCAGGCCCTGGAAGTCGCTCGGCCTGTGGCTCGCGTTCCGCCAGCTCGGCCGCAGAGGTTACGCCGACCTGTTGTCGCGGAACCTCGCTACGGCGCGGCACCTGGCCGAACGGGTGCGCGCCACCGGTGGCCTGGAACTACTGGCCGACCCGGTGGTACCGGTGTGCTGCTTCCGCGTCGTGCCCGACGGAGCCGGCGACAGCGACACGCTCACTGCGGCGGTGCACCGGACGCTGACGCAGTCGGGCGACTTCCACGTCACCGTCTGCCGCCCCGACGGCACCGCGTATCTGCGCGTTGCCGTGAACAACTACACCACGGGTGAAGAGCACGTGGACGCGCTGGTAGAGGCGGCGGTGCGCGCACGGAGCGCCCTGATGGAATGAGCTCCCACGAGGCCGGCGAACCACCGCTCGACCATGGTGAGCGCCGGCCTCAGGCACCGTTCGCCCTCGTGACGCGCCGTCCGGCGTACGGGGGGTGGGCTGCCGGCTCCTCCGGCAGGCGCCCTGTCCTGCCGCGCCCGCTCAGGTCCGGGTCGAGTGTGGCCGGGCAGGATTCGCGCATCGCAACTCCCTCTGCTCGTGCTGTCGCTCGCCGCCCGTCGACTTGCACTTCACGTCGACGTCAAGTTCTAACGTAGGCACCACGGAGCGGGATCGGACCGTACGCCCGCCCGGGAAGGGGAATGACCGTCGCGCCTCGATCAGGGGCCGGAGCACGGCGTCGGAGACAGATCACCAGCCGGAGCGTTGAGCTTCCAGCTCGAACGCCTCACCCAGCCCCCGAGGGCGTACCGCCCGAGTCGCTTCCCAGAGAGCAGATCCGTATCCGCCCTCACGACGCAGCGGACGGATGTGAAATCAGAGCAGGGCCCGACTCCGAAGAGTCGAACCCATCCTGACGCATGTGTGTACCGATTCACGAGGTCTCGCGCCGGCCCGGCCACAAGTCGGTCAAGACCACTGTGGACATCACGACGGGGTTTCTGGCGGCGGCGGGCCTGGCCGCACTCATCGGGCCGGCCCTGCTCCTCGCCAGGATGCCCTCATCGCTGGACGGGGCGGCGGCTTCGGATGTGGGTCATCGTGGCGATCAGGGCGATGGCCGGCTGTTTCGCGGTGCGGGTACCACGGAGCGTATTGCCGTCGACGGCGATGACCTTCCGCCCGGAGGCCGGGGCCGGGGTCTGGCGTTCTCGGAGGAAGTGGCCGATGGCGCGGTCCAGGGCGCAGACGAATCACCTACCTCGCGACTCCTCAAACACCCTGCGTCTGCGCCTGAGCGGAATCAGAACCTGACGTATCGCGAGTCACAAGTACAGCTAGCCACACCCGAGTTGGAGCCGTACCACGACCGATCTGGTGATAGTGTCGTCAATTGCACATATCGAGTTTCGAATGCTGAGCCAACTACTGCCCACGGTCAACCACAGGAGTCGACTTGACACCTCGCGAGGGAGCCGGACGGCATGTCGTCGCCCTGGTGTTGACCGTATGGGCAACGGGAGCACTCACCGGATGTCAGACCTCGGCCGGCGCCATCTCCGCCTCGGAGTGTGAGGGTACCGAGAGCCGGGTCGACAAGCTGAAGTCCTATGCCGTCCTCGACTCCCGACCCGAGGGGACGGTTGAACCCCAAGGCTTCGAAAGCCTGGACGCAGGCTGCTGGGAGGACAGCGGTGATGCCCAGTTGTACGCTGAACGCACCTACGTCTTCCCTGGTGCCGAAGCCGATGTGACACGACACTATCGAGCCGCAGCGGAGCAAGGCGGCTGGACGCCCTCTCCGGCCACCCGGCGATCACTGGAGAAGCAAGCCACGAACCTGTGCTTCACCCGTGGCGAAACGGGCAACGCCGCAATGCTGGATGTCTACTTCTTGACCAAAGAGATCCTCGACGCGGAAGAGAGCAAGGCCGGCCCCGAGTTCAGCACCGGAGTCGGTTACCGAGTGTCCATCACCTCCTCGGCCGACGGATCCGCGATCAGCTGTCAGGACTGAGAGCCACCCGCCGTACGGGGATCACCATGCACGGCGGCAGCCCCGACACGTGACCGCCCGCAACACACCATCTCCGGCGAGGTGCTCCAGGGCATGTCGCTGGTCGCGCCGGCCGCACCCTGTCGAGCCCCGGGATCGTCGGAGGGCGGGTCAGCTGGTTTTCAGGGCGGGTTCCGGGGTGGTCGTCGGGGTGTGGCGGGCTTCGAACACGGCGGGCCACTTCCCGCTCGGCTCGGTGATCCGGGCGGCCTCCGCACCGGTGGGGCCCTCGCGCAGGCCGCCGTCGGCCTCGGCGCGCCTGACGCAGGTCCGCAGGGCCCCGAGGCGGATGTCGAGCTGTTCGGCAAGACGCTTCACCGTGCCCGCCCGGCCGACGTGAGCCCTGCGGGCCCCGACGGTCAGCCGTGTCGCACGCCCACGCAGTTCGCCGCGGTATCTCCGGGGCGCAGCCATGACGGAAACCCTTCCGGGTCTTCGGTGTCTCCATCACGCCCGGGGCGATTCACCCCGGGCATGATGTCTGAGCTTCCTGCGCTTCGAAACAACAACTACCGGTATCCGTCAATTTTTGACCGGTAAGTGATCACTCCTGCTCGCAACGACTGACCAGTTGTAAGCACTATGTGAAGATCAGCGGTGTTCGCGGGATGAACCCGCACCGTTGCAAGGAGTGAGCTTGATAGCCACGTTCCTTAGACCGGGGCGCAGACCGGACAGCCCGTCCGTCCAGCCCTTTCTCCCCGCACCTCAGCGAAGACCCCTGCGCTCGGTGGCGACAGCGATAGCCCTGGCGATGGCCTTCGAGGCCGTCACGATCGCTGGAGGCACCAACATGGCGGCGGCCGTGGGCCGCGAAGCCCCGGCTGCTGACCAAGTGAAGCAGGCGAAAGACCTCGGAGCGGCGACGGCGGCTTCGGTTGCCGCCGCCCGGCTGAAGTCGAAGATACAGAACCGCCGGATCGAGGCTCTGGACGTCCGGACCGAGACATCCACGGTCTACGTGAACCCGGACGGCTCGGTAACCGAGCAGGCGTACGCCGGTCCGATCCGCTTCAAAGATGATCAGGGCCGCTGGCAGGACGTCGACGTCTCCCTGCGGAAGCTGTCGGACGGCTCGGTCGGTGCCCGGCAACACCCGCAAGGACTGCGCCTGGCCGGTAAGTCCGAAGCCCCCGAGGGGCTGAAGAACGTCGGCGAGACAACCGGCTCCGCCGGCGTCCCCCTGGTGACACTGGAGGGCCGGACCGGGCAGCACATGCAACTGGGATGGTACGGAGCCCTCCCCGCACCGCAGATCGAGGGCGAGGAGAACAACGTCGCCCGCTATCGCGACGCACTGCCCTCGGCAGACCTCCTGATCGAGTCGACCCGCACCGGCTACGAGCAGTTCCTCGAGCTGAAGGACCGCGGCGCCGTCGACGCGAGCGGAGCGATCGCATACAGCCTGACGGCCAAGAGCTTGAAGGCCAAGGCGAACAAGGACGGTTCCGTCTCCTTCAACGACGCCAAGGGCAAGTCCGTGGGGGTTCTGCCCGCGCCGGTCATGTGGGACGCGCACGTGGACGCCAGGTCCGGTGAGCACGAGCGCACCGCCCAGGTGAACGTGAAGGTGGCCCAGGACGGCGACACCGTCACTCTCACTCTGACGCCCGACGCGAAGTTCCTGGCCGACGCCTCGACGAAGTACCCGGTGACGATCGACCCGGCGGTCAACGTGGGGACCAGTTTCGACACCTTCGTCCAGCAGGGGTACACCACCGACCAGTCCGCCTCGACGGACCTCAAGCTCGGCAACAACGGCTCCTCACAGATCGCACGCTCGTTCCTGTCCTTCCCGATGAAGAACATCACGGGCAAGCAGGTCACCGCGGCCAAGCTGAACCTGTTCGCCTACCACTCGTGGTCCTGCACCGCCAAGAGCTGGGATGTCTGGTCCACCGGCGCCGCGAGCGCCTCCTCCCGCTGGACGGACCAGCCGGCCTGGGGGACGCAGTTCGCCACCAGCACCCAGACCAAGGGATACTCCAGCGCTTGCAACGACGGCTGGGTCAGCGCCGACGTGACCAGCCTGGCCAAGTCGTGGGCGGCCAACGGCAACGGCACGAACCACCTGGGCCTGCGCGCTACGGACGAGTCCGACCCCTACGGCTGGAAGCGCTTCTATTCAGGCAACGCGTCCAGCAACACCCCCTATCTGTCGGTTACGTACAACTCCGTACCCGGCGTACCCACGCTCATCGCCCCACTCAGCGCCGCGGCCACCAACGACACCACTCCGACGCTGTCGGCCAAGGCCCTGGACGGTGACGGCTCGCAAGTCACCCTCGACTACGAGGTGTGGGCCTCCACCGGCACGTCCGCGCTGCGCACCGGCAGCAGCGCCGCGGTCGCTTCCGGGGCCCAGGCCAACTGGACGCCCACTGCCCTCGCGGCCGGCTCCTACAAATGGCGCGTACGGGCCGGTGACGGCTCCGCCACCAGCGCGTGGACGGCATTCCGCACCCTGACGGTGGACACCACTGCCCCCGCAGTGACCACGGTTGCCTCCGACGACTACCCGGCGGGCCAGTGGTCCGGCAGCCCCGACGACAGCGGCGACTTCAGCGGTGGCTTCACTCTCACCCCGCCGTCGGCCGACGTCAAGGAAGTCCAGTGGCAGCTGGACGGCGGGGCGTGGCAGTCGATCGCCACCACCGGTGCGGCAGTGACGGCCGAGCCCGTCTTCCGCGCAGGCAAGCACACCCTGACCGCCCGCACGAAGGATGCCGCGGGCAACACCTCCGGCGCCACCGCCTTCACCTTCTATGCGGGCTCGGGCGCGGCGCTGCTCACGCCGGCCCAGGGTGATCGCCCGGCGCGGCGGACCCTACTGACCGGCCAGGGCAAGACCGCTGACACGGGAGTGCGCTACCAGTACCGGCGCGGCGAGACGGACACCTGGAAGGACGTCCCGGTCGCCGACGTGCGCCGGAAGTCGGACGACACGGCTCTCACCGCCTGGCCGGCGCCGGTCACCGGCGGTCTCCCGCAGGCACTGGTGTGGAACATCACCGACACCCTCAGCGAGGACGGCGCGATAGAACTCCGCGCGGTCTTCACCGACGGCTCCAGCACCGATGCCTCCCCGGCCACCTCCCTCACGGTCGACCGCAACGCGGGCGCCGCGCCGACCCAGGCCGCCGGTCCGGGAGACGTGAACATGCTGACCGGCGACTACGTGCTGTCCGCGACCGACAGCTCGGCTTTCGGTCTGACGGCGAGCCGCACCGCCTCGTCCCGCCGCCCCGCAGACGGAGCACAGCAAGAGGGACAGGTCGCCATCTTCGGGCCTCAGTGGACCGCGGGCACCGCCGCGGAACTCTCCGACTCCGAGTCGCTCTATATACGCCAGACATCGAGCACGTCCGTCGCGCTGGTGGACATCGAGGGCGAGGAGACCGGATTCACCGCGATCAGCGGCGGTGGTTGGAAGCCCGAAGAGGGCGCCGAGGCACTGACCCTGACCGGCACCCTGGCGACCGCCTTCACCCTGCAGGACACCGAAGGGACGACTTCGCAGTTCGCCAAGATCGACGCATCGGCGACGACCTGGCAGCTCACGCAGACCTCGCTCTCCACGGACAACTCGACCACGTCGCTGGTTGCGGAGAAGGTCACCGTGGGCGGCAAGGTGCTGTCCCGCCCGAAGTACGCCATCGCCCCCACCTCGGCGGTCGGTAACGACACCTGCGCGAACACCCCTTCCGCCAAGGGCTGCAGGATCATGGAGTACCAGTACGCCACCGCCACCACGGCGACCGGCAGCGCGCTGGGCGACTACGCGGGGCAGGTCTCGGGTATCCGCGTGTGGTCCACCGATCCCGGCGCGACCAACGCTACGGCCACGGTGGTCTCCACGTACGCCTACGACGCTTCGGGCCGGCTGCGCGAGCAGTGGGACCCGCGGGTCTCCCCGGCGTTGAAGACGGCCTACACCTATGACAGCGCGGGTCGTGTGCTCACTCAGACCCCGCCGGGTGAGCTGCCGTGGACCTTCAAGTACGGCAAGGCGGGCGCAGGCTCGGTGGCCGGCGACGGCATGCTGCTGTCCGCCTCTCGGCCCGCACTGAAGCCGGGTAGCGCGGACGAGACCGACGGCGGCAAGGCGACGGTCTCCCTCGTCTACGATGTTCCGCTGTCCGGCACCACGGCGCCCAACCAGGTGGCCGCTGCCGACGCCAGGACGTGGGGACAGACAGACGTGCCCACGGACGCCACTGCCCTCTTCCCCGCCGGCCAGGTGCCCGCCTCTCACACCGGTAGCGACCTCGCTGCGGGTGACTACGACAAGGCGACCACCACCTACACCAACGCGTCCGGGCTCCAGGTCAACACCGGCCTGCCCGGTCGTCACCTGACGACCACGCAGTACGACACGTACGGCAACGTCGTCTTCGAGCTGGGAGCCACCAACCGGGAACTCGCGCTCAGCAGTGAGGACTACCAGCTCAACACGCAGAGCGAGCTCGGCATCCTTTCCGACTCACCGGCCGAACGCGCGTACAAGCTGGCCACGGTCGCGCAGTACTCCGCCGACGGGCGACGGATGCTGGAGGAGCAGGAACCGCTGCACCTGGTCACCCTGACCAGGCAACTGCAGGGCGATGCCGACAGCCCTGACATACCGGCCGGCACTCAGGTGCCGGCGCGGGAACGCACCGTCACCCGGTATGACGAGGGTCGCCCGACCGACGGCACCGCCCAGGTCTCCGACCAGGCGACCACCAGTACGACCGGTGCGTTCGTTGAGGGATACCCGACCGACGGTGACACTCGTACCACCTCCACCGCCTACGACTGGGTCAAGGGGCTCCCCACCAAGACCGTCACGGCCCCGGACGGGCTGAAACTGACCCGCACCTCCGCCTACGACGCGCAGGGGCGCATCACCAGAAACGCCCAGCCGAAGTCGGACGGGGCGGACGCCGGAACGGTGGTGTCCCGGTACTGGTCCGCCACGGGCACCGGGACCTGCTCGGGACGTCCGGAGTGGGCAGACCTGCTCTGTTCCAGCGGCCCGGCAGGAAAGATCACCGGCGGTGGGGCGAATCCCGACGAGCTGCCCACGAAAACCCTCGAGTACGACCGCTGGGGCAACATCACCAAGACCGCCGAAACCGCCAACGGCGTGACGCGCACCACCGTCACCACCTACGACGCGGCCGGCCGCGGCAAGCAGGTCCAGGTGAGCGGCGGAATCGGCACCGCGGTACCGACGCAGACACTCACGTTCGACGCGTCGAACGGACAGGTAGCCACCATGTCCGACGGAACCACGACGGTTCGCTACGTCGCCGACAAGCTCGGCCGCGAGATCTCGTACGACGACGGCGCGGGCAATGTGACACGCACCGAGTACGACATCCGTGACCGGGTCACCAAGCGGTCCGACTCGGCCCCCTCGGAGATCACCTACGACTACGAGAGCCTCACCGGTCTGCCGACCCGGGTACACGACTCCGTCATGGGCACCATCGGCGATGTCACCGGCTCCTACGACTCCGACGGCCGCCTCTACCAGCAGAAGCTGCCGTGGAACATGGATGTCGAGTTCAACCTGGACCCCACGGGCAGCGAGACGTCGCGCTACTGGCACTGGGAGTCCGGCTGGACCGTGCAGGGCGAGTCGATCAGCGAGAACATCCACGGCCAGGTCGTCTCCCGCACCACCTACACCGGCGGCGGCGCCTACCAGGCGTACACCTATGACGCGGCCGGCCGGCTCACCAAGGCCGACGACACCCAGACCGGCGTCACCACCCACCGCGCCTACGGGTTCGACGACAACACCAACCGCACCTCTCTGGCGACCACGATCGACGACGTGGACGGCGGCGACCCCACCACCACGACGGTCAACTCGTCCTACGACAGCGCCGACCGGCTGATCTCTACCGGAACCGTCTACGACGCCTTCGGCCGGACCACCTCCCAGGCCGACGGCGCCCGGAACGCCTACTACGCCAACGACCTGGTCCGCCAGATCACGGCACGCGGCAAGCGCACCACCTGGAACCTCGACGCGGCCGGCCGGATCGGCTCGTACACAACTGAGAACCAGGACGACAGCGGCACCTGGGCCAACTCGGCCAGTGTTCGCAACCACTACGGGGCTGACGGAGACAACCCCACGTGGACCGACGAGGGCGATGGCAGGATCTCCCGGAACCTGTCGGATCTCACCGGCGGCCTGATCGCCACCACCGGTGCCGCCGGAGACGTGGTCCTCCAGCTCACCAACATCCACGGCGACGTAGCCACCCAGATCCCCCTGGTGGACGCCACGACTCCGGTAGTCAATTCCTACGACGAGTACGGCAACCTCCTCCCCGGCACGGACGAAGTCCGCTACGGCTGGCTCGGTGGGGAGCAGCGTTCCTCGGAGACGCCGAGCGCGGTCACGCTCATGGGTGTCCGCCTCTACGACGCACGCACGGGACGTTTCCTCTCTGTCGACCGCATCGTCGGAGGAAACGCGAGTTCCTACGACTATTGCTTCGCCGATCCGGTGAACTGCTACGACATCAGCGGGAACTACAGCGTCAACGGGCTGATTCCCGAGGCTGCGATCTGCGCCCTGTTCCTGTTGTGGTGCGCGGACATGATCTACATCACGCACTGGGCCCTCGGCGAAGCCAAGAAGAGATACGCGAACAAGGCGAAGCAGAACGCTTACCGTCACTGCATCTGGCAGGCCATGCTGACCTGGTCAGTCGGTTCCTACTTGGCCAAGGCTCTTGGCAACGCCCATGAGAAAAAGGCAGGCACTTCCAAGGCGGCCAAGCGAGATTCCAAAGCCGACCAGTACAACAACAAAATCGGACGAAGTAAGGGCGGCAAGATCACAGCCTGGACGTACGGGAATGCGAAAAAGACCGCTTGCCGCCTATGCAAGGACGCGGTCAAGAAGCACAAACTGAAGTCCAATGCCGCAGGCAAGACGTGGGTTTAGCATAGTACTCACGCGGCATCAGGAAGGGCGGGGCGGTGTGGCGACCTCACGTCACGCCGCCCCGCTCCATGCGAGCGAACAATGAAGTCACGGGCCACTCCGGAGCACAGGAATGCGAAGATTTCGCCGTGATAAGACAGTCCGGGCGGACGAACCACCGCCCTTAGCGGTACCGATCAATATCAATGAGGCAAAAGACCTTATCGAGGTTCTGCGGCATGCGCGGACACAGATAGCCAAGTTGACCCGGGAGGACGTCGATCAGGAACGGGTCACGCAAGCCGGCGGGTCTGCTCTCATCGCGTCCCTCTATGCGCGCATCGGCTTGACCTTTACCCGAGGTGGGGGCACCGTTCCCGTACTCATCACAGAGATCGGCCAGGTCGAGGCGGCGGTGCTCAACCTGGAATCCTATGACGGGCACGAAGTAATTCTCTGCCTCGGGTACGCACTGCTGCAAAAGCTGGAAAACCGCAAAGGCGCCTGCCAGTCGCTGTGTCTGGTCGACGGAGTATGGGCCATCGCTGACGAAACGGGAGAGTCCGCAAGTGACTCAGCGGCACCTTCCACGACCTGATCTTCTGCCCCCGCGCATCGACCAGGAGGACGTCGCTGTCGCGGACGACCACCGCAGTGGCACGGACCGCTTGCAGCGCCTGCTCAACACGTGTGACTGGGACGCTGACGAAGTCCGTGACGACGTCAGGGAGTTCGTGATCGAGCACCTCGGTGACCGTCAGGCGGTGCTCGTCGTGGACGACACCGGGTTCCTGAAGAAGGGCATCCGCTCGGCCGGGGTCCAACGTCAGTACACCGGCACGGCGGGCCGGGTCGAGAACAGCCAGGTCGGCACCTTCCTGGCCTACGCCACCGATGCCGGTCACACGTTGATCGACCGGGAGCTGTACCTGCCCGCGTCCTGGACCGAGGACCGGGACCGCTGCCGCACTGCCGCGGTCCCCGACGAGGTCGCCTTCGCCACGAAGAACGAGCACGCCAAGGCGATGATCGAGCGGGCTCTCGCCGCGCGGGTGCCGTTCGCGTGGCTGACCGCTGATGAGGCATACGGGCAGGTCAAGGGCTTGCGGTACTGGCTCGAACAGCGCGGGGTGTTCCATGTGCTGGCGACGCGCCGCACCGACACCGTCGTCACCGCCTCACGCATGGACCACCCCGTGGACGAGCTGGTCACCGCTCTGCCCCGGCAGGCGTGGAAGCGCCGTTCGTGCGGGCGGGGAGCCCACGGCGAGCGTGTCTACGACTGGGCCCGGGCCCCGATCCGCCCCTGGCGCGAGGAGGGCGTCGAGCACTGGGTCCTGGCCCGCCGCAGCATCATCGATCCCACCGAGATCGCCTACTACGTGTGCTTCGCACCCGAAGACACCACCCTGAACACCCTCCTTGCCGTGGCCGGCCGCCGGTGGACGATCGAGGAGTGCTTCCAGACCGCGAAGAACGAATGCGGCCTCGACCACTACCAGGTCCGTAAATACCAGGCCTGGTACCGGCACATCACCCTCGCCATGGCGGCCCACGCCTACCTGACCACGATCCGCTCACAGGAGCTCAAAAAAGGGGATCACAACCCGGTGACCAGCACCTCGTCCCGCTGAGCCTGCCCGAGATCCGCCGCCTGACCGCCCAGCTCACCGCACGCCTCCTTCCCCCGGTCGCCCATGTCCTGCACTGGTCCCACTGGCGACGACAAGGTCCGCCTCGGCGGCGGCCTGTTCGGCGGTGACGGGCTCGGCGCCCGGGGCGAGGACCTCCACGGTGAGGGCGATGCGCTCCGGATCACCCGAACCCGCGATCAGGACCCGGTGGCCGGCGGCGACGGCCAGGCGAGCCAGCACCGTGCCGGCCTTGCCCGCGCCCAGGATGCCGATCACCGGAAGTGGCTGAGTGGTCATCACGTACTCCTTTGCTGTGGTCAACTGCGTTCAGTCGGCCAGCAGTTCACGGGCCATCGGGACGACCTTCGTGCCGTACAGCTCGACCGCCCGCAGCCGGGCACTGACCGGCTGGGTGCCAGCGGTGTAGACAAGGTCGAACCGGCCGACACCGAGTTGCTTGATGGCGGCGGCCATCTTGCGGGCGACGGTCTCGGGGGAACCGACGTACATCGAGCCGTGCTCGATCTCGGACTCGTACTCACCCTTGGTGACCGGCGGCCAGCCGCGCAGCGCCCCGATCGTGTCGCGTATGGCCTTGAAGTGCGGCCAGTGCAGGGCACGGGCCTCCTCGTCGGTGTCGGCGACGAACCCCGGGGAGTGCATGCCGACCGGGTGCGCCGTGGTCCCGAACTGCTCGGCGGCGCGCTGGTAGAGGTCGATGTAGCGGCTGAAGCGGGCCGGGTCTCCGCCGATGATCGCGAGCATCAGTGGCAGCCCGTAGTGGGCGGTGCGAATCACCGACTGCGGGGAACCGCCGACCCCGACCCAGGTGGGCAGGCGCCCGGACTCGGTCTTGGGGAAGACGTCGGCGTCCGTCAGGGCGGCCCGCTGGGTGCCCTCCCAAGTGACCGGCTTCTCCTCCAGCAGCCGGACGAACAGGTCCAGCTTCTCCTCGAAGAGCACGTCGTAGTCGGCCAGGTCGTAGCCGAACAGAGGGAAGGACTCGGTGAACGAGCCCCGGCCCAGGATGACCTCGGCACGGCCATCGGAGAGCGCGTCGAGGGTGGCGAACCGCTGGAAGACGCGCACCGGGTCGTCCGAGCTGAGCACGGTGACGCCGGAGGCGAGCCGGATCCGCTCGGTGCGGGTGGCGATGCCCGCCAGCACGGTTTCGGGCGTGGAGACGGCGTACTCGGGGCGATGGTGCTCGCCGAGCGCGAGGGCGTCGACCCCGATGGAGTCGGCGAGTACGGCCTCGTCCACGACCTGCCGGATCGCGCCGGCGTACGAGACGGGACGGCCTTGGTCGTCCTGGGGGACGTCGCCGAAGGTGTCGAGGCCGAAGAGGACGTCGGGCGTGACGGCGGACATGGCGGACTCCGTTTCGGAGGAGGAACTGCGTGTGGAGGGGGTGGCGAAGAGATGCCCTCGGGCGGGCTTACCAGGCGTACGGGCCAAAGCGGCCCCAGGCGATCACGACCGCGATGGCGAGCAGGACGACGTTGACACCAACGTTCGGCCACTCGCCGCGCCGGGCGTGGGTGACCACCGCGCCGATCATGATCAGTGCGACGCCGACGGCTGCGAGCGGCGTGAGCACGGTGGCGATGCCGGTGACGGCCGGGAGGATCAGGCCGAGCGCGGCCAGCACCTCCACCGCGCCGATGGTCTTCACCTGACCGGACGTGAAGCTCTTCGCCCAGGCCATGGACTCGGCGGTCTTCTCGTAGGGCTGGGCGAGCTTGCCGCCGCCGGCGGCAAGCATTCCGGCGGCCAGCAGGGACTGCAGGATCCAGAGGAAGACGTTCATGTCGGGTCCATTTCATTTCGACGTGAGGGGGACGTGGGGCCGGGCCTGACGAGCGGCTGGCCGAGCCTCGTACATCCTAAGCGGACTTCACCCCGCTTAAATTCCCGACCTCCGGGTGGGGATAGATTTGCCGCATGGAACGATCGCCGCTGCCCTTCGGGCGGCCCCGCGCCGAGCGCGCCGACGCCGCCCGCAACCGAGAGCAGTTGCTGACGGTGGCGCGCGAGATGGCCGCCGAGCTGGGGGCGGACAAGGTCACCATGGACGGCCTCGCCGAACGCGCCGGCCTGGGCAAGGGCACCGTCTACCGCCGTTTCCGCACCCGCGCCGGCATCTTCCACGCCCTGCTCGAAGACGACGAGCACGCCTTTCAGCACCAGGTCCTGGCCGGCCCGCCCCCACTCGGCCCGGGTGCCGAGCCCCTCGACCGGCTGGTCGCCTACGGTCGAGCCCGCGTCGCCTACCTCGCCGACCACGTCACGATCGTCCGCTCCTCAATGGACCGGCACCGGGCCGCCCCCGCCGAGGGCGGCAGTAGCTTCAGCCAGGCCCACATCCGCATGCTGCTCGGCCGGGCGGGCACCGGTGTCGCCGATCTGGACAGCCTCACGGTGCAGCTCACCAGCGCACTGGAAGGCCCCTTCATGATCTTCCTCGCGCTGCCGGGGAACGGCCCCGACGGGGACGCCGAGGCCGACGCCGCCTTCCAGCACCGCACCCGCCCACTGGGCGACAGCTGGCAGACCCTGATCGAGCGGGTCTGCCGCACGGCGTGACTCCCCGGGATCACCCTGGCCTGGCCCGACCGGGCCACTCCTCCCACCGCTGTGTCCTTCATTGACTACTGGCTGTCCGCAGCCAACTGCCCGATTCGTCGGATTTCGCTAGATGATCGAGAGGTGCCGCGGCGACCACCTCGCCCCGGCGAAGCATGGCGCCCCTTCGGGGCGTACAAAGCCACAGCTTGCTCGAAAGGAACCGTCATGGGCGTCAACAAGGAAGAAATCAGCAAGACCATCATCGAGCTGGAGAAGTCCCACAACGAGCGGTGGAGCGCGGGCGACAACCGCGGCTGTCTCGACGGGTTCGCCGAAGAGGTCAGCTATTTCGACCCGATCCTCAAGAACGTCCTGGTCGGCCGGGACAAGGTCATCGCTGGATCGACTCCATCTACTCCAACCCGCACATCGTGCGCAGCCAGTACCTCAACCCGCAGGTGCACGTCAGCGACAGCGGTGACTTCGCTGTCATGGGCTACAACCTGAACACCTTCGTTCTCGACGAGAACGGCACGCACCGCGCTTGCACCTCACGATCACAGACGCACCGTTCCACCCCGACGCGGCATGACCTCAGTCACGCCGCTCTTCGTCGTGCGGAACAGCTTCAGTCCCGACACCTTCCCCTCCACTGCCGGGAGACCGACCGCTCCGCACGGGTACCGCTTTGGTTCCTCGATCGGTCCCTATGTCGTAAAGAAACGTGAAGGGGATTTTGCTCTGGAACTCCCCGCTACGGCACTGAACAGCGCACATCCCAGCATGGGCACCGTCATCCCATCCCAGCAAGATCCCAGCACGGTAGGGATGAGCAGGGGTGATGACAGGTGACGAGGGGTCAGCTATCCAGCACCATCCCAGCACGGGAGCCGCGACAAAGCACAAGAAGATCCGGGACGCAAAGACTATGCGTCAGCGAGGCAGGCTGCACAGCACTCCGGCGGTGTAATAGTTTCTGTACTAGACTTGTAGCCATGAAATCACCCCGCCCCGGCGGCACGGAGAACATCTCCGTCTCGATGCCCTCGGAACTCCTCGGCGCTCTGCGTACGCGCACCGGCAAGCGCGGCGTGTCCGCGTACGTGACAGCGGCGGTCCGGCATCAGCTGGCGATGGACGGCCTCGCCGAGATCGTGGCCGCCTACGAAGCCGAGCACGAACCGTTGAGCGAGGCCGAGATCCAGGCCACGCAGCGCGATTTGTTCGGTGACGCACCGGCGCCGTACGCGTCGAACGACAGCGCCGCATGAAGGAGCCCGCTGCCAGGTCCATGGTTCTGGACTCCCAGGCGCTGTCGCTCCTCCTGCGCAACGACCGCCAGATGGTCACCCGGATCGAGGCCGCTCGGCGCATAGGGGTGCCCGTCCTCGTGTCGGCCCTGACGGTGGTGGAGGCCGTCTACGGGAAGACGGACACCGCCCGGCTGCACTGGCTGCTCTCCCGCCTTCAGGTCCAGGACGTCACCCAGGCGGACAGCCTCACCGCCGTGCAGCTACTGAGCGACGCCGGTGGCCTGCACGGCCACAAGTACGCCGTCGACGCCCTTGTCGCCGCGATGGCGCTCCGCTCCCCGGCGCCCGTGCTTGTGCTGACCTCGGACCGCGACGACTGGGCGAAATTGTGCGGCGACCGCGTACAGATCAAGGACGTCTGACCTCGGGATTCACCCCTTCCAACGAAGACGGCTCGCGACCCGAGAACGGCCCTCCGGACCGCGCGGCATCGAATGCGCGGATCGCACGACGACTCATCACCCTTCGCGCCACCTTCCACTACCTCATCGCCGTCACCGAGGGAGAGTTGCGGCACGACGTCGACCACATCACGCGGACCGTCGCCCCCGGCCAGTGGCTGTGGGTGCGCCCGGGGCACGCGCAGTGCTGGCACCCGCCAGGCGCGGCCCGCGGCCCGTTCATCCTGTTCGAACCGGATGTACTGCGGCCCGGCATCGCCCGCCTGCTGGCCCCTCTCACCGCACACGAGGCTCCTGCCGTGCTGAGCCCGCACCCCGACGACGCCGCCTGGCTCCAGCAGACGGCACTCCAGCTTCTGGACGAACACCGCGCACTCGGACGCGGTCCCCTCGACGTCCACCACGCCCTGCGGCGCAGCCTGCTCGAATCGCTGCTGCTGCGCCTCGCAGGCGCCCCTGGGATCACCCCCGCCGAGACGAGTGCCGGCGGCAGCCGTGGTGACGCCTACGGACGGTTCGCGGACGCCCTGGAGCTGCACTTCCGCGAACTGCACCGGGCCGCGGACTACGCCGAGTTGCTCGGCTGCTCGGTCCGCACCCTCAGCCGCGCCGCCCGGGAAACCGCTGGCAAGGGAGTGCGTGAGCTCATCGACGAGCGGCGTCTGCTCGAAGCCCGGCGCCTGTTGGGAAGCGCCCGATGGGATGCCCGGTCCGTGGCCGACCACCTCGGCTTCACCGACCCCGCGAACTTCGGCCGCTTCTTCCGCGACCGCACCGGTCTCACCCCGGCCGCCTTCCCGGCCGACGAGACCACGATCCTCCCCCCTCCTCCCCCTGGTTGACGGTCCCGAGCCCCCGCGTGCCGCCTTTGGCCGACGGGCCCAGCCTCGCACGCGCGGGTGCCGGCACGGTCAGTCTGTGGTGAAGCTGGACAGCACCGCGGCCGGGAGGCGGCTGCCTGCCGAGCCGTGGGGAAGGATCTCCGTGATGCGGGCCAGATCGGTGGCGGAGAGCTGGACGTCGGTGGCGCCGGCGTTCTCCTCGATGCGCTTGGTGCTGCGGGTGCCGGGAATGGGCGCGATGTCCTCGCCCTGGGCGAGCAGCCAGGCCAGCGCGAGTTGGGCGGTGGTGATGCCTTTGGTGTCGGCCAGGTTCTTGAGCTGTTCGGTGGCGTGCAGGTTGTAGGTGTAGTTCTCGCCCTGCCAACGTTCGTCCCAGCTGCGCATGTCGTCCGCGGCGTACTCGCCGGCGGGCTTGACCTGGCCGGTGAGGAAGCCGCGGCCGAGCGGGGAGTAGGGCACCAGGCCGATGCCGAGTTCCCGTAGAACGGGAAGGATCTCCTCCTCGACCTCCCGCTCGAAGAGCGAGTACTCGTACTGGAGCACGGAGACCGGGGTGACGGCGTGGGCGCGGCGGATGTACTGGGGGCCGACGTTGCTCAGGCCGAAGTACTTCACCTTGCCTTCGGTGATCAGTTCGCCGACCACGCCGGCGACCTCCTCGACCGGAATGTCGGGGTCGGAGATGTGCTGGTAGAAGAGGTCGATGTGGTCGCTCCGCAGGTAGCGCAGACTGTTCTCGGCGACCTTGCGGATGTTTTCCGGGCGGCTGTCGAAGGCGGGGCTGATCGCCGGGGCGGTCATGTCGAAGCCGAACTTGGTGGCGAGGACCACCTCCTCGCGGAAGTCCTTGACTGCCTCGCCCAGGAGCATCTCGTTGCTGCCGGTACCGGCGCCGTACAGCTCGGCGGTGTCGAAGAAGTCGATCCCGAGTTCGTGGGCGCGGCGGATGGTCGCGATGCCCTCGTCGTCGTTCGACGCACCGTAGGCCATGGACATGCCCATGGTCCCCAGGCCGAGCGCCGAGACGCGCAGACCCTGAGAGCCCAGATTGCGGTGCTGCATGAGTTCACTCCCTGAGTAGTTCGCCGGCTTCACCCGCAGAGGTCAAACCGAACTGTTCCGTTTGACTCTACGCGCCGATCACCCGAATGCCAAACCAAACGGTTTGGTGCTCTATCCTGGGACCATGTCCCAGTCCCGCGACTCCGGCCAGACCGCAGCGCCCGCAGCCGCCGCCGGCGACACCACGCGCGAGCGCATCCTTACCGCTGCCATGGAGGAGTTCGCCCGCCACGGCATCGCCGGCGCCCGTGTGGACCGCATCGCCAGACTCGCCAAGACCAGCAAAGAACGCGTCTACGCCTACTTCCGCGGCAAAGACGCGCTCTATGCCGCCGTCGCCGCACGGGAGTACGTCGTCATCGCCGAGGCCACCCAGATAGACCCGTCCGACCTCCCCGGCTACGCGGGCCGCCTGTTCGACTACTTTGTCGCCCGTCCGGACCACCACCGACTGATCACCTGGGGCCGCCTCGAACTGCCGGGCACCACAGCCGTTACCGACGATCCCGAACAGGCAATGATCGCCCGCAAAATCGACCAGCTCCGCCAGGTGCAACAGGCCGGACAGCTCGACCCCGCCTGGGACCCGGCCGACGTCCTCGCCCTGGTCAACCAGATCGCCATGACCTGGGCATCACAACCCGAACTCAGCGAGGCCGCCGCCGCACACGCCGTGGACCCCACCACCGCCGCCCGCCGCGCCGCAGTGGTGACCGCTGTCGAGCAGCTTTTCCCTCGAGCGCACTGAGGCCCCCCGACCTGCGGCAGCCCTGCCCGAGCATCCCCCGAACGGCGCCGGCCGCCCTTGCCGCTCATCCATGGGCACATCCTGCTGACGAATCAGCCCTCCTGGACCAGGCAACCGAAAAAGTCTGCCGCTGTCTGGTCCGTCAGATGTTCTCTCCCTCGGAAACAACGGGCAGGGGCGACGTGCGCAGTCAGGCCGCAGCGCTCCCGCCCGGCGAGGAGAAGGCGGGGACCGAGGAATGGCTCGCGTTCGCCACCACGCACCTCCAACGTCTCTCCGAGACCGCCTCGGCGCCAAAGCTCCCCACACCACCCAAACCCGGCGCCGCCGAGCGTGCACCCTTCCTCCACGGCTGGAGTCCGTACGGGCCCCGCTCGTACTGAGCCAGCGCCGGCCCGCGTCCCAGCACGGGCGTTCGCATCTCATCCCAGCACCATCCCAGCACGGGCAAGAACTAAGGGCCCGACTCCGAAGAGCCGGACCCTTCCTGACCTGCATATTTGCCAGATCGGCGACGTGGTGATATGTCAGCCGCTACACGTTGAAGCGGAACGCCTGCGGTCTGATCCTGACCTGCGACGGAGCCCCCTCCAGGGCCCTGACCAGCCAATTCTCCGTTGGCTCGCGTTGGCCTGCGACGGGCGCTTACGGGCGTCCTGCGGACTCTCTGCGGACCGGACGGATACCCGTCCGCACAGTCTGCGCGGCCACGACCATTCGCACCCAGAGATTTACGACCACCGGTAGCATGGGCACCATGAGTAGTAGCAAGAAGTACTCGATCAGCCTGCCCGAGGACCTCGCCGAAGCCGCACGCGCCCACGTCGGGCCCGGCGGTTTCTCCTCCTACGTTGCCGAAGCCCTCGAACAACGGGTCGCCATGGACAAACTCCGGGAGATCGTCGCCGACTTCGCGACCGACAATGACGAGCTCACCCGCGAGGAGGTCGAAGCCGCCCGCACGCTGCTGCGCCATGACCACCGACAGGTAGGCGGGGCCGCAGCCTGATGCCCGGCACCCTACTGCTCGACAGCGAAGGCCTCTCCAAGCTCTACCGCAAGGACCGCGCCGTCATGACCCTGGTCCAAGCGGCATCGGAGGAAGGCATCCGCGTGGCGACAAGCGCCATGACCACCCTCGAGGCCGACTACGAGCGCATTCACCCCGCCCGTATCAAGTGGGTCCTCTCCCGCGTCGACGTTCACGACGTCACCAAGGAGATCACCGATCAGGCCGCAGCCCTCCTGCGCAGCCACCGCCTCCACGGCCACAAGTACGCCATCGACGCCGCCTTCGCCGTCATCGCCCGCACCGCACCCCAGCCAGTCACCGTCCTGACCTCCGATCCCGAGGACCTGACGCTCCTGTGCGGCCCCGCCGTAGAGGTCGTCAAAGCCTGAACGCCGACCGCAGTCGCACCAACCAGACCCGTCATCAACACCTCAGCGCTTCGCGGCACAAGGACTCCACGCGGACGTACACCTGCGCCCGACCCACCAACAAGCGGGCCGGGCACATCTCTTGACTGTTCGTCAGACGTTGAAGCGGAACTCCACCACGTCGCCGTCCTGCATCACGTAGTCCTTGCCCTCCATGCGCGCCTTGCCCTTGGCGCGGGCCTCGGCGACCGAACCGGTCTCGACCAGGTCGTCGAAGGAGATGATCTCCGCCTTGATGAAGCCCTTCTGGAAGTCGGTGTGGATCACACCGGCCGCCTCCGGGGCCGTGGCGCCCTTCTTGATCGTCCAGGCGCGGGCTTCCTTCGGGCCTGCCGTGAGGTAGGTCTGCAGGCCGAGGGTGTCGAAGCCGACGCGGCCCAGGGTGGCCAGGCCGGGCTCGTCCTGGCCCATGGACTGGAGGAGCTCGAGGGCCTCCTCGTCGTCGAGTTCGATCAGCTCGGACTCGATCTTGGCGTTGAGGAAGATGGCCTCCGCCGGGGCGACCAGGGCGCGCTGCTCGTTCTTGAAGTCCTCGTCGACCAGCTCGTCCTCGTCGACGTTGAAGACGTAGAGGAAGGGCTTCGTCGTGAGCAGGTGCAGCTCGTGGAGGAGGCGGCCCTTCTCGGTGCCGGCCGTGATGCCCTGGGAGAAGAGCGTGTCGCCCGCCTCGAGGATCTTCTGGGCCTCCTCGACGGCGGCGAGGACCGCGACCTTGTCCTTCTGGAGGCGGGCCTCCTTCGTCAGGCGCGGGACGGCCTTCTCGACGGACTGGAGGTCGGCCAGGATCAGCTCGGTGTTGATCGTCTCGATGTCGTCCTTGGGCGAGACCTTGCCGTCGACGTGGACGACGTTCTCGTCCTTGAAGGCGCGGATGACCTGGCAGATCGCGTCGGACTCGCGGATGTTCGCGAGGAACTTGTTGCCCAGGCCCTCGCCCTCGCTCGCGCCTCGCACAATGCCCGCGATGTCGACGAAGTCGACGGTGGCGGGGAGCAGCTTCTGCGAGGTGAAGATCTCGGCGAGCTTGTTCAGTCGGGGGTCGGGGACGCCCACGACGCCGACGTTCGGCTCGATGGTGGCGAACGGGTAGTTGGCCGCCAGCACGTCGTTCTTGGTCAGGGCGTTGAACAGGGTCGACTTGCCGACATTCGGCAGGCCGACGATTCCGATCGTGAGCGACACTTTGGCGACTTCCTGAAGTGGAGGAGAGGGGCTGTGCGGGCGGGCCGGGTGTGGACCGATTCTCCAGTTTACGGGCGGGGCCGGGCGACCGGTCACGGGTGCGGGGACGGAGGCCGGTGGGGGCCGAACGGTCCTGGTTTCGGCCGTGTGGGATCGAACGCAACGCCAAGGTCGTCCAAAGCGCGTGTCCAACGCCCGAAAGAGTGCACACGGCGCCCTAGGTTGTCGGGGTGGAGCAGCACAGGACACGTACCCCGCAGCGCAGGCAGCCCTCGCAGGCTCAGCCCGCCCCGCCCGGCGGCCTCGGCGAGGTCACGGCCGCGGGCGCCTATCCGGTGACGGTGGCGGTGACACCGGCGAAGGGCCCGGGGGCACGGCCGGGGACGCGGCCCGGAGGCGTGCCCCCGGTGGTCATGGCGCTGCGCAGATTTCCCGACCCCCGGCTGACCGGCATCGGAGCCGGCCTCTTCGCGGCCCTGACCATGTTCCTGCTGGCCTGTGTGGACCAGCTGCTCTTCGACGGTTCGGAGATCGTCTACGGGCTGCTGTTCCTGCCCGTCAGCGCCCTGACCGCGCTCTGGGTGCGGCCCGCCGACCTGGTGACCGCGCCGATCATCGTGCCCATCGCCTTCGCGGTCGGCGTGATCCCCGTCGCCGGGGGCACGGGCGGCTTCGGTGGGCAGGCGATGGCTGTCGTGACCGCGCTGGCCGTCCAGGCCGGCTGGCTGTACGGGGGCACGCTCATCGCGGGGCTCATCGCCACCGTACGGAAGATCAGGCAGATGCGGGAGCGGCAGCGGCACGTGCTCAAAGCTGAACGAGCGGAACGAGCCGAACGGACCGAACGGACCGAACGGACCGAACGAGCAGAACGGACCGAGCGAGCGGAACGGACCGGAAGGGCTGCCCGCCGCCCCCGCGCGTAGGAGCTACTCGGCGGCGGCCGCCATGGCCGCGCCGACGATGCCCGCGTTGTTCTGCAGCTCCGCCGGGACCATCTCGGCCCGTACGTTCTCGATGAGCGGCAAAAACTTCTCCGCCTTGCGGCTGACACCCCCGCCGATGATGAAGAGCTCGGGCGAGAACAGCATCTCCACGTGGACCAGGTATTTCTGCACCCGGTGCGCCCAGTGCTGCCAGCTCAGGTCCTCGTCCTCCTTCGCCTTCGTGGAGGCGCGCTTCTCCGCGTCGTGACCGTGCAGCTCCAGGTGGCCGAGCTCGGTGTTGGGGACCAGCCGCCCGTCGGTGAAGACCGCGCTGCCGATGCCCGTACCGAGGGTCAGCATGATCACCGTGCCCTTGCGGCCGCGGCCCGCCCCGAAGGTCATCTCGGCGATACCGGCCGCGTCGGCGTCGTTGAGGATCGTGACGGGCTGCCCGATGCGGTCGCTGAGCAGCGCCCGGGCGTCCGTGTCGATCCAGCCCTTGTCCACATTGGCCGCGGTCCTGGTGATGCCGCCGGTGACGACTCCGGGGAACGTGATGCCGACCGGCCCCTGCCAGCCGAAGTGACCGACCACCTCGACCACACCGCCGGCCACGCTCTCGGGCGTGGCCGGGTGAGGTGTCAGTACTTTGTGGCGCTCCTGCGCCAGCTCTCCGCGGTCCAGGTCCACGGGCGCACCCTTGATCCCTGAACCGCCGATATCCACACCGAAGATCTCCATGTGATCCACGGTACGGGCAGGTGGCGCGGATCACTCCCCGGAGGGGCGGGTAACCCGCGCACGCCCCGGATTACTCGGCGGAGAGTGCGGCGGCTTCGGCGCGCAGGTCGCGCCGGAGCTCCTTGGGCAGCGAGAAGGTGATCGACTCGTCCGCGGTCTTCACCGTCTCCACGTCCGCGTAACCCCGCTCACCCAGCCACTCCAGCACGCCGTCCACCAGGACGTCGGGCACCGAGGCGCCCGAGGTGAGGCCGACCGTGGTGACGCCTTCCAGCCATGCCTCGTCGATCTCGTCGGCGAAGTCCACCAGGTGGGCGGCGGGCGCGCCGGCGTCCAGGGCGACCTCGACCATGCGGATCGAGTTGGAGGAGTTCTTCGAGCCGACGACGATGACCAGTTCGGCGTCCTCCGCCAGCTTCTTCACCGCGACCTGGCGGTTCTGCGTGGCGTAGCAGATGTCGTCGCTCGGCGGGGAGAGGAGGTTGGGGAACTTCTGCTTGAGTGCGCCGACGGTCTCCATCGTCTCGTCGACGGAGAGCGTGGTCTGGGAGAGCCAGACGACCTTCGACTCGTCGCGGACCTCGACGTTCGCGACGTCCTCGGGGCCGTCGACCAGCGTGATGTGGTCGGGCGCCTCACCGCTCGTGCCGATGACCTCCTCGTGGCCCTCGTGGCCGATCAGGAGGATGTCGTAGTCCTCCTTGGCGTAGCGGACGGCTTCCTTGTGGACCTTGGTGACCAACGGGCAGGTCGCGTCGATCGTGGCGAGCTTGCGCTCGGCGGCCTCGGCGTGGACGGTCGGTGCGACGCCGTGCGCGGAGAACATCACGATGGAGCCCTCGGGCACCTCCGCGGTCACGTCGACGAAGATCGCGCCCTTCTTCTCGAGCGTCTGCACGACGTATTTGTTGTGCACGATCTCGTGGCGGACGTAGACGGGGGCCCCGTACTGCTCCAGGGCCTTCTCGACGGCGATCACGGCGCGGTCCACACCCGCGCAGTAGCCACGGGGTGCGGCGAGCAGGACACGGCGGGCAGGAGTTGCAGTCATGCGCACCATCGTAAGGCCGTATCGAACAGGCGCCGGATCGGCGGGGTCGGGAGACTGAGGCGTACGCAATCCAGCGTCACCCAGCGGCGGAGGTCTCATGGCGGGCAGCAGCGTCGAAGAGGGAAAACTGCGGCGCACACTCGGCTTCCGGGACCTGGTGGTCTACGGACTGCTGTTCATCGCGCCCATGGCCCCGGTCGGCGTGTTCGGCACCCTGGACGCCAAGTCCGACGGGGCCGTGGCGCTGGTGTATCTGGTGGCGACCGTGGTGATGGCCTTCACGGCGTTCAGTTACGCGCAGATGGTGCATGTCGCCCCGCTCGCCGGATCGGTCTTCGCGTACGCCCGCAAGGGGCTCGGGGAGGGGCCCGGGTTCATCGCCGGCTGGATGGCGATGCTCGACTACCTGCTCATCCCGGCGGTCGCGTATCTCTTCTCCGGGATCGCGATGAACGCGCTGGTTCCCGAGGTGTCCCGGTGGGTGTGGACGGCGATCGCCGTCGTCGTGACGACCGCGCTCAACCTCTGGGGCGTACGGGCGGCGGCCCGGGTGGGCTTCGCGGTGCTCGCCATGGAGATCGTGGTGCTGCTGGTGTTCGTGGTGTCGGCGGTGGTGGTGCTGGCCAGGGACGGGGCGCAGCGCGGCTGGCTGACACCGCTCACCGGCGACTCCGGATTCTCGATGACCGCGGTCGTGGGAGCGGTGTCCATCGCGGTGCTGTCGTATCTCGGCTTCGACGCGATCGCCTCTTTCGCCGAGGAGGTGACGGGCGGTTCGGCGAAGGTGGCGCGGGCGGTGCTGTTCTGCCTGGTGCTGGCCGGGGCGCTGTTCGTGGTCCAGTCGTATCTGGCGGCACTGCTGGAACCGGTGAGCTCGGCGGAGCTGGCCGCGGATCCGGTGAAGCAGGGGTCCGCGTTCTACGACGCGGTGGATGCCTCGGTCGGATCCTGGCTGCACGACCTGGTGGCCGCCAGCAAGGCGATCGGTGCGGCCTTCGCAGCGCTGGCCGGGCAGGCGGCGGCCGGGAGGCTGGTGTTCGCGATGGGTCGGGAGGGGCGGCTGCCGTCGTTCCTGTCCCGGGTCGACCCCCGGTCCGGGGTGCCGCGCGTCGCGATCGCGTGCGCGGCGGTCGTGACGTTGGTGGCGGCGGTGTGGGCGGCCAGGCGCGACGACGGCCTCGATCATCTGGTGTCGGTCGTGAACGTCGGCGCGCTCACCGCGTTCGTACTGTTGCACGCGTCGGTGGTGGGCTGGTTCGCCGTACGCCGCATGGAGGGGCCGCCGAGCTGGTGGCGTCATGTGCTGATGCCGGTGGTGGGCGCGGCCGTCCTGGTCGCGGTGATCCTGGAGGCGACGACGAGCGCGCAGTTGGTGGGGCTGTGCTGGCTGGGCGTCGGGCTGGTGGTGTTCGCGGTGCAGTGGGGGCGGCGGGCCGCCTGATGGTCGGTCCCGGCCGATACGCTCGCCCGTATGGCTCTCACTACGTCCCCGGAAGCCCCGCTGCCCGTCGGCGACGTGTCGCGGCTGATCGGCGGGTGGATCGACCGGCTCGGCGCGGTCTGGGTCGAGGGGCAGATCACCCAGCTGTCGCGTCGGCCCGGTGCCGGGGTGGTGTTCCTGACGCTGCGCGACCCGTCCCACGACATCTCGGTGAGTGTGACCTGCTTCCGGCAGGTCTTCGACCGGATCGCCGATGTGGTGACGGAGGGCGCGCGGGTCGTGGTCCTCGCCAAGCCGGAGTGGTACGCCCCGCGCGGGCAGCTGTCGCTGCGGGCCACGGAGATACGGCCGGTGGGCATCGGCGAGCTGCTGGTGCGCCTGGAGCAGCTGAAGAAGTCGCTGGCCGCCGAGGGCCTTTTCGCGCTGGACCGGAAGAAGCCGCTGCCCTTCCTGCCGCAGCTGATCGGGCTGGTCTCCGGGCGGGCGTCGGCGGCGGAGCGCGATGTGCTGGAGAACGCGCGGCGGCGCTGGCCCGCGGTGCGCTTCGAGGTGCGTAACACCGCGGTGCAGGGCGTGCACGCGGTGAATCAGGTGGTCCAGGCGGTCCAGGAGCTGGACGGGCTGCCGGAGGTGGATGTGATCGTCGTGGCCCGTGGCGGCGGGAGTGTGGAGGACCTGCTGCCGTTCTCCGACGAGGCACTGATCCGCGCGGTGGCCGCGTGCCGTACGCCGGTGGTCTCCGCCATCGGGCACGAGCCGGACTCGCCCCTGCTCGACCTGGTGGCCGATCTGCGGGCGTCGACACCGACGGACGCGGCGAAGAAGGTCGTGCCGGACGTGGGTGAGGAGCTCGACCGCGTCCAGCAGCTCAGGGACCGGGCGCTGCGGACCGTGCGAGGGCTGATCGACCGGGAGGAGCGCGGTCTGGCCCAGGCGCTGAGAAGGTCCTCCATGGAGCGGCCGCAGCGGATGGTGGACGAGCGGGAAGCGGAGATCGACGCGCTGGTGGGGCGGAGCCGCAGGGTGCTCGGGCATCTGCTGGACCGCGCCGACTCGGAGCTCGCGCACACCAGGGCCCGGGTCGTGGCGCTGTCGCCCGCGGCGACGCTGGAGCGGGGATACGCGGTGCTGCAGCGGCCGGACGGCCATGTGGTGCGCTCCCCCGCGGATGCCGGGGCGCCGGGCGAGGAGCTGCGGGCGCGGGTCTCCGAGGGCGAGTTCACCGTACGGGTCGCGGAGTGAGGGGCCGGGTCTGCCGGACCCCACGGGCCAGGTCTGCCGGACCCCGGGCCTACGACCTCACCCGCGACAGGGAGTGGATCAGCGAGCGGCGTCATGCGGCTTCGGGTCCGAGGCGGAGTCGCGGGGCGTCGGGAGTCCGCTCTCCGTGGCGGGTCGGATCGATAGGGTGGTCGGCATGACGGACGACGGGACGACGGCGGCTGCCGCGGCGGGCACGCTCGGGTACGAGCAGGCGCGGGACGAGCTGATCGAGGTCGTACGCCGCCTGGAGGCGGGCGGCACGACGCTGGAGGAGTCGCTGGCCCTCTGGGAGCGCGGTGAGGAGCTGGCGAAGGTGTGCCGGCACTGGCTGGAGGGCGCGCGGGCCCGACTGGACGCGGCGCTCGCGCGCCCCGAGGAGCCTTCCGAGGCCGGCGGCACGGACTGAGGAGTACGCGCGAGCGCTTCGGGTGCTGCGTCTGTGCGGTCGGTGCGTCTGTGCGGTCGGTGCGTCTGTGCGGTCGGTGCGTCTGTGCGGTCGGTTCGTTTGTGTGGTCGATGCGTTTGTGCGGTCGATCACCCCGGGATCGTTTTAGTTGAAACTTAATCTATCCCTCGGTTACGGTGATGCCACCGCTTGATCCGTACCGTCCGGAAGGTAACGCTCCAGATGTCCCTCGTTCTTGACCCCGCCGCCCAGGACCTCCTCTTCCGTGAGGCCCGCACTGCCAACACGTTCACCGACGAGCCGGTGACCGACGAGCAGGTCCAGGCGATCTACGACCTGGTCAAGTACGGCCCCACGGCGTTCAACCAGTCGCCGCTGCGCGTCGTCCTGGTCCGCACGCCCGAGGGCCGCGAGCGTCTCGTGAAGCACATGGCCGAGGGCAACCAGCCGAAGACCTCCACCGCCCCGCTGGTCGCGCTCCTGGTAGCGGACCACGAGTTCCACGAGGAACTCCCTGCGCTCCTCCCCCACTTCCCGCAGGCCAAGGACGCGTTCTTCTCCGAGCGCCCGGTCCGCGAGCAGTCCGCAGCGCTGAACGCCACCCTGCAGGCCGCCTACTTCATCATCGGCGTCCGCGCCGCCGGCCTGGCCGCCGGCCCGATGACCGGCTACGACGCCGCGGGCATCGAGAAGGAGTTCCTGGACGGCGACCACAAGCTGCTCATGGCCGTCAACATCGGCAAGCCGGGCGAGGACGCCTGGTTCCCGCGTCTCCCCCGCCTCTCCTACGACGAGGTCGTCACCACCGTCTGATTCCCCTCCCGGAACCAGCGGAAGAGCCCCGCGACGCTCGCTCGGCGTCGCGGGGCTCTTCGCGGTCCTGACGGCCGCCTGGTTCAGGAAGCGGAGGCAGCGGAGGAAGCGGAGGCAGAGGGAGAAGCCGTCGCGGCAGGGGCCGTCTTCAGCGCGGCGGCCATCTCCGCCAGCCGCTCCGTCGGGGCCGAGCCGGTGACCACCGTCGTCACGCCCTCGGCCTGCAGCACGAGGGCGTCGTACTTCGGGCCCTCCCAGCGCTGCCACGCCTGGCCCGCCACCTCATAGGTGCGCCCGGTGTCCTCGGCCTGCTGGCTCACCTCGGGGACGTACTTCCTCGCGGGGTTCGTGGACTGCTCCACCGCGACGTACCTGCCGTCCGGGTCGAGGAAGCCCAGGTGCCAGCCGGCACCGTCCTGTCCCGCGTACGAGACGGAGGTCGGCTTCCACTCCTTCGACAGCCCGGCCGGGGCCGCCACCGGGTACGGCGCGGCCCGGCGGGCCGTCGCGAGCTCGACCCGGTAGTCGACCGCCTTGATCGGGTCGGCCTTGTCGTCGTGCGGGATGAAGAGGTAGACGACGCCCGCCACTGCGGTGATCACGAGCATCGACAGGATCATGTCCCGGACGGTCTGCTTGCCTCGCTTGCTTGCCACGGACTCAATGGTGGCACGGGCCTCCGGGCGACCGGCCATCGGGAGACCGGCCGACGGGCCCGCCCGCTCATACGTGACCCGCCCTGCTCATTTTATCGACCTACCGATAGAGTCACAGCACCCTCTTTTCCGGTCGTCGTCGTACAGAAAGGTGCGCTCCGATGTCCGAGCATCATCTGCCGTCCCAGCTCGAGGTCTCTCCGGAGGCCCCCGACCGCAACCTCGCCCTGGAGCTGGTACGGGTCACCGAGGCCGCCGCCATGGCCGCCGGGCGCTGGGTCGGCCGCGGCGACAAGATCGGCGCCGACGGCGCCGCCGTGAAAGCCATGCGCACGCTCGTCTCCACGGTGTCGATGAACGGCATCGTCGTCATCGGTGAGGGCGAGAAGGACGAAGCCCCCATGCTGTTCAACGGCGAGCGCGTCGGCGACGGCACCGGAGCCGAGGTCGACATCGCCGTCGACCCGATCGACGGCACCACGCTCAACGCCAAGGGCATGCCCAACGCGATCGCCGTACTGGCCGCCGCGGACCGCGGCGCGATGTTCGACCCGTCCGCCGTCTTCTACATGGACAAGCTGGTCACCGGGCCCGAGGCCGCCGACTTCGTCGACATCAACGCGCCCGTCTCCGTGAACATCCGGCGCGTCGCGAAGGCCAAGAGCTCGGCCCCCGAGGACGTCACCGTCGTCATCCTGGACCGGCCTCGGCACGAGAGCGTCGTCAGGGAGATCCGGGAGACCGGCGCCCGGATCAAGTTCATCTCCGACGGCGATGTCGCCGGGTCGATCATGGCGGCCCGCGAGGGCACCGGAGTCGACCTGCTCATGGGCATCGGCGGCACCCCCGAGGGCATCATCTCCGCCTGCGCCATAAAGTGCCTCGGCGGCGTCATCCAGGGCAAGCTCTGGCCCAAGGACGAGGCCGAGCGGCAGCGCGCGCTGGACGCCGGTCACGACCTGGACCGGGTCCTGTCGACGGACGACCTCGTCAGCGGGGACAACGTGTTCTTCGTCGCCACCGGGATCACCGACGGCGAACTGCTGCGCGGTGTGCGGTACCGCGCGGAGACGGCCAGCACGGAGTCCCTGGTGATGCGCTCCAAGTCGGGCACGATCCGCAGGATCGACTCGACGCACCGGCTCTCGAAGCTGCGCGCCTACAGCGCGATCGACTTCGACCGGGGCAAGTAGGCCCGGCACCACGGCTGTGGGGGCCGCCCGGTCCGGGCGGCCCCCACAGCCACATCCGGGAGCGGTTCAGCCCGCTGCGGCTATGCGCCCCGCCGAGGACGCCGCCTTGAGCTCCACGTCGCGCCTGCGGCGCCGGGCGAGCACCACACGGCGTTCCGCGGCGGTGAGTCCGCCCCACACCCCGTAGGGCTCGGGCTGTACGAGCGCGTGCTCCTGGCACTCCACCATCACCGGACAGCGCGCGCAGACCTGCTTCGCGGCCTCTTCACGGGACAGCCGGGCAGCAGTCGGCTCCTTCGACGGGGCGAAGAACAGCCCGGCTTCATCCCGGCGGCACACCGCCTCCGAGTGCCAGGGCCCCGCCTGATCCTCCCGCGCGGGTGTGCGCGGGGAAGGTAGGGCGGCGACCTGCAGGGGCTGATGCGGCATGTGCAGCACGGTCCACTCCTGACGACGGCTTCGGGCTTCGTGAGCGAGAGGCGATGCAGCTCTCCCTACCCGCTGTACGCACGCCTATGCACTGAGTGGCGTCACCTTCCGGCCCACAGCGGGTGGCAACGCGCCCCCGAATGGCCTGAATACGCGGTGCCCCGGCCGTCCGGCCTCAGTTGCCGAGGTGCTTGCGCAACTGCCGGTGCAGGTTGGCGATGAGCTTGCCACGCTTGGGCTTTGCCTCGACACTCCCGAACACGGAGTAGCCGTTCACGACGACCACCGGTGCTTCCGGGTCGGCGGATTCCAGTGTGTCGACCTCGAAATTGCCGAAGATGCCCGTTCCGCTGCCGCGCAGTGAAATGTTCTCGGGAACCCTGATCTCGACACTGCCGAAGATGGACGTCGCGTTGACGACCGTCAGCCGCTGGCCGAACAACGCCTCGGTCAGGTCGAGCTCGACGCTGCCGAAGAGCGCGAACGCGTTCGTACGGCCGCCGACGCGCCAACGGCCCCTGCGGGTCGAGCCGCTGAAGACCGCCACCAGGTTCTCGGCGGGCCCGGCCGCGCCCTCGCGGCCGTACCCGTAGGGCGAGGCGGCCTGCGAGGCGGTGCCGCCCGTGGCCGGAAGGTCCTGGACCAGCGGTTCGAGTTCGCCGACGGTCTTGGCCCGGTAGACCAGGTCGACGCGCTCGGCATGCTCCTCGGCGGTCAGCCGGCCTTCGGCCATGGCCTCCCGCAGGATGTCCGCGATCCGGTCGCGGTCGGCGTCGGAGGCTCGGATTCCGGCAGGCCCGGGACCGGCCGGAGCGACGGGCTGCTGAGGCTGCTTCTCGAGGTCCACCGGACCAGCGTACCGAAACGCGATAGATCGCGACCAGTGCCTCACCGGCCTTCCTCGGAATCCGGTCCCGCCGCAAGCCGTACGGGTGAGCCCTACCTCACAGGTCCGGCCCGCCCACAGGGTTCTACCCTGGTTGATGCGCTGTCCAAGGGTGGCCAGCCACTGTCACCGAGTGAGGAATGGCCGTAATGCCAGAGTTTGCGTACTCCGATCTGCTCCCGCTGGGAGAGGACACCACGCCGTACCGGCTGGTGACCGCCGAGGGCGTCTCGACCATCGAGGCCGACGGCCGTACGTTCCTCAAGGTGGCTCCGGAGGCCCTGCGCACCCTCGCGGCCGAGGCCATGCACGACATCTCGCACTATCTGCGGCCCGCCCACCTCGCCCAGCTGCGCCGCATCGTGGACGACCCCGAGGCCTCGTCCAACGACAAGTTCGTCGCGCTGGACCTCCTGAAGAACGCGAACATCGCCGCCGCGGGTGTCCTGCCCATGTGCCAGGACACCGGTACGGCGATCGTCATGGGCAAGCGCGGCCAGAACGTGCTCACCGAGGGCGGTGACGAGGAGGCCCTGTCGCACGGCATCTTCGACGCGTACACCGAGCTCAATCTGCGCTACTCGCAGATGGCCCCGCTGACCATGTGGGACGAGAAGAACACCGGCTCGAACCTGCCGGCCCAGATCGAGCTGTACGCGACCGACGGCGGCGCCTACAAGTTCCTCTTCATGGCGAAGGGCGGCGGCTCGGCCAACAAGTCCTTCCTCTACCAGGAGACCAAGGCGGTCCTCAACGAGGGCTCCATGATGAAGTTCCTGGAGGAGAAGATCCGTTCGCTGGGTACGGCGGCCTGCCCGCCCTACCACCTGGCGATCGTCGTCGGCGGTACGTCGGCCGAGTTCGCGCTGAAGACCGCGAAGTACGCCTCCGCGCACTACCTGGACGAGCTGCCCGCCGAGGGGTCCCCGACCGGCCACGGCTTCCGGGACCAGGACCTGGAGCAGAAGGTCTTCGAGCTGACGCAGAAGATCGGCATCGGCGCCCAGTTCGGCGGCAAGTACTTCTGCCACGACGTCCGGGTCGTCCGCCTCCCCCGGCACGGCGCCTCGCTGCCCGTCGCGATCGCCGTGTCCTGCTCGGCCGACCGCCAGGCGACCGCGAAGATCACCGCCGAGGGCGTGTTCCTGGAGCAGTTGGAGAAGGACCCTGCGCGCTTCCTCCCGGACACCACCGACGAGCACCTGGACGAGTCCGGTGACGTGGTGAAGATCGACCTGAACCAGCCGATGGACGACATCCTCGCCGAGCTGACCAAGTACCCGGTCAAGACCCGGCTCTCGCTGACCGGACCGCTGGTCGTGGCGCGCGACATCGCGCACGCCAAGATCAAGGAGCGGCTCGACGCGGGCGAGGAGATGCCGCAGTACCTCAAGGACCACCCGGTGTACTACGCGGGCCCGGCGAAGACCCCCGAGGGTTACGCCTCCGGCTCCTTCGGCCCGACGACGGCCGGCCGCATGGACAGCTACGTCGCGCAGTTCCAGGCGGCGGGCGGCTCCAAGGTGATGCTCGCCAAGGGCAACCGGTCCCGGCAGGTCACGGACGCGTGCGACGCGCACGGCGGCTTCTACCTCGGCTCGATCGGCGGCCCCGCCGCGCGCCTCGCGCAGGACTGCATCAAGAAGGTCGAGGTCGTCGAGTACGAGGAGCTCGGCATGGAGGCGGTCTGGCGGATCGAGGTCGAGGACTTCCCCGCGTTCGTCGTGGTCGACGACAAGGGCAACGACTTCTTCACCGAGCCCGCCCCGGCCCCCACCTTCACCAGTATCCCGGTCCGCGGCCCCGGCCTCGGCTGACCGCACACCCGCCGAAGGGGCGCACCGGCCGGCGGTGCGCCCCTTCGGCATGTCCGGCGGGCAGGATGAGCGGGGAATACGGCGGGCGCGGACCGTGCTCGCTCCAGCAGGAGGTAGGAACACCATGGGCGAACCGGCCGAGGACACGCAGTACCGCGTCGAGCACGACTCGATGGGCGAGGTGAAGGTGCCCGCGCACGCCAAGTGGCGTGCCCAGACGCAGCGGGCGGTGGAGAACTTCCCCATCTCGGGGCAACGGCTGGAGCGGGCCCACATCGAGGCCCTGGCCCGGATCAAGGCCGCGGCTGCCAAGGTCAACGCCGGGCTGGGGGTGCTGGATCCGGACATCGCGGACGCGATCCAGGAGGCCGCCGCCGAGGTGGTGGCGGGACGCTGGGACGAGCACTTCCCCGTCGACGTGTTCCAGACGGGTTCCGGCACGTCGTCCAACATGAACACCAACGAGGTCGTGGCCACGCTCGCCACCGAGCGGCTCGGGCGCGAGGTCCACCCCAACGACCACGTCAACGCCTCGCAGTCGTCGAACGACGTCTTCCCGTCGTCCATCCACATCGCCGCGACCGCGGCCGTCACCGCCGATCTGATCCCGGCCCTCGAACACCTGGCCGCGTCCCTGGAGCGGAAATCAGCCGAATTCTCGGAAGTCGTGAAGTCGGGCCGTACGCATCTGATGGACGCCACCCCCGTCACCCTGGGCCAGGAGTTCGGCGGCTACGCGGCGCAGATCCGTCACGGCGTCGAGCGGCTGCACGCCTCGCTCCCCCGCCTCGCCGAACTCCCCCTGGGCGGCACGGCGGTGGGCACCGGGATCAACACGCCGCCCGGCTTCTCCGCCGCGGTCATCGCGGAGGTCGCCCGCACCACCGGCCTGCCGCTCACCGAGGCCCGGAACCACTTCGAGGCGCAGGGCGCCCGGGACGGGCTCGTCGAGACCTCGGGCCAGCTCCGTACGGTCGCCGTTTCCCTCACCAAGATCTCCAACGACCTGCGCTGGATGGCTTCCGGCCCCCGCACCGGACTCGCCGAGATCAGCCTGCCCGACCTGCAGCCCGGGTCGTCGATCATGCCGGGCAAGGTCAATCCGGTCATCCCGGAGGCCGTACTGATGGTCGCGGCCCAGGTGACGGGCAACGACGCCACGGTCGCCGCCGCCGGAGCGGCCGGCAACTTCGAGCTCAACGTGATGCTTCCGGTGATCGCGAAGAACCTGCTGGAGTCGGTACGACTGCTCACCAACGCCTCCCGGCTGCTCGCCGACCGCACGGTCGACGGCATCACGGCCCATGTGGAGCGGGCACGGCAGTACGCCGAGTCCTCGCCGTCGGTCGTGACCCCGCTGAACAAGTACATCGGCTACGAGGAGGCGGCGAAGGTCGCCAAGAAGTCACTGGCCGACGGCACGACGATCAGGGAGACCGTGCTGGCCGGAGGGTACGTCGAGCGCGGCGACCTGACCCTGGAACAACTGGACGAGGCCCTGGACGTGTTGCGGATGACCCGGCCGTAACGCGCCGCACCCGTCGGATGCGTCCCTAAGATCACTTCATGACAGCGACGGACGCGGGTACGGGTGCAGGCACCGGGGCGGGTGCGGAGAACGACGTGCGCTGGTCGCCGGGGGACCGGATCCTCTGGCGCTACCGGGCCAACGAGAGGCCCGGTGACGACAGTGGCGGCTACGCGGTTCACATCTGCCGTCCGGTCACCGTCGTCCAGGACACCGACGACCTGCTGGCGGTGTGGATGGCGTCCGGCACCGAGTGTGTGAGGCCGGTCCTCGCCGACGGCACCCAGGTGCACGCCGAGCCCCTCGCCACCCGCTACACGCGCCCCCGCACGACGGTGCGCTCCCGGTGGTTCGGCTCGGGTGTGCTGAAGCTCGCCCGGCCGGGGGACCCCTGGTCGGTCTGGCTGTTCTGGGACCGTGGCTGGCTGTTCCGCAACTGGTACGTCAACCTCGAGGAGCCCCGCTCACGCTGGGCGGGCGGGGTCGATTCGCAGGACCACTTCCTCGACATCTCGGTGCGTCCCGACCACAGCTGGGAATGGCTCGACGAGGACGAGTTCGCGCAGGCGCAGCGGGTCGGGCTGATGGACGAGGCCACCGCCCGGCGGGTGCGCGAGGCGGGGCTGGCGGCCGTCGAGGTGATCCGGCGCTGGGGGGCGCCGTTCAGCGACGGCTGGGAGCACTGGCGGCCCGACCCCGGGTGGCAGGTACCCCCGCTACCCGATGACTGGGACCGCACCCCCACCCCCACCACGTCGTGAGACCCTTGACGCACCCCAGGAGGGCAGACGCAGGATCGGCCCTCCGCGAACCGTTCCGCCGGAAGGCCACCACAACCGGCGTGACCGGCCCAGGGGCTGACCACCAGTCACCGAACGCAGCGCATGAGCCACCCGGCACACACCGCCGGGCGGCCGTGCGGTCGCATGAACCACTACGAGGGGGTGGAGACATGCTCGCTGTCCACTGCCCGGCCGCCGGAAGACCTCATACCGGCCGCCCTGGTGGCCGTAGGGTTTGGGCCCCGTTTCCGAGGGCATCCGGTGACAGCCGTTGTTCTCGGACCTCTTGGCGGGGCACAGTGGCGCGACCCCCCGAGGTGACTGTGATCGCCTCATACAACCGGCCCGGACGGACGGAATCCCACGCGTGACGGAGCATCCCACCTCCCACGAAGGCCGGCAGCCCCTCGCCGCCCGGCCGCAGGAACGCGCCCGGCCCCGGCAGCAGGAGGCCCCACCGGGCGCTGCCGCCGCCGCGATCCCCGGGCCCTCTCCGGTGCCCGGCACGGCGAGGGGCCCGGTGCCCAACGCCGTACCGAATCCGGCGCCCGGTGCGGCCGCGGATGCCGCCGCACCCGTCGCCGACACCCAGACGGTCACCCGCCGCGAGGGGGACCGGCTGCGTTTCGTCGGCGCGGCGACCCGCCGGATCGCGCGGGGCATCGACCTGGACGAGATCGTGCTGGGCCTGTGCCGGGCGAGCGTGCCCACGTTCTCCGACGCCATACTCGTCTACCTCCGTGACCCGCTCCCGGTGGGCGACGAACGGCCCGTCAACCCGTTCGTGCTGCGGCTGCGGCGCACCGACAGGCTGCGGCTGGCCGACGAGGAGAGCGAGGGCGGGCAGGAGGGCGAGCGGCTGCGGCTGTCCTTCACCGACGCGCAGGCCGGGCTGCTGCCGGCCGCCGACCTGTGCGAGATCAGGACGGGCGGCGCGCTCGCCGAGGTGCTGCGCGGGGTGCGTCCCGTCTTCGGGGACTCCGCCGCGGCCCGTGTCGCCCTGCCCGAGCTGCTGGGGGCCGGCCGCACCGTGCCGACCGGGCACCGCGCGATCCTGGCTCCGCTGCGCGGCCGTCGCCGGGTGATCGGTGCCGCCGTCTTCCTGCGCGGCACGGACCGCCCGCCGTTCGAGGCCAACGACCTCCTGGTCGCGGCCCAGCTGGCCACGCACACCGCGCTCGGCATCGACAAGGCCGTGCTGTACGGCCGCGAGGCGTACATCGCCGACGAGCTGCAGCGCACCATGCTGCCCGACTCGTTGCCCCAGCCCACGGGCGTACGTCTGGCCTCGCGCTACTTGCCGGCCGCCGAGACGGCCCGGGTCGGCGGGGACTGGTACGACGCGATCCCGCTGCCCGGCAGCAGGGTCGCCCTGGTCGTCGGCGACGTGATGGGGCACTCCATGACGTCCGCCGCCATCATGGGCCAGCTGCGCACCACGGCACAGACCCTCGCCGGTCTCGACCTGCCTCCGCAGGAGGTCCTGCACCACCTGGACGAGCAGGCACAGCGGCTCGGCAGCGACCGCATGGCGACCTGCCTGTACGCGGTGTACGACCCCGTCGCCCACCGCATCACCATCGCCAACGCCGGGCACCCGCCGCCGGTGCTGCTCCACCTGGGCGGCCGGGCCGAGGTGCTGCGGGTGCCGCCGGGCGCGCCGATCGGCGTCGGTGGTGTCGACTTCGAGGCCGTCGAACTGGACGCGCCGGCCGGGGCCACGCTGCTGCTCTACACGGACGGCCTGGTGGAGTCCCGGATACGGGACGTCTGGACGGGCATCGAGATCCTGCGGGAGCGGCTCGCCGCCACCGCCCAGCTGACCGGGCCGGACCATTCGCCGCCGCTGGAAGCGCTCTGCGACGACGTGCTGGACATGCTCGGCCCCGGTGACCGGGACGACGACATCGCCCTGCTGGCCGCCCGGTTCGACGGGATCGCGCCGAGCGACGTCGCGTACTGGTTCCTGGAACCGGAGGACGCGGCGCCCGGCCGGGCCCGCAGGCTGGCCCGCAGGGCGCTGAGCCGGTGGGGTCTGGACGACCTCTCGGACGAGGTGGAGCTGCTCGTCAGCGAGGTGGTGACCAATGCCGTGCGCTACGCGGAGCGGCCGGTGACCCTGCGGCTCCTGCGTACGGACATCCTGCGCTGCGAGGTCGGCGACGACTCCCCGCAGCTGCCCCGTCAGCGGCGCGCCCGGGAGACCGACGAGGGCGGCCGCGGGCTGTTCCTGGTCAACCGGCTGGCCAGGCGGTGGGGGGCGACGCGGCTCTCGACCGGCAAGGTGGTGTGGTTCGAGATGGCCACGCCGTAGGCCGACGGCGCCGGACACGTGTGAGGGGCGGGTGCCGGACGGCACCCGCCCCTCGTGCGTCGCTACTGCCCCAGGATGGTGCCGTTGCCCGGCCGCTCGCCCGGCGGCCCGTTCCCGTCCTCGGGGTCCTTCGTCTCGCTGGGCGTTTCGCTCGGTGTCTCGGAGGGGGACTCGCTCGGTGTCTCGACCGGTGGTGACTCCTCGCCGGGCGTCTCGCTCGGCGACTCGGAGGGCGTCTCCGAAGGCTCCTCGGACGGCGTCTTCGAAGGCTCCTGGGTCTCGGACGGGGTGGCCGAGGGGGCCTCCGTCACCGGCGTCTCACCGCGTTCGACTCCCTGCAGGTCGAAGGTGGCGTCCGAGCCGCCGCCGAGCGCGCCGAGGGTGTAGTCCGCCCAGATCCTGGCGGGGAACCCGCCACCGTTGGCACGGCCGGAGTTGGCCGTACCGGTGAGGCTGACCTGGCCGCCGCCCTCCTTCGTGGACTCGCCGAAGAGGGCCACGGCCGTGGTGAGCTCCGGGGTGTAGGCCGTGAACCAGGCCGCCTTGTTGTCCTCGGAGGTACCCGTCTTGCCCGCGGCATCGTAGGCGGAGGTGTTGGCCTCCCGGCCGGAGCCGATGTCGACGACCTCGGTCAGCGCCTTCGTCACGGTGTCGGCGGACGCCCTGCTGATCGCCTGGCCGCCCACGCCGTCGACGGGCTCCATGGTGCGGTCCCGGTGCTCGGCGGACTTGACGATGGTCGGGGTGACCTTCTTGCCGTGGTTGGCGAGCGTGGCGTACACCCCGGCCATGTCCCACGTCGAGGCGTTCATGGTGCCGAGCGTGATCGCGGGACGCTCGGGGAAGTTCTTGTCCGGTACGCCCAGGTCGAGCGCGGTCTTCTTCACGGCGCTCGGGGTCACGTCGACGACCATCTGCGCGAAGACCGAGTTGATCGACTTGTCCATCGCCGTCTGCACGGTGGGACTGTCGTAGCTGATGTCGTCCTCGTTCTGCGGGGCGAACGGGGTGTCGCTGCCGACCACGGGGCGCTTGCTGGTGCCGTCGTAGACCGTGTCCAGGCCGATCCGGTCACCGCCCTGGGTGGTGGACTCGTTCTCCAGCGCGGAGGCGAGCACCAGCGGCTTGAAGGTGGAGGCCGGCTGGTAGTCCTGGCGGGTGGCGTTGGAGATGTAGTGCTGGGTGGCGCCGACACCGCCGTACAGCGCGAGTACCCTGCCCGTCTTCGGGTCCACCGAGGTGGCGCCGGCCTGGACGGTCGCGTCGACCGGGTTGTTCTCCCGGTCGAGCTGGTTCTCCAGCTGACGGTCGACCGATTTCTCGAGCTGCTTCTGCTTCTTCTTGTCGATGTTGAGGGTGATCGTCCAGCCGCCGGAGTCCAGCATCTCGTCGGTGATGCCCTGCCGCTTCATCTCGTCGTTCGCGGCCTCGACGAGGTAGCCGGTCTGGCCCTCCATGCCGGGGGCGGCCTTGGGCGCGGTGGGCACGGGGAAGGTCAGCTTGTCCCGCTCGGCCTGGTCGAGCCAGCCCTCGTCCACCATGTTGTTCAGCGTGTACGCCCAGCGCTCCTTGACGAGCTTCTTGCCGGTGGGCGTGGCGTTCGCCCAGTCGTACTGGCTGGGGGCCTGGAGCAGGGCGGCGAGGTAGGCACCCTGGGCGGTGTCGAGATCCTTGGCGTCGACGCCGTAGTAGGCCTGTGCCGCCGCCTGGATACCGCTCGCACCGCGCCCGTAGTACACGGTGTTGAGGTACCCGGCGAGGATGTCGTCCTTCTTCGTGCTCCGGTCGACCTTGAGCGAGATCACCAGCTCCTTGAGCTTGCGGGTGACCGTCTGGTCCTGCGTGAGGTAGTAGTTCTTCACGTACTGCTGGGTGATCGTGGAACCACCCTGCTTGCCCTTGCCGGTGAGCGTGTTGATCAGGCCACGGGTGGTGCCCTTGAGGTCGACGCCCTGGTCCCGGTAGAAGGACTTGTTCTCGGCGGCGACGAAGGCGTGCTGGACCGGCTCGGGCACGACGCCCAGGTCGACTATCTCCCGGTTGACCTCGGAGTTGCTCCGGGCCAGGAGGCTGCCGTCGCTGTACTTGTAGACGTTGCTCTGCTTCTGGGCCTGTGCGTTGGCCGCCGGCACGTCGACGTACACGTACAGCGCCACGAAGGCGCCCATCATGAGCAGGCAGAACCCGAAGAGGGTGCCCAGGATCTTCCGCCACGTGAAGAGCCGGCGTATGCCACCGCTCCTGGCAGCCCGCCGCTCATCCGCTCGACCCATCGCTGTGGTGCTCCTGTTCTTCGGCTCGTACCGCTCCGGTCAGACCTGCCAGCTAACACCGAAAGCTCGGACAAATGGCGAGCGATCCGGTCTTTTCCGGACGTGAGAATCAGCACCCGCACCCTATGGAACCGACTCCCGAGGGGTGCACAAGGTTGCGAGAACGGTTAATGTGTAATCACATTGCTAGCGCGGCGCTATGCCGTACGAAACGGGGGACCCATGTCCGCAGCACACGACCGTCCCGGCACCACCGGCCCCGGCGCCGACCTGACGCCGGACGCGCCCGAGATGCCCGCACCCCAGGTCAGGGAGACGACCGCCCACTCCATCCCCGGCGGCCTGGGTCTGCTGCTGACGGTCTTCGGGGTGTTCCTCGGCGTGGCCCTGGCCATCGTCGGCGGCGTCCTCGGCTCCGACGGACACAAGGGCATAGGCGTCCCGCTCCTCATCCTGGGCCTGCTCCTGACCATCGCCTCGTTCTTCTGCATGAGCGGTGTGAAAATGGTCGCTCCGGGCGAGGCCCGGGTCATCCAGCTCTTCGGCCGCTACGTCGGCACGATCCGCGCGGACGGCCTGCGCTGGATCAACCCGCTGACGTCCAGCCGCAAGATCTCCACCCGGGTCCGCAACCACGAGACGGCCGTCCTGAAGGTCAACGACGCCTACGGCAACCCGATCGAGCTCGCGGCGATCGTCGTCTGGAAGGTCGAGGACACCGCGCAGGCGCTCTTCGAGGTCGACGACTTCCTGGAGTTCGTCGCCACACAGACCGAGGCGGCCGTCCGGCACATCGCGATCGAGTACCCGTACGACGCCCACGAGGAGGGCGGCCTCTCGCTCCGGGGCAACGCCGAGGAGATCACCGAGAAGCTCGCGGTCGAGCTCACCGCGCGAGTGCAGGCGGCGGGCGTACGGATCATCGAGTCCCGCTTCAGCCACCTCGCGTACGCCCCCGAGATCGCCTCGGCGATGCTGCAGCGACAGCAGGCGGGAGCGGTCGTGGCGGCCCGCCAGCAGATCGTCGAGGGCGCGGTGGGCATGGTCGAGATGGCGCTGACCCGGATCGCGGAGCAGGACATCGTCGAGCTCGACTCCGAGCGCAAGGCGGCGATGGTGAGCAACCTGATGGTGGTGCTGTGCGGTGACCGCGCGGCGCAGCCGGTCCTGAACACGGGCACGCTCTACCAGTGACGGACGACGCCACGCCTCCCGAGGGCCGGCCGGCGGCCCGGCGCGGGCCCGCGCGCAAGCAGATGCTGCTGCGACTGGACCCCGCGGTCCATGACGCGCTGGCCCGGTGGGCCTCCGACGAGCTGCGCAGCGCGAACGCGCAGATCGAGTTCCTGTTGCGGCGGGCGCTGGCGGAGGCGGGCCGCCTCCCGGGGAGCGCGGCGCCGATCCCCCGCCGGGGCCGGCCCCCGAAGGCGCCTCCCGAAGCGGAGGAGTGAGGCCCCGCCCCCGAAACCCCGCCGTCGATCGAGGCGCGGGGGTTCGGGGGCGGAGCCCACCGCAGCCCCCAGGACGCGCTCACCCCTCCGCGTGCACCCGTACCGGGAGGGTCGCCATCGCCCCCCGCAGCGCCGCCGCGAGCTCCTCGAACTCCGCGTGCCGCGCCGAACCGGTCCGCACGGCCAGCGCCACTTGTCGTGCGGGCGCCGGGTCCGTGAAGTACCCGGTGGACAGCGCCTCGTTCCGCCCGGTCTCCACCGTCACCGCCGTACGCGGCAGCAGCGTCACCCCGAGGCCGCCAGCGACGAGCTGCACCAGGGTGGAGAGACCGGCCGCGGTGGTGGTCACCGGCGCCCCCTGGGTGCGCCCCGCCTCCCGGCAGATGTCCAGGGCCTGGTCGCGCAGGCAGTGCCCCTCGTCGAGCAGCAGCAGAGGCAGGTCCCGCAGGGCCTCGCGCGGGATGTCGGTGCGCCCGCCCAGCCGGTGCTCCTGCTCCATGACCAGGACGAAGTCCTCGTCGAACAGGGGAAGTTCGGCGACTCCCGGCACGCCGAGCGGCACGGCGAGCAACAGCAGGTCCAGCCGCCCGGCCGACAGCCCCTCCAGCAGCGAGGAGGTCTGCTCCTCATGGACCTGGAGGTCCAGCTCCGGATAGCGCTCGTGGACCAGCCTGAGCACGGTCGGCAGCAGATACGGAGCGACGGTCGGGATCACCCCGAGCCTGAGCACCCCGGTGAACGGCGCCTGTACGGCCTCGGCCTCCTCCATCAGCTCGCCGACCGCCTCCAGCACCGCCCTGGTCCGCACCGCGAGCCGCTCCCCCGCCGACGAGAGCAGCACCTTGCGCGTCGTACGCTCGATGAGCTGGACACCGAGTGTCATCTCCAGCGCCGACACGGCTCCGGAGAGCGCGGGCTGACTCATCCCGATCGATGCCGCCGCGTCACGGAAGTGCAGATGCTCCGCCACGGCCGCGAATGCGCGCAGCTGCGAGAGGCTGGGCTGCTTGGACCTCATAGTCTGATGTACGTACGCCACTGATAGGCACCTCCGATCACCCCGACCGAGTGTAGCTATTTCCGCGATCAATGCACTCTGTGCCAAAGTGATGATCGTCCAACCCCCAGGAACGCCCCCAAAAAGGGATTTCCTACGCAACAAGGAGTGCGCGTGCTCACTGTCGGTGACAAGTTCCCCGAGTTCGACCTGACCGCTTGCGTGTCGCTGGAGAGCGGCAAGGAGTTCGAGCAGATCAACCACAAGACCTACGAGGGTCAGTGGAAGATCGTGTTCGCGTGGCCGAAGGACTTCACCTTCGTGTGCCCCACCGAGATCGCCGCCTTCGGCAAGCTGAACGACGAGTTCGCCGACCGTGACGCGCAGGTCCTCGGCTTCTCCGGCGACTCCGAGTTCGTGCACCACGCCTGGCGCAAGGACCACCCGGACCTGACCGACCTGCCCTTCCCGATGCTGGCCGACTCGAAGCACGAGCTCATGCGTGACCTCGGCATCGAGGGCGAGGACGGCTTCGCCCAGCGCGCCGTCTTCATCGTCGACCAGAACAACGAGATCCAGTTCACGATGGTGACCGCCGGTTCCGTGGGCCGTAACCCCAAGGAGGTCCTGCGGGTCCTCGACGCCCTGCAGACCGACGAGCTCTGCCCCTGCAACTGGACCAAGGGCGAGAACACCCTCGACCCGGTCGCGCTCCTCTCGGGCGAGTGAGCTGATACCTCATGGCACTCGATGAACTGAAGTCGGCCGTACCGGACTTCGCCAAGGACCTGAAGCTGAACCTCGGCTCGGTCATCGGCAACAGCGAGCTCCCCCAGCAGCAGCTGTGGGGCACCGTCCTGGCCTGCGCGATCGCCTCGCGCTCGCCGAGGGTGCTGCGCGAGCTGGAGCCGGAGGCCAAGGCCAACCTCTCCGCCGAGGCGTACACCGCGGCGAAGTCGGCCGCCGCCATCATGGCGATGAACAACGTCTTCTACCGCACCCGGCACCTGCTGTCGGACCCCGAGTACGGAAACCTCCGTGCGGGTCTGCGGATGAACGTCATCGGCAAGCCGGGCGTGGAGAAGGTCGACTTCGAGCTGTGGTCGCTCGCCGTCTCCGCGATCAACGGCTGCGGCCAGTGCCTGGACTCCCACGAGCAGGTGCTGCGCAAGGCCGGCGTCGACCGTGAGACCATTCAGGAAGCCGTCAAGATCGCCTCGGTGATCCAGGCGGTCGGCGTGACCCTCGAAGCCGAGGCCGTTCTCGCCGAGTAGGAACCCGCAGTACCTTTGTACGAGAAGGGCCCCGAGGACGACCGACCGTCCCCGGGGCCCTTCTTTCATGTGCGTCCGGTGGCAGTGGCACGGGCGCGCGGCCTGACGTGGAAGAGCAGCCCCTCCGGACTGCGGAGCCGGAGACACGGCCGCCCGTCGCGGTCATGTTCCCTGCGCGCCTCCTGGCCGTGGGCGAGGGCCAGGCCCTTCGCCGAGCATCGCCGCGTAGAAGTCCCGCGTCCGTTCGGGGCTCGGGCAGGCGAGGATCGGTGTCGCGGTGTCATCCCACCCGGCCTAACGCTTCTGATCGTCCGGCGAACCGGCCCCGTTCCCGCGCCTGTCGCCGTGGTCGTCCGTGGCGGCAGGACCGGGTCCGTCCGCCGGGAGCGGCGGCTCCGTCGGAGGTACGGCCGAGAGCGCGGTGGCGCCGTGCGGCCGGGGTCCCTGGAGCACGTCCGGGTCCTGCCCGTACGAGCGGAGGTAGCCGACCACCGTGTTGGTCACCGCGACCAGCGGTACGGCGACGACCGCGCCGCCGATGCCGGCGATCATGCCGCCCGCCGCGACCGAGAGCACCACGGCCAGCGGATGGACGCGTACGGCGCGGCCCAGGATGAAGGGCTGCAGGATGTGGCCTTCGATCTGCTGCACGGCGAGCACCACGACCAGCACCATCAGGGCGGTGAACACGCCCTGGGTGACGAGCGCGACGACCACGGCGAGGGCTCCGGAGACCACGGCGCCGACCAGCGGGATGAAGGCGAAGAGGAAGATGAAGACGGCGAGCGGGACCGCCATCGGCACATCGAGGAAGTAGATGCCGAGCCCGATGAAGATCGCGTCGATCAGGGCCACGATCACCGTGCCCCGCACATAGGCGGTCAGCGTCCGCCAGGCGCGGGGTCCGGCGCCCGCGACGCCTGGGCGGGCCTGGGAGGGCACCAGCTTGAGCACCCACTGCCAGATGCGCTTGCCGTCGTAGAGCAGGAAGAGCGTCGAGAACATCGCCAGCAGCAGCCCCGTGAGGAACTCCACCATCACCGTGACGCCCTGGAGCCCGGCGGAGGTGATCTCCTCGGTGTTGGTGCCGATGGTGTCGCTGAGGTTCTTCGCGATGTCGTTGATCTGCGACTCGGTGACATGGAACGGGCTGTCCAGCAGCCAGCGCTTCAGCTCGTCGATGCCGTCACGGACCCGGTCCGAGAGGGTGTCCAGATTGTCCATCACCTGCCAGACGACGAACCAGCCGACCAGGCCCATGACAACGAAGCCGAGCACCGCCGTCACGGCGGTGGCCAGACCACGAGGCAGCCCGAACCGCCTGAGGCGTACGACGGTCGGCTGGAGCATCGCGGTCACCAGCAGGGCGGCGACGAAGGCCAGGACGACCAGCTGGACGGCGCTGATGACCCGCATGAGAACCCAGAGCGTGCCGGCCAGGACCAGCAGCCGCCAGCCCGCCTCGGCCGCGACACGCATCCCCCAGGGGATCGCGGCCACGGGGTCGGGTCTGGCGGCGACGGAGGGGGCGTACGCGGGTGGGCGCGGCACCTGTTCGGCGACGACCGTGGAGAGCGTCGAGGAGGAGACGCTCACGGCGTCCTCTTCGGCGCGGCGCTCGTCCTCGGCGCGGCGTTCTTCCAGGCGCGCCCCGATCTCGGTGAGTTCGGCGCCCAGCCGACCGAGCCACCCCGGAAGTCTCGACATGGATTTTCCCTTTCCCCCATCCGCTCCACGCACGCCCCCGGAGCTGTCCGGGTCGACCGTACACGCGCGGAGCCCCGCACCGTAGGACGGTGCGGGGCTCCGCGGAGTTGAGCGAGGAACCTCGTGAGTTCCTAGTACCAGTGGTTGGCCTGCCAGAAGGACCAGGCGCCACAGGGGCTGCCGTAGCGGCCGTCCATGTAGCTGAGGCCCCACTTGATCTGGGTGGCCGGGTTGGTCTGCCAGTCGGCGCCGGCGGACGACATCTTGGAGCCGGGAAGCGCCTGCACGAGGCCGTACGCGCCCGAGGACGGGTTGCTCGCCCGGTAGTTCCAGGTCGACTCGTGGTTCACGATGTTGCTGAAGCACTGGAACTGGTCGGCGGGGACCATCTGGCGGGCCATCGCCTGGACGTCGGCCACGCTGTAGGAGCCCTGCGCCGAGAAGGAGGAGGCGTCACGGACGGAGTCGCGGCTCGCGCGCTCGGCGTCCCTCTTCTCCTTCTCCTTGGCTTCGCGCTCCGCTTCCAGCTTGTCCTCGGCCGCCTGCTTCTTCGACTTGGCGTCCTTGGCGGCCTGGATGCGGGCCGTTTCCTCGGCGGACTTCTTGGCCGCCGCATCGGCTGCCGACGCCTGCGCGTCGGCCTGCTGCGTCAGCGAAGCGGTCTGAACCTGGGCCTGCTGGCCCGCGGGGATGTCTGCGAGCAGCGTGGTGTCGGCTGCGGCCGCCTCGAAGTTGTTGTCGTCGGCAGCGGGAGTGCTGCCCGACGCAACGCCTACGACGGCGCCAACGGTGGTGACCGCGGTGGCAGATGCCACGGCGAACCCCCGGACCGAGATCCGGCTCACACGGTGTCCTTCCAGCATCGCCCGCTTAGGTGACCTCGCGGACGCAATCGTGCCCCTGACACTGGCCTCCCTACTGCTTGGGTCACGGGAGGCACGGGCCCGGTGGGCGGCTTCCTCGCGGAAGCGCCGCGTGGTTCTCGCGGGCGGCATACGGACGGCGTTTGTTGAGTTGTGTGGTGCGTGGCGCCTTCGGAGGCGCCTGAGTGCCGTATGCGGGGCCTGACGGAAGCAAGACTCTGCCGGAAGGACACGGCGCGTTGCAATTCTGTGTTGCGTGTGAAAGGTCACACCCCGTACGGCGCACGACTTTTTCGGAAATGACGGCGCAGCACAATGCCGCCCGGCTAAGCTCCTTCGCTCGCCGGGCGGCATCTATGGGGTGTAGCAGGTCAGATGTGGCCGTCCTCCAGCATTTCGGTCACCAGTGCGGCGATCTGCGAGCGCTCGGACCGGGTGAGTGTGACGTGCGCGAAGAGCGGATGCCCCTTCAGCTTCTCGACCACGGCGACGACTCCGTCGTACCGGCCGACCCTGAGGTTGTCCCGCTGGGCCACGTCGTGGGTGAGCACGACCCGCGAGTTGGCCCCGATACGGGACAACACGGTCAGCAGGACGTTTCGTTCGAGGGACTGCGCCTCGTCCACGATCACGAACGCGTCGTGGAGTGAACGGCCCCGGATGTGGGTGAGCGGAAGGATCTCCAGCATCCCGCGCCCCAGCACCTCTTCGATGACCTCACGCCCGGCGACCGCCGACAGCGTGTCGAAGACGGCCTGCGCCCAGGGGCTCATCTTCTCGGCCTCGCTGCCGGGGAGATAGCCGAGCTCCTGCCCGCCGACCGCGTACAACGGCCGGAAGACCATCACCTTCTGGTGCTGCCGACGCTCCAGCACGGCCTCCAGGCCCGCGCAGAGCGCCAGGGCCGACTTGCCGGTGCCCGCCCGGCCGCCCATGGAGACGATGCCGACGTCCTGGTCGAGGAGCAGGTCGAGCGCGATGCGCTGCTCGGCGCTGCGGCCGTGGATCCCGAAGGCCTCCCGGTCGCCGCGTACGAGACGTACGTTGCCTTCGGCGGTGACCCTGCCGAGCGCCTTGCCGCGGTCGGACTGGAGGACCAGCCCCGTGTGCACGGGGTACTCGGCGGCCTCGGGGACGTACAGGCTCTCCTCGCTGAACAGCAGGTCGACCTGTTCCGCGGCGAGGGACAGCTCCGCCATCCCGGTCCAGCCGGAGTCGGTGATGGCGAGTTCGGCGCGGTACTCCTCGGCGAGGAGGCCGACCGAGGACGCCTTGATCCGGAGCGGCAGGTCCTTGGAGACGACGGTGACGTCGTACCCCTCGGCCTGCAGATTGCGTGCTACCGCGAGAATCCGTGAGTCGTTGTCCCCCAACCGGTAGCCGGCGGGCAGGACGCCGGGGTCGGAGTGGTTGAGTTCGACACGGAGCGTCCCGCCCAGATCCCCGAGCGGGATCGGGGCGTCCAGGCGGCCGTACCGGACCCGGAAGTCGTCCAGCAGGCGCAGGGCCTGCCGGGCGAAGTATCCGAGCTCGGGGTGGTGCCTTTTGGCCTCCAGCTCCGTGACCACGACGATCGGGAGCACGACCTCGTGCTCGTCGAACCGGGCCATGGCGTTGGGGTCGGCCAGCAGGACGCTGGTGTCGAGAACATAGGTGCGCCTGTCGGGCATGCGGCGCTTAGTGCTGGTCACCACGGAAGGACGTACCCCCTCGGACGAGGTCGGGGAGTGCGACGGACGTCGCGGAACTTCCCAAAGGGAGAGATCGGGCCGGGTCCGGACCCCGTGCGCGGGCCGAACTCCGGCCCTCCGCGTCGGCCGCACGGTGTGCGGTCCTTCGTGTGCAAAGGGCCTCCCGGGCGAGCGGGCTGGTGCCGCTCACTTGGCTGCGACGTCCGCCTGGTTACTGACCGGACGTCGACCTGAGAGCTGTATTCCCTCGAACACGCGAAGCCATGCCCCCGCCTGCGACAAGCACCTTCGGTTCTCTTCCGGGCCGCGCGGTGTTCAGGCCCCGTAACGCCGGTGACGCGCCGCGTAGTCGCGCAGGGCGCGCAGGAAGTCGACCTTGCGGAAGGCCGGCCAGAAGACCTCGCAGAAGTAGTACTCCGAATGGGCGCTCTGCCAGAGCATGAAGCCCGACAGCCGCTGTTCCCCGCTGGTACGGATCACGAGGTCCGGGTCGGGCTGTCCGCGGGTGTAGAGGTGCTCGGAGATCAGGTCCGTGGAGACGACCTCGGCGAGCTCCTCGAAGGTCGTGCCCTTGGCGGAGTGCTCCAGGAGGAGGGAGCGGACCGCGTCCGCGATCTCCTGGCGCCCGCCGTAGCCGACGGCGACGTTGACGATTATTCCGTCGATGCCCGCCGTGGCCTCCTCCGCCTCCTTGAGGACGGTCTGGGTCCGGGACGGCAGCAGGTCGAGCGTGCCGACGTGGTGGACGCGCCACCGGCCGTCGGACGCGAGCTGGCGCACGGTGTTCTCGATGATGCCGAGCAGCGGGATGAGCTCCGCCTCCGGCCGGTCGAAGTTGTCCGTGGAGAGCAGCCAGAGGGTGACGACCTCGACGTCGGTCTCGCTGCACCAGCCGAGCAGCTCCGAGATCTTGTCCGCCCCGGCCTGGTGTCCCTGCACCGCCGAGCCGCCGGACGCCTTCGCCCAGCGCCGGTTGCCGTCGAGGATGACTCCGATGTGCTTGGGCACCTGGTCGTGGTCCAGGCGGCCTTCCACCCGGCGTGCGTAGAGCCCGTACACCAGGTCGCGCAAGTTCACTGAGTTCACCCTCTCGGTTCTGTACGGGCCCGAGGCCCGCCCTCCCCCTCACCGGGGGTCCGGGGCCGCCCCCCGAGGGGACCGCCGCACGGCCCGCGCACCGCGCTTCCGCGCCGCGGACCGGCATGTCCCGAAGCGGCCACATTACTGCGGACGGGCCACAGGGGCCCAACCCGGTGTGTCACAAGTCCGTGATAAGGAGTGAAACGTGACTGATTCCCTCTCCTACCTCGCCGACACCTCTCGCTACGACTCCATGGAATACCGCCGCACCGGCCGCAGCGGGCTCAAGCTGCCCGCCGTCTCGCTCGGCCTCTGGCACAACTTCGGCGACGACCGGGGCCTGGGTTCCCAGCGGGCGATCCTGCGCCGCGCCTTCGACCTGGGTGTGACCCACTTCGACCTGGCCAACAACTACGGCCCGCCGCCCGGCTCCGCCGAGCTGAACTTCGGCAAGCTCTTCCGCCAGGACTTCGCCCCGTACAGGGACGAGCTCGTCATATCCACCAAGGCCGGTTACCGGATGCACCCCGGCCCGTACGGTGAGTGGGGGTCGCGGAAGTACCTGCTGTCCTCGCTCGACGCCTCCCTGCAGCGGATGGGCCTCGACCACGTCGACATCTTCTACTCCCACCGCTTCGACCCCGCCACCCCGCTCGAGGAGACGATGGGTGCGCTCGCCTCCGCCGTGACCCGGGGCAAGGCCCTGTACGCGGGCGTGTCCTCCTACAACGCGGCACAGACCGCCGAGGCCGCGCGGATCCTCGGCGGGATGGGCGTGCCCGCCCTGATCCACCAGCCGTCCTATTCGATGGTCAACCGCTGGACGGAGGCGGACGGGCTGCTCGACACGCTGGAGACGGCCGGCATGGGCTGCATCTCCTTCGCGCCGCTCGCCCAGGGGCTGCTCACCGACAAGTACCTGACGGGCATCCCCGAGGGCTCACGCGCCAGCCAGGGCAAGTCCCTGGACCCGGACCTGCTGTCCGACGAGATGCTGCGCAGGCTGCGCGGGCTGAACGACATCGCGCGGGGCCGCGGGCAGTCCCTCGCGCAGCTGGCGCTCAACTGGGTCCTGCGCGACAGCCGGATGACCTCGGCCCTGATCGGCGCGTCGAGCGTGAAGCAGCTGGAGGAGAACGTGGCCGCGCTGGCCGCCCCGGCGCTGACCGCCGCCGAGCTGACGGAGATCGACACCTTCGCCGTGGACACCGCGAGCACCAACATCTGGGCCAACCGGCGCTGACACACAGCCGCCGTCCGCCCGGCGCGCGGGCCGCGCATCCGGAGCACGCTCCGGGCACAAAAAAACGGGCCGGTCCGTGGGGGGGGTTACGGACCGGCCCGAGGGGGGGTTTCCACCATAACCCTTCGTAAGTGATGCTGCGTGCCGCGCCACGAAATATCACTCTCCGAGTTCGGCGGACTGCGCTGCGGGCACACCCCCGGCACCCGCGGAGGCTCTAACAGGACAGGAACTGTCCTGTTGGGGTCCTAGATTCGGGCCATGACGACACGAGCCCGCAGCATGACCGTCAGCTGGTCCCGGGCGAACGCCCGGCGCCTTGAGCGGCAGTCCCTGTCCGAGAACACCTCGTCAGCCGGTCGCTCGGCCCATGACGTCACCGGCGCCGTCGCCGCGATGCTCGGGGCGCACGCGCAGGTGCTGTCCGCCGCCGAGCTCTCGGCCGGCCTCCGCGCGCCGGGGGTGACGCGGACCGATGTGCGGACGGCTCTGTGGACGGACCGGACCCTCGTCAAGACGTTCGGCCCGCGCGGCACCGTGCATCTGCTGCCGGCCGGGGAACTGCCGATGTGGACCGGGGCCCTGTCCGCCGTGCCGAGGGGCAGCAGCCCTTTCACCAAGGACGCCCGGATGACCCCGGACCAGGTCGAGGCGGTGGTGGCCGCGGTGGCCGGCGCCCTGACGGGTGCCGAGCTCACGATCGACGAACTCTCCGACGAGGTGATCGCCCGCACCGGCCCCTGGGCGGGCGATCCGGTGATGCCCGCGTTCCAGGGGATGTGGCCCCGCTGGCGCCAGGTGCTGCATCTGGCGGGCCACCGGGGTGCCCTGTGCTACGCGCCGAACCGGGGCCGGAAGGCCACGTACACCAACCCCGGGACCGTCCCGATGCCCGGCGGGGAAGCGACGGCCGCGCTCGTGCGGCGCTATCTGCGGGCGTACGGTCCCGCCACGCCGGTCCACTTCGCCCAGTGGCTCGCGGCGCCGCGCGGCTGGGCCGGGCAGCTCTTCGAGGACCTGGCCGGGGCCGGCGCGATCGAGGAGGTGACGCTCGAGGACTGCGGGACCGCGTGGGTGGCGGCGGGCGACACCCTGTTCCCGTCGGAGGCGCCGCGTGGGGTGCGGCTGCTCCCCTACTTCGACGCGTTCGCCATCGCCTCCCGGCCGCGCGAGCGGCTCTTCCCCGGCGCCGCGTACGAGCGCGCGCTGGCCGGGGGCCAGGCGGGCAACTTCCCGGTGCTGCTGGTGGACGGAACGGTTGCCGGGGTGTGGCACCAGCGCCGCTCGGGGAAGCGGATCGCGGTGACGGTGGAACCGCTGAGCCCGCTGGACGCCGGGCGGACGCGGGCGCTGGAGGAGCAGGTGGAAAAGCTGGGCGGGGTGCTGGAGGGCACCCCGGAGCTGACGGTGGGAAAGGTGACCGTGGGCGGTCACGCGTAGCGGGGATCAGCGGAGGACGAAGCGGATGGCGACCGTGTCCCCGCCGGCGATGACGAAGTCACCGTTCTCGCAGCGGATCACCGCCTCGCGCACCTCGCCGTGCTCGTCGCGCCGCTCCTGCGTGCCGGTGACCGTCCAGGCACCGCCGTACGGAGCGGGCGGCAGCCGGCTCAGGTGCTCGAACTGCCACTGGCCCGCGGGTACGCACCAGTCGGGGAGGCCGGGCCAGGCTCCGGAGGTGATGCTCAGTGTCTGGTCGGAGGCGCAGGTCAGCAGGACCGACTGCCCGTCCTCCAGGACGAACTCGACGGCTTCGGGCTCCCCCGCGCGGCCCTCGGGCCGGTAGAACAAGCCCTGGACAGAGGTGATCCGCGCGCCCGTGAGCCAGTCGGCCTTCCCGTGGCGCGGCCGGCCGGTAGGTGCGCTGATCTCCCCGCCCGGCAATTCCCTTCCCACCGACATGACCTGCTCCTTCGTTGTGCGCTCAACCACCAGGGTCGCACTACTCCGGGTAGGACGGAGGGACGGGTGATCTCGTTGCATCCAGGTCGGTGAGGCGCCGTCAGAGTAGAGGGTGCGGGGCACGTTGCGGCTTCCGCGCCTCGATCAGGAAGCGGGCGCTGTGCGCGACGAACGGCCCTTCCTCCTCGATCCTCCGGTGCAGCGAGCGTAGTTGTGGCAGGTAGGCGGCGACGGTGAACCCCGGCACCATCCAGATGACCTTGCGCAGGAAGTAGACGACGGCGCCGATGTCGAGGAACGCGATACGCAGCCGCTCGGTACGCAGGTCCGTCACCTCCAGCCCGGCAGCCTCCGCGTCGCGCCGCGTGCGCTGCGGATCCCGGGCGCCGCGCGCCTCGGAGGACAGCGGACCGAGGAAGTGCTCGATGAGCTCGAACACGCTCTCCGGGCCGACCTGCTGGGAGAAGTACGTGCCCCCGGGAGCCAGCACCCGGGCGATCTCGTCCCACCACGTCGTCACCGGGTGCCGGCTGACGACCAGGTCGAAGGCCTCGTCGCCGAAGGGCAGCGGCGGCTCGTCGGAGTCCGCGACGACGACGGCGCCGCGCGGATGGAGCAGGGCGGTCGCGCGGGCGACGTTCGGCGGCCAGGACTCCGTGGCCACGGTGAGCGGCGGCAGCACGGAGGCGGAGGCGAGGACCTCCCCTCCCCCGGTCTGGATGTCGAGCGCGGCCCGGGCCCTGGCCAGCCGGTCCGCCATGGCGGTCGCGTACCCCCACGAGGGGCGCTGCTCGGTGGCCCGTCCGTCGAGCCACGAGAAGTCCCAGCCGTCGACGGAGACGGCGTCGGCCTCCGCGACGAGGGTGTCGAAGCGCGCGTCGGAGGCGGCGGGGACGAAGGGCGCGGAGGATTCGGTCATACGGAGAGGGTGCCGGTCCGCCACGACCTGGTGCGAGCCGATATTCCGTACGTAGGTGCGCCGGGTGGGATTCAAGCGGCGAGGCCTCCGAACAGCAGACCGACCAGCGCTCCCGCGATCATGAACGGGCCGAACGGGATGCCCGTCTTGCGCCCGGCCCGCCGCGTCAGCATCAGTCCCGTCCCGTACAGCGCGCCCAGCAGGAACCCGGCGAAGCCGCCCGCGAAGACGACCGCCCAGCCGTACCAGCCGAGCGCCACGCCCAGCGAGAGGGCGAGCTTCACGTCACCGAAGCCCATGCCGTTCGGGTTGATCAGGAAGAGCAGGAAGTAGAAGCCGCCGAGCGCCACTCCACCGAGCAGGGCCGAGGTCCAGGACCCGCCGTGCTCGGGCAGCAGGGCCGCACCGCCCAGGAGCACGGCGGCCGCGCCGGCAAGGGGCAGCGTCAGCGTGTCGGGGAGCCGGTGGACGCGGCGGTCGATGACGGCGAGCAGCACGGCGAAGGGCGCCAGCAGCAGCCAGACGGCGGCCTCGGGCCGGGCCCCGGTGCCGGCGGCGAGGGCCGCGCAGGCGAGCACCGTGACGACCGGGGCGACGACGGCGGGGGCGTAGCGGCCCTGCCGGGCCGGTGCCGTGGCCCGGGGTGCCGTGCCTCCCGGGAGGGAGGGGACCGCCACGGCGCATGGCGCGCACCGGGTCGAGCCGAGCCAGCCCCGGGCGGGCCCGGTGAGCGCGTGCCCGGCCGGGCACGCGTCCCGCCAGGGCTCCTCGGGCTCGACGGCGAAGCGGTACGCGGCACGCGGGAGCAGCAGTCCGGCGGCGGCGCCCCAGAGCGCGGCGACCGCAATCAGTGTGGCGTCCACGGCTTTGACCCTAATCGGGCGCGCGCTGCGGGGTCTTGGGCCCTGGGGCCCACCGGTCGCCGTTCCGGACCCACACGCCGTCCCGGGAAGCTACCGTCGCTGCCCATGGGGACATGGCGTGATGGCAACGGCACACTGACGCTCGGGACGGGCTCCGAGGTGCGGGAGGTGCCGCTGCGCATCGCCGCCTCGTACCGGGCGCGGGCGCGTGGGCTGCTCGGTGTGGACGGCGTCGAGGGCGCGCTGCTGATCACCCCCTGCGGGAGTGTGCACACCTTCCGGATGCGGTTCGCCATCGATGTGGCGTATCTGGACCGGGGGTTCCGTGTGCTGGCGGTCCGCACCATGAAGCCCGGCCGGCTCGGCCTGCCCAGGTTCCGTGCCCGTCATGTGGTGGAGTCGGAGGCCGGGGCGATGGAGGGGTGGGGCCTGCGGCCCGGGACGCGGGTGCGGGTGTCCGTACCCGTCGTCAGGGACGTTTCGCCGCCTGCGCCGTGACGGGCCCTCTCCAGGCTGCCCGTCAGCACCGGCTCCGCACGCTGACAACCGGGCTGCCCCGGCGCGTGGGCCCGGGGGCCCGGCTCACGGCGGCCCCGGTCCCAGCAGCGTCCACGCCCCGTACGCGGCGGAGCCCAGGGCGAGCGCGGCGACGACCGCCCCCGTGCGCACCGTCGTACGCCACCCCGCCAGCGCGACGGCCGGGGGCAGTAGCAGGGGGAAGGCGGGCATCATCAGGCGCGGCCGGGAGCCGAAGTAGCCGGAGCCGATGAGCGAGATGACGACGACCGCGATGCCGTACACCAGCACGGGCGGAGGCTGCCGCTGCCGTACACACAGGAACACCAGCCACCCCAGCAGTCCCAGCGCGGCGCAGAGCCCGAGCGCGGCGGGAAGCGGGAGTCCGGCGATGAACGCGGCCAGCGCCCGGCCCCCGTCGATGCTGTTGCCCCACTGCGCCTGGACGTCGAAGTACGCGAACGGGCTGCCCTCCCGTACGGCGACGAACACCACGTAGGCCAGCCACCCCAGCGGCGCCAGGCAGACCCCCAGCAGCATCCGCGCGTTCCGGCGCAGCAGGCCGCGCCGGCGGCCCGCCCGCCACTCCCGTACGAGGACGACGGCGGCGGTGAGCGCGAGCGCGGCGACGAGGGCGGCGGCCGAGGGCCGTGTCAGCCCGGCGAGCACGCACAGCGCGCCGGCGGCGATCCAGCGGCCGCGCAGCACGGCGTACAGGGACCAGGCGGCGAACGCGGTGAAGAGGGTCTCGGTGTACGCCATCGACTGCACGAACGCCGTCGGGTACGCGCCCCACAGCGCGGCCAGCACCACCCCGGCCCGCCGCCCGTACAGCCGCGCGCCGACGGCGAAGATGCCCCAGGCCGCGAGGAGCCCCGCCGACCAGGCGACGGCGATTCCGGCGCCCTGCACGGTGAACGGGGTGACCGTGGCGAGGCCGCGCTCCAGGGCCGGCAGCAGCGGGAAGAAGGCCAGGTCGGGGTGGGCGCCGCCGTCGGGCAGGGTGACGGTGTGGCCGTAGCCGTTCTCGGCGATCCGCTGGTACCAGACGGAGTCCCAGCGCCCGCCGAGCAGATGCAGGGCGTCCTTCCCCGCGACCGACGCCGACACCCAGAAGACGAGGAGTCCGACGGCCCTGACCGCCGCGTAGGCGCCCAGCGCGGGGGCGGCGGCGGTGAGCAGGGCCAGGGTGCGGTGCCGGGTGCTGCGGGATTCGGGCCGCACCGGGCGGGAGCGGGTCTGTTGGTCGGGCATACGGCCGATTATGGGCCCGGCGCCGCGCGGGTCACCGGACCGGGCCTGCCGTGACACCCGGCCCGGCACCGTGGGGGGTGCGCCGGGACGGGCGTCGATCACCTGCACCGGTGACGCTATGGGCCTGGCGGCTGCCCGTCATGGGCCCAGGGGCCCAAAGACCGGACATGATCAGTCGTCCCAGGACAGCTTCACCGAGCGGCGGTACCACCACCAGCCACGTTCGTCGGCCGCCGAACCCGACCCGGTGAGACGCCCGCGCCCCGCACCGTCTCGCGTGCCGGACCCGGCGCAGGGTGCGCGGCACGTCGTGCGAGGGTTTCGAGCGTCCGTACGACCCGTACGGACGACGCGCCCCGTACGGGCGGGCCCGTGACAGTTCGGAAGAAGGGCGACAGCGGATGACGGCCGGTTCATCGGTACCGACGGCGGAGGAACACACGGAGCAGCCTCCGTCGGGCGCGCCCTCGCCCCGGCCACGGCTGGTCCGCGACCTCTCGCTGTCCGCCGTACTCGCCGGCGTCGTCGCGGTCGTCGTCTCCTACTCCGGGCCGCTGGTCATCGTGCTCGCCGCCGCCCGCGCCGGGCACCTGGACGCCGGGCAGACCGGTTCGTGGATCTGGGCGATCTCGATCGGCAGCGGGCTGACCTGCATCGCCCTCAGCCTGCGCACCCGCATGCCGGTCATCACGGCCTGGTCCACCCCCGGCGCCGCGCTCCTGGTCACCAGCATCGGCTCGTACGCGTACGGCGAGGTCATCGGCGCCTTCGTGGTGTCCGGCCTCGTGATCGCCCTGATCGGGGTGACCGGGATCTTCGGGCGGCTGATGCGGCTCGTGCCCGGCGCGGTCGTCTCCGCCATGCTCGCGGGCATCCTCTTCTCGTTCGGCGCCGATGTGTTCACGTCGCTGGAGCACACCCCGGTCATCGCCGGATCGGTGCTCCTGGCCTACCTGCTGGGCAAGCGGTGGCTCCCCCGCTACGCCGTCCTCCTGGCCCTGGTCGCCGGTGTGGCGTGCAGCGCCGCGAGCTCGGAACTGCACGTCAGGCTGGGCCATGTCGGCCTGGTGCAGCCGGTGTTCACCACACCCGCCTTCTCCGTGGCGTCACTGATCGGCATCGCGGTCCCGCTGACCCTGGCGACGCTCGCCTCCCAGAACGCACCCGGGGTCGGCGTGCTCTCCGCGTCCGGCTACCGCCCCGACGACCGCCTCCTCGTCGGCTCCACCGGCCTGGTCTCGGCCGCGCTCGCCCCCTTCGGCTCGCACGCGGTGAACCTCGCGGCCATCACCGCCGCGATCTGCACGGGCCCCGAGGCCCACCGCGACCCCCGGCGCCGTTACGTCGCCGGGGTGGCGTGCGGCGCGGTGTACCTGGTGGTCGGCGCGTTCGGCTCGACCCTCGTGGCGTTCTTCGCGGGCCTGCCGAAGGAGCTGGTCGCGGCCCTGGCCGGCGTCGCCCTCCTCGGCGCGCTGTCCGGCGGGCTGACGGGCGCCGTGCGGGAGGAGAAGGACCGGGAGGCCGCGCTCATCACCTTCCTGGCCACGGCCTCCGGGGTGACCCTGTTCGGCATCGGTTCGGCGTTCTGGGGCCTGGTGTTCGGGGTCGCCGCGCACGTCCTGCTCAACGGCCGGCTCCGCCGCCGGTCCGCTTCCGCACCGGCTGACGCCACGGAGCCGACGCACGGGCGGTGAGCCGGGCGCCCTGCCGCCGGGCCGGGTCCGCCGGGCCGGGCCCTCCGTCCCGACCGGCGTGCGAAGGACCGCAGTTGGGCCCGTCTTTGGGGCCGGGGGCCCAGGCCACACACGATTCCCAGCCGTACATTTCAGCCCGGAGACAACCGGGCGGGTGCAGGCGAGAGGGTGGACCGTGAGCGGTGGCAGCGACTGGGGAGGCGGAGTCCCGGGCCACATACCGCCGGGCGGCGGGGGCGGCCGGCTCCTTCCCCTGAGCCGTAGTTGGGCGGCCGGCGCCCTCGTCTACGTCGTCGCCGGGTTCCTCATGACGCGGGCGCTCGTCGAGACCCTCGCCACCGAGGAACGGCTCGATCTGTTCGGCTGGCGACTGGCCCTGCTGCATCTGCCCGGCGTCCTCGTGACCGTGCTGACGGTCCTGGCGGCCACCCGCACCCTCCCGGGCCGGCACCGGGACTCCCGTCTCCTGTACCTCCTCGGCGCGCTCGCGGTCCCCGTCGCCGGGCTGGCGTACGGCTATGCCGTGGCGTGGGACGTCGTGGGTACCGAGGGCCTCCTCATGCCGGCCGTCGTCATGGTCACCGGCGCCGCCGTCGGGCTGGCCCTGGACCGCCTCTTCGAGGGCCGTGGCACGGCTCCCGCGCCCCTGCCGAGGTACACCCGCTCGTACGACTGGCGTGAGGGCGGCGCCACGGCGACCGAGTACCTCGGCGTCGTCGTCCTGGTGGTCGCGCTCGTCGGCGCGCTCGCCCTGGCCGGTGTCGGAGGCCGGATCGGCGAGCGTCTCCGCTGCGCCGTCAGCACGCTCACCGGGGACGGCGGCGGCTGCAGGGCAGGTGGGGACGGCACGGCGGAACCGAAGACCGACGCCGACTACGAGCCCAAGCTCTGCCAGATCTCCCGCGTCTCCGACACCGCCGGCGGCAAGGTCAAGATCGGCTGGTTCGAATGGGGCGAGGAGTACGGCTTCCAGCAGAAGGTCTCCCAGGCCGACACCGATGTGAACGAGGACGGCAAGGTCGACGAGAACGACACGCTCGTCCACATGACGTTCACCGACGCCGCCTCCGCGGGCGTCAACGCCAGCACCCCCGGCGCCAAGCTCGGCAGTCTGGGCAAGGCGGACGTCGACATCGGCGGCGGCATCAAGATCACCAACGGTGACACCTGGGTCTTCAGGAGCGAGGCCGACGCCCGGAAGATGCGGGACGACATCGAGGAGATGAAGATGTGGGAAACCTCGATGAAGCACAGCGGCGGCTACGGCGGCGGCTGGTACTCCGGCATGAAGTGGGCCGACAAGAAGGAGGACGTCGAGAAGAAGATCGGCGACAAGAAGATCTCCTACTCGACCATCGGCCTCAATCCGTACGCGGACGGCGGCCTCTCCGTCAAAGCGGACGACGAGACCAGGTTGGGCGCCAAGCTGGGCGGCAAGGCCAAGTTCTCGCCGGACGTGACGATCACCAAGGACGACGTCAACGGCAACGAGTCGTACACCTACACCGCCAAGCTGGAGATCGAGGGCAAGGTGAGCGGCACCGCCGGACCGCTGGGCGGCACCGCCGGCGCCAAGGACAGCCGCACCGGGGCCCTCACCGTCACCCGCGACCAGAAGACCGGGAAGATCGTCCGGATCGACATGACGCAGACGGTGGAGAAGACCTCGACGTCCGACAAGGGCGAGGCCGGCGGCGACAACGGCAAGAAGGGCAAGGACAAGCGCGGCGGCAAGGGCGGCATCACCGACTCCTCCGGGGACACCGGCGTCGAGGTGCGGACGAACTCGATCGTCTTCGGCAAGGAGACCGACAAGATCACCGAGTCCAAGCGCTCCCTCGCCGAGGAGTGGCTCGACGGCTCCGGCGACAACACGGCCCCGTTCGCGTACATGTTCGGCGACCATTCGCTGCAGAAAAAGCCCGCCGGAACCGACCCCTTCGAGCAGTTGATGTTCCAGGACGGCCTGTCCAGCACGATGCGGTACCACGGCGAGAGCGACGCCCTGGAGTTCGGCTTCGAGGTCTCGCTGGGTATGAGCCTCGGCTTCTCGGTCTCCGACGAGCACAAGGAGGAGACACTGACGGACGCGCAGTTCCTCGGAGCTCCGCGGGGTGACAGCCGCACGTACCTCCCGTACAGCTACTGCGCGCGGTGAACACACACAGGGAAGAGACGATGACGTTGACGAAGTCCAGAGCGCTCGGCGCGGCCGTCGCCGCCTTCCTCGGGCTGACCGCGCTCAGCGGCTGCGGTGGCACGGACGCCGCCACGGTCCCGGACGGCTGGGGCACGCTCGACACGAAGAGCGTGTCGGTCGGCTACCCCGAGGACGAGGGGTACACCCCGCAGCCGGCCGCCGAGCGCGGCAAGGCCAACGCGGCGGTCGCGCTCAAGGAGGAGAAGGGGCTGCGCACCGGCATGGTGTCCGTCCAGCTGGACTTCGCCACCGGTGTCGGCGACGCCGGTGAGGCCGCCGCCGCGGCGGGCGCCGGGATCGGGCTCGGAACCACCCGCAAGGACACCCAGGACGTGCTCCTCGCTGGTGAGGCGAGCGCCCGGGAGGCACGCAGGATCGACTATGAGTTCACGTCGACGGGCGAGGAGTCGACCCCGGCGGAGGGAACGCGGATGACGGGCGTCGTGGTGGCCGGTGTCGACTCGAAGGACGTACCGTTCGCCATCCGGATCAACGCGGTGAAGGGCGCGCTGAGTCCGGCGGACCTCGACGCGTTCGTCGGGTCCATCACCGTCAGGTAACCCGCTCCGGAGCCTCGTTCATGGACGTGCTGGGGCCCGCTTCAGAGGTACTGCTGGAACCAGAGCCCGGCGAGGCTCGCGGTGAGAAGCCCCGCGCCGTAGCACAGGCCGCGTACGAAGTGGCCTGCCGCCGCCCGGCGCTGGGAGTGGACCCATCCCCGTATGCGGCCTGTCCGGGTACGGGGCGGCCGGTGCGTGGGTATGGCCGTGAGCGGGGTCGTGGGCGGGGTCGTGGGCATGGGCGTGGTCACGCGGTGCATGTCGGTCCTCCGGGCATGAAGAAGGGAGCCCTCCGGGGCGAGTCGGCGCCCGGGGGGCTCCCTTCGGTCTGGTGCGGGGGTCAGCGGCTCGTGAAGTCGCGCAGGTGATCGGCCAGTCGGCGGTCCGGGCGGCTCAGTATCGGGCTGCTGCCCTCCCCCGCGAGCCGGTCCACCTCCATCTCCAGCAGCCCGGTTGGGGGCGTGCTGGCGTCCGAGCCGTTCTTCCGTACATAGGTGGCGACCGTCTCCAGGCACTCCAGGAGGAGGTCGTCGATGCTTTCGGCATCGGGGCGGGAGTCGGTGACCTCGTGCCGCCAGTGCGCGGCCTCACGGCTCTCCCCGAGGGAGAGGTGATGCAGGTGCAGGCAGTACGCGGAGACCCGGTGCCCGGCTCCGGCCGAGAGCTGCCACCAGAACTGGGCGCTCTGCGGGTGTCCCGTCAGACGCAGGAGACAGGCGAAGACGGCGGCGCCTTCGACGTCGAACGTGGTCTCCGGCAGCGGAACGGCGAGCTTGTCGATGTGCCCCGCCGCGCCGGGCGCGTTGATCATCCACCGGCAGACCGTGCTCAGCCGGTGGCCCGCCTGCGCGGCCCTGGCGGTGTCGGTCGCCGGCGCGGACCGGCCCACGTCGGCGGCCAGCCGGCGCAGCGCGGCACCTACGTCGAATCCCGCGGGGTCTGTGACGGTGACGCGTGCCCGTTCCAGGGCACCGTCAATCGTGGCACTGGTCGCTGCGGTCACTGTCTTCCCTCGTCTCCCTGCTTGGCCCGGGTGCGTACGGGCAGGCCCAGATTTCTCCCCAGGCGCTCCTTCGCCCTGCGGCAGTGGTAGTTCACGGTGCGGTCGTCCAGGCTCATGAAGCGTGCGATCCGGTTGGTCGGGTAGCCCAGGAGGTAGCGCAGAACGACCACCGTGTACTGCCGGACCGGCAGTTCCGAAATCGCTTCGTACAGACCGATGCGGCTCTCGACGAGTTCGAGTTCACCCCGCAGCACCCGCAGGTCCCGTTCGATCTGCCCGTTGATGATGTAGGCCGGATCCCGGCCCTCCCGCGCCAGACGCCGGGTGACGTGGCGGTGCAGCACCGCGAGTGTGCGTCGCTCCAGCTCGTCCTCCTGGAGCAGCCCGTCCCAGACGGCGTGGATCTCCAGAAAGACCTCGTGGACGATGCTTTCGGCTGCGAGCCTCGTGCCGCAGTGGATCTCGGCGTACGCGTGGAAGAACTGCTGGTGACTGAGGACGAACGCCTCGAAGTCCAGCGGCAGCGCGAGCGGTTCGTCCACATCGTGGCTGCTGCTGTCCGCGGTTCTCCCGCTCTCGCGGACGTGGTCATCGCGCATGGGGACCTCCGGCACGCGGCGCTCTGGTGGGCACAGCACTCTTCACGGGATTCCTCTTCGTTGAGGGGCACCGACTCCCGGTGCCTGCGGCCCGGTTGGGTTCTGGTCCCCACTCAAGCGAATCCGGGCCCACAGGACTCATTCGCAGTCAGAAAAAATTACCGGAAGTGCTCGTTCAGCCACCACGTGCGTGATTCACAGCCGGCACAGGTCGCTTCGTGGCATCTGTGAGCAGGCGTAATCCCCTCGCCGGACGGACTGGACGCGTGTGCGCACGGGAGCGACTGTGGCGTAGGACACATCCCGCTCCGGCGCTCTCTTCGAGTTCGAGTCTCCTGACGCCTGCGGGGAGCAACGTCGTGACGCTGCAGGGCGCGATACCGACGCCGAGGCCGACGGCGACGAACTGGACGATGCTGTGCCAGTTCGAGCACTGCGACCTGGACATCCAGACGGCCGGCTTCACCCCGGCCGACACGGCCGGCCTCGTCGAGGTCGACTGCCAGGCGACCCGGAAGGTCGTCGGCACACGCATCCCTGCTGCTCCGCCGACGGGACGGCGCCCTCGTCCGGCACCGCCAGGACACCACGGGTGAGGGGGAGGCGAAGAGGACAGCGCAGGGAAGAACTCAATGCGGAAGGTTGGTCCAGGTTTTGATGCCCTGGTGAGGTGGCCGCCCCTCGCTGACACCCCAGTCGCCGCCCCAGTCGTCGACGACGGCCGACAGCAGCCAGAGGGCCCGTCGGCGTCGGACCTCGCAGAGGGCGAGGGTGTCCGGGTCGGCGTGGCGGGGGTGCTGGTCCCAGAGGACGAGGCGGAGGGCGCCGTCCCCGTGGCGCAGCGAGAGGTAGAGCTCGCGGCCTGGCGTAAACGCCGCGTTGACGGCGATGAGTTCGGAGACGGCGAGCACGGCAGGCCACGCAAGGGAGCGCAGCCCGCAGGCGGGCAGGGCCGCCGCCACCGCTCGCCGCCCGACCGCCGCGCTGCGGGGGTCACCCGGCAGCGTGAGGCTGAGGACGAGCCCTCGGTGGGGGCGGGATTTCGACCGGAGGTACGGGGCGGCCCCGGGGGCGGGGAGGAGAGCCCCCGCAGGACAGAGGGCGGCACGTCGGAGTGGGGGCGCGTACGGCTGCATGACTGACTCCCTTGCGTGGATACCGAGTTGACGGTTTTCGCCGCTGCGGGTGAGCTGTGGCCTGTCTCCCTGACGCGGACCTGCCCCTCCCAGGGCAGGAGGTGCGGGCAGGGCCGCGTGATGCACTTCGACTTGGCGCAGCGTGCGCGATGCGATACTCAATGTAGCCACAGAGGGGCAAAAATACCCTCTCGCGAGGAGAAGTGAACCCTTTCGTGGATGCGTCACGCGCGCAGACGGCAGACTGCCGGTGACCGCACGCGGAGAGGAACGGTATGGCAGCGAGGACGTCCCCTACCGAACGCCAGAAGCGACTTGGGGCAGAGCTGCGGAGAATGCGCACGTCAGCAGACGTCTCGGCCGAGTTCGCGGCCGGGCTCCTCGGCGTCGATCGCGGCAAGATCTCGAACATCGAGTCGGGTGCGCGGCCCATCAGCCCGGATCGATTGCGCACCTTGGCCTTCAACTGCGACTGCACCGACGACACATACGTTGACGCGCTCGTCGAGATGGCGCAGCCCCGGAGCCGGGGCTGGTGGGAGAAATACCGGGGCGCGCTGCCCCAGGGGCTCCTCGACATCGCCGAGTTGGAGGCCCACGCTCTGCGCATGCGAGCGGCCTACGCGATGCACATGCCCGGCCTGCTCCAGACGACCGACCACGCCCTGGCCCTGTTCCGAGTAGTCATTCCGCATCTGCCGGAGCGGGAGATCGCTCTGCGGCTGGCCCACCGCGTGGAGCGCCAAGCCGTGCTCGACGGCGATGCGGCTCCTCCCTATACCGCCATCGTCCACGAGGCGGCCCTGCGCATGCAGTTCGGCGGTCGCTCCGTGGCGCGTGCTCAGCTTGGAAACCTGATCGAGAAGTCCGAGCGGTCCAACGTGAGGCTCTTGGTCATCCCCTTCGTCGCCGGCGCCTTTCCTGGTGCCGGGCAGACCGTGCTGTACGCGGACGGCGCGGCCACACAACTGGACACCGTGCAGATCGACAACTCGCACGGTCCCGTCTTCGTCCACACGGAATCCCAGTTGGCCAAGTACCGGGCCCATCTGGACTGGATGGAGCGGATCGCCCTGCCGCCTGGCGAATCACGAGACTTCATCCACGCCATCGCACACCAACTCTGAGGAGAAGACCGATGCCAGAAGTCCAGTGGGAAGAACCGTTCTGCGGTGAAGGAAACTCCTGCTTCCGGATAGGGACGGACCCGCAAGGGAACGGCTACATCGCCCTCGTGGGGGCGGAGGATCGTTACCTCACCGACAGCCGCGAGGCCCTTCAGCAGATGATCCGGGACATCAAGGCCGGCAAGGCCGATCACCTGCTGTAGACGGCAGCCGTATCCCCACCGGCCGGGCGCCTGCGACGGCCCAGGAGCTGCCAGGCGCCCAGGCCCAGGACCAGCACGGTTCCGGCGCCGATCCCCGTGTACCCGATCGCTCGCATCGTGAGGGCCTCGTCACTGTCCGGGCCCGCGTCACCGAGGCCGAAGCCGGCCGCTTCCGCGTCGCCGTCGTACGGTGGGCCCGGCTGGGCCGTTCCCTGGAGACCGACGTTCAGCGTCATGGGGACGCTGCGGGGCACCTTCGGGTCAAGGGTCACCTGGACGTAGTACCAGCCTTGGAACCGCATCGCCGACTCCGCGGCCGGGTCTCCCGCGAACCGGTTCGCGTAGGCAGCCGGGGCCGTGCCGAGATCGACTCCGGCGGGGACGCCCCGGTAGCCGGTGCTCTTGTCGGAGACGAGGCCACGAGCTGTGTTGTACAGCGCGAGGCGCAGCCCGTTGACGGCGAAGAACGAGCCGTCCGACGCGGCGTTGGCCAGCTGTGCCCGCAGGAAGAGCTGCTGACCCCAGGCGACCGGCACCTTGTAGAACCGGCTTTCGCCGGGCCGGAGGTCGTCCCGCCAGACGCCGTCGCCGACAGCTGCCGCGTCGTTGAACCCCGTACCGCCGCTCACCTTCTGCGGAGAGCCCTTGCTCAGGGACGGTGCTTTCGAGCTCCAGGTCGTCGGCGCCTGGGGCTCGGCGGCACCGGGCTCGAGACCGGGCTCGGCCATGTAGGTCAGCTCGATGGGCCACGTGGTGGCACCACTGGTCTGCGGACCTGCCCAGGCCACGGTGTAGAGGTACTCCCCGGCCTGCTGACAGGGACTGCCGTCGCCCTGGATACGACGCGACGCGTAGTCCGCGATCGGACGTGTGGTGTCGCCCCCGAAGTAGCTGGTCGTGTTGGAACTGCACGCTGTGCCGTCGGCTGAGGTCAAGGAGACCTGCATGCCGTCGAGGATGCCGCTCTTCGTCCCGGGAGGCGGGGCGAGCACGGTGGAGACGAACGCGTTGGACGTCTCGTCCAGCCGAACCCGGTAGTACTTCTTCTGGCCAGGGCCGATGGTGTCCGAGTAGATCTTCGCCCGCTCCAGCAGGGGCCCGTCCGCGCTCGACTCCGTGCCGGTGACGGGCACGGAGCCGTGCGCAGGCCGGTAGGAGGCGGCGCTCCCCGGAGCGTCGTCCGCGCGCGCGTGGGCCGCCGCGGTGTCCGGCAGCAGCAAGCAGAGCGCTGCCGCCGCCACGACGGCCGCAGCGCTTCCGGCCCTCGCCATGATCCGCTCCCTCTACGAGCCGCTGGTGCGCTGGAAGGTGACCTCCACGCGGCGGTTCTTCTTGCGGCCCTCTTCGGTCTCATTGCTCGCGATCGGATACTGCTCCCCGTAGCCACGGATCTCGAAGGTGACGTTCGGGAGGCCCGGGGAGAGGACTCCCTGCACCGCGTTGGCCCGCTCCTTGGAGAGGACGTCACCGTGTGCCGAGGAACCGAGGTCGTCGGTGAAGCCGAAGACGCGGACCTTGGTGGCGTTCTGGTTCCTGATCTCCTCGGCGATCGCGGTGATGCGGGCGTTGGCCTCACCACTCAGTTTCGCGCTGTCCTTGCCGAAGAGGACCTCGGCCTGGAGGGCGAAGGTGATGTCGACGTTGGTGTCCTCGCGGCGTTCCTCACCCCCCAGATCCTCGACGACGGACTTGATGTCGAGCACGCGAACGTCGCCGAGGGTCGCACCGTCGCCGAGCATCAGCCCGGGTGAGTTCGCGTCGATCTCGACGGGCGGCGAGGCGCTGGGGACGGCCGTGGGGTTGTCGTCCGCCGTCGCGGAGGCGGTTCCCCACAGCGTCGACGTACCGAGGACCACGGTAGCGGCGGCACAGAGCCCGACGCGGCGGCGCAGCGCACGCCGTGGTGTGTGTGAGGTTGGGCTGGGTGGCTGCATGGTCGTCATCACCCGGAGATCTTGATCGTCGCGGTGGGCATGGTCGGGATCTGGAAGTCGACCTCCGTCGTCGCCTGCGGCGGAGCGGGGAACTGGGCGAAGAACGGTGCCTCGCCATCCGGCTGGACCGCCTCGAACTTGGTGCACAGGCACCGGCCGTCGGTGTCACGCAGAATCAGGTAACGCTTCTTACCTGCCTGGTCCACCAAGGTCGCGCCCGCCATGGATGCGCCGTTGTTCACGAGCTCCTGCTCAAGCCCCTGCCATCCGGCAGCAGCCCAGATCTGCTCCGATCCGTTCTTCACCCGCCCCTTGACTGTGACGAACCCACCGGACTCCCGCTCGGCCGAGCTGACAATGACCTCCACTCCGTCCTTGCCTTTGATCGTGGAGAGCACCTGGTTCTCGTCCTCCGCTTCGGGCCCCGGCGCCTCACTCTCCCGACTGTCGGAAGACGTGGACGGCTCGTTGGTCTTTCCCTCCGAGTCCTCCGATCCCCCGTCGCCGCCACATGCCGTCAGCACGACAGCCATGGCTACAGAGGCAGCCGCCACAGCAGCCCCCTTGAAGCGAATCCGGGTCATGGCTGCACGCATCGGCGTGGTCCTCTCGGTGTCATTCATCTACTTGTCGGCCAGGTGGACGGAGAAAAGGTCTGCCAGGTCCGGCAGGAGATCGATGTGCTTCGGATCGATGTCGAAGTCTTCTTCATCGCAGATGACTTTGTACGCCTTCTGCTCCTCGGCTTCGTCCGTGTCGCCGTCGTCGTCCTCCGGGGGGCCCGGCGTGGGACGCATGTCCTGCTCGATACGGCAGCGTGGCTCGATCACCGCTCTGGCGGTGGCCACGGCCTTCTTCGAGTCGGTGCCGGCGATGACCGAACTACCGACCGCTTCGTTCGTCTCGACGGTGACCGTGTAGGAGGCCTCGGGCCAGAATTCCGGGTCGCAGGAGACCTGGTCAGCAGCATTCTGCGACGCAAGCCACTCCCCGGCGGAGCATGATCCTGTTCCGATGTCCTGGCCGCTCAGAAGGTCGTCCCACTCCTTGCGGTCGAACACGCTGGGCCATGTCCACTCGTCACGTGCGTCCGTGGCCGCCGCGAGCGCGGCGGCGTCCGCAGCCGTCTGAGCTTCGTTCTTCTTCATCGATGCCTGGCCGACGGCAAAGTACGCGAACGCAAGAAAGAGCAGGCCCGCCACCACCACGATGTAGATGGGGAAAGCCTGCCCTGCCTCGTTCGTCCGTCTGGCTACTTCCCGCCACCCGTGATCTTGTTGATCTGCGCGGTGATGGCTCCACCGATCGTCGTGCCGATGTTCGTCAGCATGAGAGCCGCGATGAGCGCCACGACGACCACGATGATGCCCAGGTACTCCACCGCGCCCTGCCCCCGGTCTGCCTGGGCCCGGGCCTTCATGCGCTCCACCGAGGTGTTCGCCCAGACCTTGGCGTTGACGGACGCCTTCAGCATCAGGTTGCTCATGGTGTTCCCCTCCGGGTCCTGCCGGCCGATGGCCGGCCGACGCGTATGTCTCTGCGGTGCCGCTTCGGGGACCGGCTTCCTCCAGGCCGGTTCCTTCGGCGACATGAGAAATGTACGACGTGACGGCCCGTTCGGAGGAGGGTCCCAGGACCCAAACCCGGGCCCAAAACGGATGTTGGGCCCATCGCCCTCGTCGTGCACGTGTCCCCGTGCCGGGGCTCCTCCCCCGCTCAGCCATGGCTGCCCGCCCCCCTCGCTCCAGGTCCCGACCCCGGCGCCGTGCCGAGCCACTGGGCTATCGCCTCACTGCGGCTGGTGCTGTGCAGTTTGGTGAAGATCCTGTTGATGTGGTTCTTGACGGTCTTCTCGCTGATGAAGCAGGTGGCGGCGATCTGTTGGTTGCTCATGCCTGAAGAGATGAGCTCCATGACCTCCGCCTCCCTCGAACTCAGGTCGTACTGACGCCTGTTGGGGCCCTGTTGCGCGCCGAGCCCTCTGTCAGACGAAGACTGTGCCACAGCAGGTTGCAGTTGCGAAAGGCCTTCCGGATGTCCGGCCGGTTGCACCGGCTGCCGCACGGGGGCCTGCGCGGCGTAGGCGTCGTAGCCCGGGGACTGCTCCGCAGAGCCGGGTCCGTCACAGGGAACGCCTGTCGTCAGCGCCGCTCCGAGTCCTTCCGGGAGCTGCCTCGGTCGCTGGTCCGCCCCTTGGCGCATATGGGCGAGGAGGGCACCGGCCGCCGTGGCGGTGAAGGGGGCCCGGCCGCTCTTCGTATCGCGTACGGACTGCACGAGTTCGTCGGCCGTGAACTCGCCATGCACCAGATAGCCACCCGCGCCCAGGCGCAGCGCCTCGTGCACGATGTCGCTCTCGCGGCTGTACGTCAGCATCATCACGGGTGCAACCTGCACCAGGTGCGGCAAGGCGGAGAGGCCGTCCACCCCGGGCATCCGCACGTCGAGCAGGATGACGTCCGGCCGGTGGCGTACCGCGGCCTCGTACGCCTCACGCCCGTCCGCCGCCTCCGCCACGACCTCGATGTCGGCCCGGCCGCTGAGCAGGACGCCGAGCCCCGCCCGTACGACGGGGTTGTCATCAGCGACGACCACCCGCAGGGGCCCGGGGGCCGGCCTGTCAGGGGCGGCGGGGAACGCGGGCATCATCGGCCGGGGCGCCGGCGCCGAGGGGACGGATGTCGCGGACGCTTCGGCTGCCGAAGGTGACCGGGTGGCCGGGAATGCGGGGTTGCTGACTTCCGTGCTGAGCGGGGTGCCGTGCGAGGACGTGTGCGGGGAGGCGTGGTTCTGTGCCTGCCGGTCCTGGCCCGACGCGCGGGGTACGTCGTCCGGCATTCTGCGACCTCCTCTCATGTGTCGTGGGGACGAAAGTGCGGGAGCGGGAGCGGTGGTGGTGCGAGCGGTTCAGCCTGTGGACGGATCGCGGTCACGGATCCGTGGCCCCTGTCCGGGCCGGGGTGAGTGCGGCGGTCGGCAGGTCCACGCGGACCTCGGTGCCCTTGGCCGCCTGTCCCTTGCCGATACGGATGCGGGCGCCGATGGAGGCCGCGCGTTCGACCATGCCGACGAGTCCGAAGTGGCCGGCGCGCTTCAGGTCGTCGAGCGTGGTGCCCGTGGGAAGGCCCTGTCCGTCGTCGTAGACGCTGACGCGCAGGACATCGCCCTTGATGCCCGCGAGGACGACGAGGTACGTGGGGTGGGCGTGCCGGTTGGCGTTCTCCATCGCTTCGGAGGCGACGGTGAGCAGCTGCCTGGCGACGACCTGGGGGACCAGGGGCACGGGCGTCTCACCGAGGGTCCGGAACACGGTGTTCATGCCGTGGCGCCGGGTGAAGTCCTCCGCTCTGGCGCGGAGTTCGGCCATCAGGTCCACACCGCCGTCCAGACCGGACTCGCGGCGCAGGTCGGAGAGGAGTTCGCGGGATTCGGCGGCGGCCCGGCGAGCGGACCTGGCTACCAGTTCTGCCTGGTGTCTGACGGTGAGCGGGTCCATCCGGTCCGAGGAGCGGGCCAGACCGTCGGCTGCCAGGGCCAGGCCGTGCAGGGTCTTGGCGACGGAGTCGTGCATTTCTCGGGCCAGCCGGGCGCGTTCGTCCTCGACGGCCACGCTGACGGCGAGGCGGGCCCGGGTCTCGGTCAAGGCCTGGCTGGCCGCACCGACGCGGAGCATCAGATTGCGCAGGGCGACTCCGACGGCTCCCGCGAGGACGCAGAAGCCGGGGAGGAGGAGTACGTCGGCCAGACTCGACCGGGCGTGGTTGTCGACGCCGTAGGCCACGGCAAGGATCAGGCTCTGCACGGCGGCGAAGATGCCGGCGACCCGCCAGCCGTAGAGCAGTCCGGCCAGGAGCGGGGTGCAGACGACCGCGTAGCCGAGGGTCGACTCGGGGGTCGCGGTGAACAGGAGCAGCGCGCCGAAGACCGTGTCCACGCCCAGCAGCAGCGGGTAGCGCACGAGGAGCGGCCCGAAGCGTTCCCAGTCGCGGTAGAGGGCGTACGAGCCGACGAACGTCACCAGGACGGCCGATCCCACCAGCCAGCCGGCGAGTCCGGGAGCGCTGTTGCCGAGCGCCTGCGGGGTGCCGATGGCGATCATGGCGAGCCGGAAGAGGAACACCTGCCGGGCCAACGCCTGGAGGGCGTTGACCTGGATGGACACCGTAGGTGCGGGGCCCACCGGGGTGGACAGGGTGTGACGGGAGTCCGTGGGTTCCGGTCCCGGCTGCAGGGAGATGGTCATCGGCCGGCCGCTCACTCCCCCGTCAGGGATCCGAAGTCGGTACCGGACCCGAGCAGCATGGCGGCGCCCACGAGGAGCACGGTCGCCGGGATCATGAACGTGGTCACCATCAGGGTGGCCTTGGGGACCGCCTTGGCCGCCTTGCGCCGGGCGTTCTGCGCGTCGGTGCGGCGCATGTCGTTCGCGATGGCGATGAGGGTGTCCACGATCGGCGCCCCGAGCTCCTCACCCTGCTGAAGTGCGGTGACGAACATGGCGACCTGTTCGGAGTCGTTGCGTTTGCGCAGCTCGTCGAAGGCCTGGCGGCGGCTGATGCCCATGTCCATCTGGCGCAGGGTGATGCGCAGTTCGTCGGCCCACGGGCCCTTGTACTTCTCCGACACCCGGTCCAGTGCCTGCCGGAAGCCGAGTCCGGCGGAGACGACGACGGCGAGGACGTCCAGGAAGTCGGGAAGCGTGCGGTCGATGTCGTCCCTGCGTTTGCGGACTGCGGCCCAGATGCCGACCTCGCCCCAGTAGAGGCCGAAGGCGATCATGAGGAGCGCCATGAAGAACTGGCCGCTGGTGAGCATCACGAAGGCGGTGAGCCCCCCGAGGGCGCTGTAGACGGCCCGGCGGGCGGCGTAGCGGTCGATGGTGAGTCCGCCGGGGTTGCCCGCCATGTCGATCTTGCGGCGCTTCTCGTTGACCTTCTTCGTTCCCATCAGGCGGAGCACGAGTGGCGCCCAGCGCATGCCGAGCCGGTCGAGGCCGGAGCCCACCGCGGTGGTGCGGGTCGAGCCCACTTCCAGGGCGAGGGCGAGGTCGCCGGGGAGGGTGGCCTCGGCCCGGTACATCCGTACGCCCTTGAAGACGCCGAACACACTGAGGCCGACCACGAGGGCGAGCAGCAGTTCCATATCGGTCGGTCCCCTCCTCAGATATCGATCTTGGAAATGCGGCGGATGGCAACGAACCCGACGGCGTAGAGCCCGAGCGAGACGATGACGACGATCTGGCCGACGACCGATCCCGTCATCCGGTCGAGCGCACCGGGGAGGATCGCGTTGACGAGGAGCATGGCACCGACACCGATGGCCGGGACGGCGTACGCGGTGGCGTTGATCTGCGAGAGCTGGGTGCGGACCTCGCGCCTGGTCTCCTTGCGCTCCTCCAGGGTGATGGTGAGGTTGCGCAGCGAGGACACCACCTGGCCGCCGGCCCGGTTGGAGAGGATCAGAGTGGCGACGAGTACGACCAGTTCGCGGGACGGCAGACGGGTGGCGAGCTCGTCCAGTGCGTCGTCGAGCGTGCGGCCCACTCCCAGCTGGTCCGCGACGATGCGGAGTTCGTCGCCTGCGGGCGCTTCGAGTTCATCGGCGGCCATGGCGATGGACGTACGCAGGGAGAGCCCGGCCTGGGTGGCGTTGGCCAGAACCCTGGAGATCTCCGGCAGCTGACTGATGAAGGCCTCGGTGCGCTTGGTGCGGTGCCAGTTCAGGAAGGTGTTGGCGCCCCAGATCCCGGCGAGACCGGCGAGCGGGCCGAAGAACGAGGCCAGGACGGAGGCGGCGATCAGCCACAGGGCCGCTACCGAGGCCACGACGTAGACGAGGTATTCGCCCGGGGTGACGTCGAGACCGGTGGCCGTGAGCTTCAGCTCGATCCTCCTGCCCGGTTTCGTGCGGCGCAGCCGGCGGTCGAGGCTCCGGAAACGGCGCTGCGGGCCCCTCTCGATCTGCCCGGTCGAGGAGAGCCGGTCGACGAGCGCTTCGCGCTGGGCCTTGCCCGAGGTGTACGCGTGCAGGCCCAGGACGCCGAGTACGCAGCACAGCAGCGAGACACCGATGGTGAGCGGTGCGAGGTTGTCCATGTCGGGGTACCTATCTGGCCTCTCGGGTGGCGAGGTATTCGTCTGACGGAGCGACCCCGAAGGCCTGGGGGATCGGCTGTCCGGCCATGTGGAGCCGGTCGGCGATACGACGCGGGAGCGGGAGGGCCTGGAACTCACCGTGGATCACACCGTCGGTGCCCATCGGCCGGGCGTTGAACCGCGCCACGGTGACGATCCGGTAGGGATCACGCCCGTGCGAGTCCAGCACCGCGATCTCGGTGACTTTCCTGGTGCCGTCGGCGTGCCGGGTCAGCTGGACGATCACGTCCACGGCGCTGTTGATCTGGTCGTGCAGAGCTTCGAAGGGGATCTTGATCTCGGACATCGACGCGAGGGTCTGGAGACGCATCAGCGCGTCCTCCGCGCTGTTGGCGTGGACGGTGGCCAGCGAACCGTCGTGCCCGGTCGACATCGCCTGGAGCATGTCGAGAGATTCCCCGCCCCGGACCTCACCGACGACGATGCGGTCGGGGCGCATACGCAGGGAGTTGCGCACCAGGTCGCGGATGGTGACCTGGCCCTTTCCCTCCACGTTCGCGGGGCGGCTCTCGAGCCTGATCACATGGCCCTGCTGGAGCTGGAGCTCGGCGGAGTCCTCGATGGTGACGATGCGTTCGGCTTCGGGGATAAGTCCGGAGAGCGCGTTGAGCAGGGTGGTCTTCCCCGTACCCGTGGCACCGGAGACGATCACGTTGAACTTGGCCTGGACGAGGCCGGCGAGCAGCAACAGCATCTGCTGGTCCAGCGAACCGAAGCCGATCATCTCCTGGAGGGAGAAGGACCTGGGGAAGCGCCGGATCGTGAGCGTCGCGCCCGTGAGCGAGAGCGGCGGAATGATGACGTTGACGCGCTCACCGCTGGGCAGGCGGGCGTCGACCATCGGGTTGGCCTCGTCCACCCGGCGGTTGACCGTGGAGACGATGCGTTCGATCGTCTGCATGAGCTGCTCGTGGCTGGCGAAGCGCATCGGCAGCTGCTCGACCCTGCCCGCCCGTTCGACGAAGATCTGGTCGGGCCCGTTGACCATGATCTCGGTGATGGAGGCGTCCTCCAGCAGTGGTTCGAGGACGCCGAGCCCGAGTGCCTCGTCGACGACCCGGCGGATGAGCTGGGAGCGTTCGACGGTGGAGAGGACCGGGCCCTCGCGGCTGATGATGTGGCCCAGCACGCGTTCCAGCCGGGCCCGGCGGTCGGCTGCGGCCAGCGAGGACATCTCCGCGAGGTCGATCTCCTCGAGGAGCTTCGCGCGGTAGGTGGCGACCAGATGGCCGTCCTCCCGCCCCCCTCCGCGCTCCTCGGGGGCGGTGATGCGTGCCCGCAGACTCATGGGTGGTACTCCTCGGATCGGATGGGTGCGCTCAGTCGCGGGGCATGGTGGCGGACTTCTCGACGGTCCGGTCACCGAGCAGACCGAGCAGGACGTCCGGGATGTCGACCGTGACCTTCACCGTGACCGCGTCGCCTCGGGCCGGCGGCGAGATCTGGGCCCGCTCGGCGACCCAGCCGGTCATGGACGCCCTTCCGACCCGTTCGTAGGACCCGGCCACGTCCTCCTGCGCAGCGGTACGCGCGGCGGCCCTCGCCGCGGTGCCCGCCTGCTGCGCGGTGTAGGCGATCAGACCGAGCTGAATGCCGGCGAGGGCGATCAGGATGAGGAGGGGAAGGAAGCCCAGGTACTCGATGGCGGTCGAGCCGCGGTCCCGGCCGTTGCCCTGTCGGCCGGCCGCACGGGGGATGCGTGGGGGTGCCATGACGGGTCACTTCCCTTCCGCGGCGGCGCCGGCCGTTGCCGTGACGGGGATGGGGAGGTCGGCGAAGCCCGGGAAGAGGACGGGGGCCTCCAGCCTGATGGTGACCTTGACCATGTCGGCTCCCTCGGTACCGCAGTCGATCCGCGCGGAGCCCTCCCAAGCACCGGGGAGCCGTTCGTACACGGCGGCCTCGCAGCCGGTCCGGCGGTCCCAGGCGCCCGAGGCGACGGCCTTGCGCACGCCCTCGTCGGCCGCGCCGCTCGCCAGGGTGAACGTGTACCCCACCAGCACCGCCTGCCAGAGCAGCACCAGGGTCACCAGGATGATGGGCACCATCCCGGTGAACTCGACGCTCAGCTGTCCGCCGTCGCGTCTCAGCCATGTCCGTATCCGGCCTGGCTCTCCCGCGTCCCTCGTCATTGCCGGCCTCCCCCGCCGGTCGTGCCGCCCTTGTGCCGACGGCCCCCGATCGAGCCCCTGTCGCCGCGCAGCATGCCGCCGCGCGACTCCGTCACCGGAGAAGGCTTCACGAGTCCGAGCTCTCCCGCCAGGGCCCAGAGGGCCTGTTTCACGGAGGAGCGCGGGTCCAGCTCATGCATGCGCCCCGAATCCACCGCCCCCTGGAGATCCTTGAAGTTCGCCGGTACCGCCGTGCCCGCCATCCGGGTCCCGGTGATCCGCTGGATCAGGGCGGGCTGGATCTCCGTGTTGCGGTTGAAGCGGTTGACGAGGGTGACCGTGTCCTCGGCCTTACGGATCTGGAGCCGGTCCCACATCCGGACGATGCGCTTGGCGCCACGCACGGCGATGACGTCCGGTGTCGTCACCAGCACAGCGGTGTCGGCCATCTCGATCGCCGCGGCGTTGGCGCCGTTCATCTGGCTTCCGCAGTCGATGACGACGACCTCGTAGCGCGAGCGCAGGGCGCTGACGATCTGGCGGGCGGCGCGGTCGCTGACCTCTTCCCCGCGTTCGCCCTCCCCGGGCGCCAGCAGCAACGCCAGGCCCGTCTCGTGCGAGAAGACGGCGTCGGAGAGGACCCGCGGGGAAATGTCGGCGATCGCCGCCAGGTCGACGACGGACCGCCGGAACTGCACGTCGAGATAGGCGGCGATGTCGCCGGTCTGGAGGTCCAGGTCGACGAGCGCGGCCGTGTGCCCGGAGGCCTGCGCGGCCAGGGCCAGCTGTACGGCGGTGACGGTCGCCCCGACTCCGCCCTTGGCTCCGGTGACCGTGATCACCGTTCCCCCGGGACCGGTGAACACGTCGGCCCCCGAACCGAGGTGGCGCCGTACGCCCGTGGACCACTGCGCGGCGGCCTGTACCCGGTTGGCGAGTTCCTCGTAACTCAGGGGGAGGGGGGCCAGGCCCCGTGCTCCCGCGTCCATCGACGCGGCGAAGAGTCCGGGGCTCGCGTCGGCGGTGATCAGCACGACTCCCACGGCGGGGAAGCGAAGGGAAACCTCCCGGATCAGTTCCAGTGCGGGCACCGGTCCGATCCGTTCGTGCACGAGGACGACCTCGGGCAGCTCCTCGACGGACTCCCCGGCAAGGCGGGCGAGCGTGTCGATGAGCTGCGTCGAGTCACCGACCGGAGCTGCCGGTTCGGCGTCGGGGAGCTGGCTGAGCAGGGTGGTCACGGACCTGGCCGCGTCGGCATCACCGACTGCGGGGAGGATTCTGGTGGTCATCCCATCCTCACTTGTCGTTGTCGAGCGTGTAGGTCCGGTCGCCCGGGCGGATGGTGCCGTCGCTGCCGGGAGCGATCAGTGCGAGGCGTACGTGCTGGGCGAAGGACTCGGCGTAGGCCACGCGCTGGGTGTCGAGGGTGTTGAGCGCGAAGGTGATCGGCACGGCCTCGGAGGCCTGGTTCCGGTCGTCCTTCCTCGGTTCCAGTGCGGTCAGTTCACCGACGTCGAGGACCTTGGCGTTGGAGACGATGACCTTGGACTGGGACACCTCGCCGTCCTGCTCGCCCGCGAAGGTGGCGTAGATGTTCACCTTGTCGTTCGGCCGGATCTTGCCCGCCACCCCCGTCGCGGCGTCGATCATGATGGCGATCTCCTGCTCACCGGGCCTGAGTTCCGGGCTCTTCACCATCATGTCGGACTGCATCAGGGACCCCTTCTGCAGTTCGGTGACGGCGATCTTGCCGTCGATCTCGTCGATCTCCGTGACGGCGTTGTCCGACAGCCAGCGTTCGGGCATGGCGACCTTCTCGAACTGACCGGCGGACAACGCCGTGTACGGGGCCACGTCCGTCCTGAGCCGGTAGGCGTCGACCTCGGGTCCGACCTTCGAGTTGACGTCACTGATCACCGAGAGCACCCCGGCGAAGGCGCCGAAGGCACACAGGACCGACAGGAGCAGGAGTATCACGCCGCGGCGCTGGCGGGAGTTCATGGGCCGGACAACCTCGTTCGAATCGGATGCGTGGAGCAGCGGACAGAGAGGGGATGCGCGGGGTGTCCGCAGAGCCCTGCGTGCGCTAGGAGCTCGGCGGCGCGGGCGCTCCCTGGCTCAGGACACCCGCGGGGTGCATTCGGTTCTCCGGCGGTGCCAGGGGGGAGGAGCAGAACCCGCAACGGTCGCCGATGAGCTCCATTCCGCACCAGTGGCACTTTTCCCGTCGTACGGAGGAAACGAGTTGATAGATCACGGAGATGTCCGGGAGGAAGGAGGCGAATTCGACGAGCTTCCCCGTCCCCCACCAACGCGGCGAACCGGATGGCAGCGCGCACTCCTGCACGGCCTGTACGCCCCATGCCGGGGCGAGGGTCTGCTGGACCCACTGGGATGTCAGCTGTCCCTTGGCGATCAACAGGTTCGAGGCGTACGACGGTCCGGCCGGAGGTTCGACGGCCGGACCGACCTCGACGAGCTGCGGGCTGGGGCCGGCGAGTACGGCGAACATGGAGCCGGGGACCCAGGACTTCGCATGCGTCCTGAGGCTGACAGGGACCCGGTCGAACCTCGCCACCGAGTTCAGCAGGGCTCCGGCGTGGATGTAGTGGGTGAGCAGCCTGGCCGCCGAGGCCACCACTCCGGGGCTGAAATCGCAGATGGACAGCTGTCTCAGCTGCCGTACGAGCACCGCCACGCCCAGTGGAGGAAGGTCCACCTTGAGCAGGGCGATGCGGTCGCTCTCCAGGACCGAACGGATGGCGTGCAGTCTGCGTTCATGGGCGGGGCTGATACCCGTGGGACAGACCGCGATCACATGACCGTGCTGCTCCAGAAGCAGGTGCATGTCACCGATCGCAAGGTCCAGCGGCTGGGCTTCGGGCGCCTGCAGCAGGGCCGCCGTGGGCGTCTGCTGATCGGTCGGCGGTAGCACCAGATCAGCACTGGTCACTGCTATTGCGGTGGGCACGCTCTTCCCCGTTCGGCTCCGGCCGTCGTCTGGGGTGACTCCGGCCGCAATCGCTCCTGCTCCATGCTTCTTCCCCAGCACTTTAGCCACGTCATACCAGGCAGAGAACAGATATCGGAACCCAGTACGAAGACATGGGGCACACACGGGCACATCGCCTCCGTACGAAATCGGACGAAAGGACTGGTCGTTAACTCCTGTACGACTGCACAGAGTTACTTCGGCGGACCTGGTTTGAAATCCGCGTGAATTCAACTGCCCACGTCAGGACGAGCATCGGCCGCATTTACGGACCCCCGTGGATATCCACTCGGTCACGTCCGGAGTATCGCGACCGAGTCACCCGTCCGGGTGCGCTCGCTCGAGAGCCCGGGAGCGATCACCCGAAGGTGAACGGTCGGCCCGGCTCACGCCCCGGGCTCGCCTCGCGGTACGCATCCGCCTCACCAGAGGTCTTGACAACTCGATTGGTCTGGACCAGCTTATCGGCCAACGGTGGCCACCGTTTCCGCCAGCACCCCCCAACTCCCCCACCGGAGGCAGCAAGTGGAACGCTCCGCAGGCACCAGCAGGCACAGAAGGCGCCGGGTCCGGACTGTCCTCGGCGGGGCGGTCGCCGTCGTCGCGGCGGGGGCGCTGGGCGTCACCGGGCTCGTCAGCACCGCACAGGCGGCCGACGTCAATGTGGCCAGGAACGCCGGATTCGAGTCCGGGCTCGCCGACTGGACCTGTTCCGGCGGCAGTGGCACCACCGTCTCCTCCCCCGTGCACGGCGGCACCTCCGCGCTCAAGGCCACCCCGGCCGGGCAGGACAACGCCAGGTGCACGCAGACCGTGGCCGTGAAGCCCGGCTCCACCTACACGCTCAGCTCCTGGGTGCAGGGCGGTTACGCCTATCTCGGGGCGAGCGGTACCGGGACGACGGACGTCTCCACCTGGTCCCCCGGATCCAGCGGCTGGACCCAGCTCAGGACCGGCTTCACCACCGGCCCCTCCACCACCTCGGTGACCGTCTACACCCACGGCTGGTACGGCCAGGCCGCCTACGTCGCGGACGACGTGCAGGTCACCGGGCCCGACGGCGGCGGTGGCACGGATCCGGAGCCCGCGATCCCCGGGGCCCCCGCCGGGCTGGCCGTCGGTACGGCGACCGCCTCCTCCGTCCCCCTCACCTGGAACGCGGTCTCCGGCGCGACCGGCTACACCGTCTACCGGGACGGCGCGAAGGCGACCACCTCCACCGGCACCTCCGCGACGGTGACCGGGCTGGCCGCGGACACCGCGTACCAGTTCTCCGTCAGCGCGACCAACGCCGCCGGGGAGTCCGTCAGGTCCGCCACCGTCAGCGGCCGTACGGCGAAGGCCACCGACCCGGGCCCCGGCCCGGAGACCTCGGTGCCGAAGCACGCGGTGACCGGGTACTGGCAGAACTTCGACAACGGCGCCGCCGTCCAGAAGCTCAGCGACGTCCCCGCGAACTACGACATCATCGCCGTCTCCTTCGCGGACGCCACGGCCACGCCCGGAGCCGTCACCTTCAACCTGGACTCGGCGGGGCTGAACGGCTACACCGTCGACCAGTTCAAGGCCGACATCAAGGCCAAGCAGGCCGCCGGCAAGAACGTCATCATCTCCGTGGGCGGCGAGAAGGGTGCAGTCGCCGTCAACAGCGACGCCTCCGCCACCGCCTTCGCCGACTCGGTGTACGCGCTCATCCAGGAGTACGGCTTCAACGGCGTCGACATCGACCTCGAGAACGGCCTCGACTCCACCTACATGACGAAGGCGCTGCGTTCCCTGTCGTCGAAGGCGGTCCCCGGGCTCGTCATCACGATGGCGCCGCAGACGATCGACATGCAGTCGACCTCCGGTGAGTACTTCAAGACGGCGCTCAACATCAAGGACATCCTGACCGTCGTCAACATGCAGTACTACAACAGCGGCTCGATGCTGGGCTGCGACGGCAAGGTCTACTCGCAGGGCTCGGTGGACTTCCTCACCGCGCTCGCCTGCATCCAGCTGGAGGGCGGCCTCGCCCCGTCCCAGGTCGGCCTCGGCGTCCCCGCCTCCACCCGCGGCGCGGGCAGCGGCTACGTCGCCCCGTCCGTCGTGAACGCGGCCCTGGACTGCCTGGCCAAGGGCACGAACTGCGGCTCGTTCAAGCCCTCCAGGACCTACCCGGACCTGCGCGGCGCGATGACCTGGTCCACGAACTGGGACGCCACGGCCGGCAACGCCTGGTCGAACGCGGTGGGCCCGCACGTCCACGGGCTCCCGTAGGCCCCGTCACCCCATCGGGGCCGGAGTTCCGGCAGCGCCGCCGCTCCCCCGGCGGCGCTGCCGCGTACGCCGCCATCACCAGGGCAGGTCGATCACCTGCTTGACGCACAGCACGATGAACAGCAGTCCCGCGGCGCCCAGCATCCCGTTGCTCAGCCAGCCGTTGCGCCATTCCCTCGGCGTGCGGGACGAGTTGAGCAGCCACAGCAGGGTCAGAGCCAGGAACGGCATGAAGAACGCGCCCAGGACGCCGTAGCCGATGACCAGACCGAAGGGTTCGTCCAGCCACAGCAGCGTCATCGGCGGGAAGGTCAGCCAGAGCAGATACGCCCGGAAGGGCACGGACCGCTCCTGCCGGCCGACCGTCTCGCTGGTCGCCTTCTCCTCGCCCGTGGCACCGCGAGCAGCCCGGATCCGCTCCACGAAGTCGGCGAACATCAGGCTCACGCCGTGCCACACACCGATGAGCGAGGAGAACGACGCCGCGAAGAAGCCGACCAGGAACAGCTTCGCCGTGCCCGTCCCGAAGCGTTCCTCCAGGATCGTGCCGAGGTCGATCAGCCCCTGATCACCCTTCGTCAGCGCGATCTGCGAGGAGTGCAGCAGCTCCGCGCCGACGATGAGCATCGCGACGACGAAGATGCCGGTCGTGATGTAGGCGACCCGGTTGTCGATCCGCATCACCTTCATCCAGGAGCTGTCGGACCACCCCTTGGCGTTGACCCAGTACCCGTACGCCGCCATGGTGATCGTGCCGCCGACCCCGCCGATCAGCCCGAGGGTGTAGACCAGCGAGCCGTCCGGGAGGACGGGGAGCAGCCCCGCGAAGGAGGCGCCGATGTCCGGCGACACCCGGATCGCGACGTAGACCACCACGACGAACATGACGCCGATGAGGACCGTCATGACCTTCTCGAAGACGGCGTACTGGTTGAACCAGACGAAGACCAGGCCGATCAGCCCGGTGATGATCGCCCAGGTCTTCAGGCCGGGCCCGTCGGGGAAGAGCGCCACGATGGGCAGGGCGCTGGAGGACATGGCCGTCGCGCCGTACACGAAGCCCCAGATGACGACGTACACGGCGAAGTAGCCCGTGGTCCACCCGCCGAGGGTGCGCCAGCCGTCGAAGAGGGTGCGGCCCGTCGCCAGGTGCCAGCGGCCCACGGCCTCCGCGAGGGAGATCTTGACCAGGCAGCCGATCACGGCGGCCCACATGAGGGTGTAGCCGAATTTGCTGCCCGCGATGAGCGTGGCGACCAGGTCGCCCGCTCCGACGCCGGTGGCCGCGACGACGATGCCGGGCCCGATGTAACGCCAACTGGATTTACGCGGCTGGGAGCCGGGCTCCGCCACCCCTGTGATCTTGCTTGTCTCCGCCATGTCGATCAACGAAGCGCATCGCACCGGATCGCACAAGGGGGCGCGTCATATTGCCTTGCTCCGCGCCGCGTGAGGCGTCCCGACCAGGCCGGACGTACCCGGCCTGATCGGGCAGGCGCCGGTCTGGATCGGTCTAGATCACCAGGCTCAGCGCGGCGGCGACCACGAAGCCGGCCACCGAGAGGACCGTCTCCAGGACCGTCCAGGTCTTGAGGGTGTCGCGCTCGGAGATGCCGAAGTACTTCGAGACCATCCAGAATCCGCCGTCGTTGACGTGCGAGGCGAAGATGGAGCCCGCCGAGATCGCCATGATGATCAGCGCCAGGTGCGGCTGCGACATGCCCTGGCCCTCGACCAGCGGCACGACGATGCCGGCGGTGGTGACGATCGCGACCGTCGCCGAGCCCTGCGCGACCCGCAGGACGACGGAGATCAGCCAGGCGAGCAGGATGACCGGCAGGCCGACGTCGTTGAAGGTGTCGGCGAGCGCGTCGGCGATGCCGCTGCCCTTCAGCACGGCTCCGAAGATCCCGCCCGCGCCGACGACCAGCAGGATGTTGCCGACCGGCTTCAGCGAGGCCGTGGAGACCGACTCGAGGGACTTGCGGGACCAGCCGCGCCGGATGCCCAGCAGGTAGTAGGCGAGGAGCAGGGCGATCGTCAGCGCGACGAAGGGGTTGCCGAAGAACTCGACGACGGAGCGCAGGGTCGACGGGTCCAGCGCGATGGAGGAGAACGTCGCTGCCAGGATGAGGATGAGCGGGGTGCCGATGATCGCGAGTACGGTGCCGAGCGCGACGGGCCGCTCGTGCGGGGTGACGCCGGCGGCGCGCTGTTCGGCGGCGACCGCGGCCTTGGACTCCGCTGCCGCCTCGACCATGTCCTGCGGTACGTCGACGAAGACGCGCTTGCCGATCCAGGCGGCGTAGCCCCAGGCGGCGAGGACGGACGGGATGCCGACGACGGCGCCCATCAGGATGACCCAGCCGAGGGAGACGTTGAACAGGCCCGCGGCGGCGACCGGTCCGGGGTGCGGCGGCAGGAACGCGTGGGTCATGGAGAGGCCGGCCAGCAGGGGCATCGCGTAGAGGACGACCGACTTGCCGGAACGTTTGGCCGCGGCGTACACGATCGGCGCGAGGACGAAGATGCCGACGTCGAAGAAGACCGGGATACCGAAGATGAGGCCGGTGAGGCCCATGGCGAGCGGGGCGCGCTTCTCGCCGAAGAGATTCAGCAGGCGGGCGCTCAGCACCTCCGCGCCGCCGGACACCTCCAGGATCGCGCCGAGCATCGTGCCGAGGCCGATGATGATCGCGACGTGTCCGAGGATGCCGCCCATGCCGGATTCGATGACGGAGACGGCGGCCGACTTCTGGACCGTGCCGAAGAGTTCGGTGACGGAGAGACCGGCACCCAGGCCGACGGCTATGGACACGGCGAGCAGTGCGACGAACGGCTGCAGCCTGACCTTGATGATCAGGAAGAGCAGGAGCGCGATCCCGAGGACGGCGACGGTCAGCAGACCGGGGGTCCCGCCGATCAGGAGGAGCAGCCCCCCGGTGTGGGGTGGCGCCTCGACGGCGGGGGTGGCGGCGAGCAGCATGAGCGGTCAACTCCGTTGGTGACGGGGCCCTTCGGGCAGGGGGAAGCGCGGCACGGCGCCCCTCGAGGGAAGGGGTGGGGCGCCGTGCCTGCTGTGGGGGGTGCGAGAGGCTGAGGGATCAGCCGAGGACCGCGAGGGCGTCGATCTCGATGAGCAGTCCCTCGGGCAGGCCGACGTACACCGTCGTACGGGCGGAGGCGGGGGCCGTGAGGCCCTGCTCCTCGAAGTACTCGTTGTAGATCGCGTTCATCTCGGCGAAGTGGTCGACGTCCGTGAGGTAGACGCGCGTCATCATCACGTCGTCCCAGCTCGCGCCGCCCTCCTCCAGGATCGCCTTGACGTTGGCGAAGGTCTGCAGGGTCTGCTCGCGCAGCGTCGGGCCGGCCGGGGTGGGGGCCTGGCCCTCCACGGCGGGCAGGAAGCCGACCTGACCGGCGACCTGGAGGATGTTCCCCTTCCTCACGCCGTGCGAGAACTTGGCGGGCGGCACGGTGTGGGTGCTGGGGGTGAGAGCGGTCTTCTCGGTCATGACGGTTCAGGCTTTCTTGGTGGGGGCGGTGCCGGAGTACTCCCGGCTGATGGTGTCCGCGGTGCGGCGCACCAGCGGGAGCAGGGTGAGGAGTTCCTCGGCCGTGACGACCACGTTCGGCGCGGACACCGACATGGCGGCGACGACCCGGCCGTCCGCGCCCCGGATGGGTGCGCCGACACAGTTGATGGACTCCTCGTGGCCGCCGAGGTCGGTGGCCCAGCCCTGTTCGCGTACGCCGGCGAGTTCCTTGAGGAAGGCGCCGGCGTTCGGGGTCGAACGGGACGTGTACATGGGGTAGTCGAGCCGTTCGGCGATCGCGCGCCGCTCGGGCTCGGTGAGGTCGGCGAGGAGCAGCTTGGCGACCGCGGCGACGGTGATCGCGACGGGTTTGCCGATCCGTGAGTACATCCGGACGGGGTAGCGGCTCTCGACCTTGTCGATGTAGAGGACCTCGTTCTCCTCGTACACCGCGAGGTGGACGGTGTGCCCGCACTGCTCGTTGAGCGCGACGAGGTGGCTGTGGGCGATCTCGCGCACGTCGAGGTTCTCGACGGCTTCCTGCGCGAGCGCGAAGAGCCGGGCGCCGAGGCGGTAGCGCTGGTCGTCCTGGCGGTAGACGAGCCCGTGCTCGTGGAGGGTACGGAGCAGGCGCAGCGCCGTGGACTTGTGGACACCGAGCCGTTCGGCGACCTGGCCGAGGTCGGCGGGGCCCCGGGCGAGCAGCGGCAGGATGCTCAGCGCGCGGTCGACGGTCTGGCTCATGTGACGCGTACCTCCTCGTTCGCCCCGGTGGCGGCTGTCCAGCCGGGGCCGAGACGAAGTGTGCCCCAGGCGTCGTCGTCCAGGGCGGCCAGCCGGTCGGCGTGGGCGCGGGACGGGGGGCCGGTGAGGTCGCCGGGGACGGTGAGGACGGCGGCGGCCATGAGGTGGCCGTGCCGGACGCGGTCGCGTACGGGCAGGTCGCGCAGGGTGGCGGAGAGGAAGCCGGCGGCGAAGGCGTCACCCGCTCCGACGGCGGCGACGACATCGACGTGGAGGGAGGGGACGGTGGTGACGGTGTCCTCCGCCGCGCCACCGGTGCGCGAGAAGACCGTGACGCCTTCCGCGCCCCGCTTGACGACCAGGACGTCCGGCTCCGGCAGGGCCGCGCGGATCGCTTCGGCGCCGTGGACGCCCCAGGCCTCCTCCGCCTCGTCCTCGCCGACGAAGACGAGGTCGCAGCGACGGGCGAGGGCGAGCAGGACCTCCGGGCCGGCCTCGGCGTCGCGCCACAGGCCGGGGCGGTGGTTGACGTCGAAGGAGATCAGCGGGCGGCCGTCGCGGGGGGCGGTGAGGTCGTGGAGGAGTGCCAGGCAGTCGGCGGAGAGCGCGGCGGTGATGCCGGAGAGGTGCAGGACACGGGAGGCGAGGAGGTCCTCGTACGGGACGTTGCGCGGAGACATCGCGGATGCCGCGGATCCGGCCCGGTAGTACGCCACCTCGTGGGTGTCGGTGGCCCGGTCCGCCGCCGTGCGGAAGTAGATGCCGGTGGGGCGGGCCGGGTCGCGGCGTACGGCGGAGGTGTCGACCCCGTACGCCGCGATCGCGTCGACGAGGTGGTCGCCGAAGCCGTCGGCGCCGACCCGCCCGACCCATTTCGCACGGTGGCCCGCGGCGGCGAGCGCGCAGGCGACGTTGGACTCGGCGCCGCCGATGCCGCGGCCGAAGGAGGGGACGTCGGCGAGGCGGCCCGGCTGCGAGGGCAGGAACGTCACCATGGACTCGCCGAGGCAGACGACGTCCGCGGTGGCTGTCCTGGCTGCGGATCCGGACACTCTGGGCTCCTCATGGTCGGCCGTGGGCGCCGGTGCTCACCATTGACCCGGCATCGGCTCGGATGTTAGACAGCCTTGAGCGATATACGCAACGCCTGTTGCAGAGAATGCAACGACTACGTACTCCGAGGAGACCCCCTTGGCCGCCGAGCAGTCCCCCGAACAGTCCGTGACGGCACTCGCCGGCGAGCGGGTCGACCACCGCTTCAAGGCGCTACCACCCGACGCGGAGGGGCTGACCGTGGGCGCGCTGGCGGCCGAGCGCCGCAACCTCTTCACGGGCGGCTTCACCACCCCGGTGCTGGCCCTGTCCGCCGAGTCGGTCGAGGTGAACCTCGCTCTGCTGGAGACGTACGCGGAGCGGCACGGCCTGGCGTTCGCACCGCACGGCAAGACGTCGATGTCCCCGCAGCTCTTCGCCCGTCAGCTGGAGTACGGCGCCTGGGGCATCACCGCGGCCGTCCCCCACCAGGCCCGGGTGTACCGCGCCTACGGCATCCGGCGGATCTTCCTGGCCAACGAGCTGGTCGACGCGGTGGCGCTGCGCTGGCTGGCCGGCGAGCTGGACGCCGACCCGGACTTCACGTTCGCCTGTTACGTGGACTCCGTGCGCGGCGTCGAGCTGATGGACGAGGCCCTGCGGGCGGCGGGTGCCGTGCGCCCCGTCGACGTCGTGGTGGAGCTGGGCGCCGGTGCGGGCGCCCGCACCGGCGCCCGCACCGAGGCCGACTGCGCGGCGGTCGCCGACGCCGTGGCCGCCGCGTCCACCCTGCGTCTGGTGGGCGTCGCCGGTTACGAGGGCGAGGTGCCGGACGCCTCCCCCGCGCGGGTCCGGGAGTGGCTGCGCCGGCTCGTCGCGCTGGCCACGGACCTCGACGCGGCCGGCCGCTTCACGGCGCTGGCCGACGACGAGGAGATCCTGGTCAGCGCGGGCGGCAGCGCGTGGTTCGACGCGGTCGCCGATGTCTTCGCCGAGATCCCCGCGCTGAGCCGGCCGGTCCTCAAGCTGCTGCGCTCCGGCGCGTACGTCAGCCACGACGACGGCCACTACCGCCACCTCACCCCCTTCAACCGGATCCCCGAGGAGGGCGCGCTGCAGCCGGCCTTCCGTCTCTGGGCCCAGGTCGTCTCCCGCCCCACCCCCGAGCAGGCCTTCGTCAACGCCGGGAAGCGCGACGCCGCCTACGACCTGGACCTCCCCGAGGCGCAGGTCGTCCGCTCCGCGCGCGACGGCTCGGTGCGTCCGGCCACCGGCATCACCGTCAGCGGGCTGTCCGACCAGCACGGCTGGGTACGTACGGAAGCGGGCGCCGAGCTGGAGGTCGGCGACTGGATCGGCATGGGGCTCTCGCACCCCTGCACCTCCTTCGACAAGTGGCAGCTGATCCCGCTCGTGGAGGCGGACGGCACCGTCACCGACTACCTCCGCACCTTCTTCTGATCCCTACGGGCTCCGTTCCCCGCCCCTGAAAGGCGAGCCACACATGGACCTGGTCATTCGCAACGCATCCGTCGTCGACGGCACCGGCGCCCCCTCCTACCGCGCCGACGTAGGCATCACGGACGGCCGGATCACCGAGATCCGCACGGAGGGCGACGGCCCCCGCCCCGACGCCGCCCGCACCCTGGACGCCGACGGCCTCGCGCTCTCACCGGGCTTCATCGACATGCACGCGCACAGCGACCTCGCGCTGCTGCGCGATCCCGACCACAGCGCGAAGGCCGCCCAGGGCGTCACCCTGGAAGTCCTCGGCCAGGACGGCCTGTCGTACGCCCCCGCCGACGACCGCACCCTCGCCGAGGTCCGCCGGTCCATCGCCGGCTGGAACGGCGACGGCAGCGACATCGACTTCGACTGGCGCACCGTCGGCGGCTACCTGGACCGCCTCGACCGCAACTTCGGCGGCCAGGGCATCGCCGTCAACGCCGCCTACCTCATCCCGCAGGGCACGGTCCGGATGCTCGCCGTCGGCTGGGACGACCGCCCCGCCACCGACACCGAGCTGGACCGCATGAAGGAGCTCGTCGCCCAGGGCATGGCCGAGGGCGCCGTCGGGATGTCCTCCGGCCTGACGTACACCCCCGGGATGTACGCGAAGGACGCCGAACTCACCGAACTGTGCCGGGTGGTGGCGGCGCACGACGGCTACTACTGCCCGCATCACCGCTCGTACGGCGCGGGGGCACTCGACGCCTACGAGGAGATGGTCCAGCTCACCCGCGACGCCGGCTGCGCCCTCCATCTCGCGCACGCCACCATGAACTTCGGCGTGAACAAGGGCAAGGCCCCCGACCTCCTCGCCCTCCTGGACGACGCCCTCGCGGCCGGCGCGGACATCTCGCTCGACACCTATCCGTACACCCCCGGCTGCACGACCCTCGTCGCGATGCTGCCCAGCTGGTCGAGCGAGGGCGGACCCGAGTCGATCCTGACCCGGCTCGCGGACGAGGCGACGTCGGAGCGGATCCGCCACCACCTGGAGGTCCTGGGCTCCGACGGCTGCCACGGCGTCCCGATCGAGTGGGGCACCATCGAGATCTCCGGCGTCGGCTCCCCGGACCTGTCCGGCTACGTCGGCCGTACGGTGGCCGAGTCCGCCCGGCTGCGCGGCGAGGAGCCCTGGGTGACGGCCCGTCGGCTGCTCACCGAGGACCGGCTGGGCACCACGATCCTCCAGCACGTCGGCCACGAGGAGAACGTGCGGCAGATCATGCGCCACCGGGTGCACACCGGCGGCAGCGACGGCATCCTCCAGGGCGACAAGCCCCACCCCCGCGCGTACGGCACGTTCCCCCAGTACCTCGGCCGGTACGTCCGGGAGCTGGGCATCCTCTCGCTGGAGGAGTGCGTCGCCCACCTCACCTCCCGTCCGGCCGCCCGTCTGCGCCTGCCCGACCGTGGATACGTCCGCGAGGGCTACCGCGCCGACCTGGTCCTCTTCGACCCGGCCACCGTGGCGGCCGGCTCGACCTTCGACGAGCCACGCACCCTCCCGGTGGGCGTCCCGCACGTCCTGATCGACGGCCGCTTCGTCATCGAGGACGGCACGCGGACCTCCGTCCTGGCGGGCCGGGCGGTACGGGGCACGGGCCGCGCCGCCGGGGGCTGAGGACGGCCGGATCCTGCCGGGGCCGCACCGGAAGACGCCCGTGCGGCGGCGGCCCGCAGACCGGAGGAGACCTCGACGGCACAGACCGGCGGGGCCGTCATGGTTCCGGTCACGGCCCTCGGCGCAGGGGAATCGCCACGGCTGCGGGGCCTGACACTCAGCCGGGACACGGGCGAGGGGCGGCTGCGCGAGGCAGGATCCTGCCGACCGCCGGGCAGGATCCTGCAGGGCTCGGGGGCGGCGTCCCGGGTCACGGTTTGGGCAGCGCGCAGCCGGCCCGGTCGAGGTCGATCCGGTTGCCGCTGCCGATGCACGGCACGATGCCGTAGGTCTGCTGGGCGTAGTTGATGCCCGCGCGGACGGTGACGGTGCCGTTCTCGTCGACCTCGCACGGGTTGTTGTCCGTGCACCGCTGCCCGTCCTCGTTACCGGTGTTGTTGACGGCGACCACCTTGCCGGTCGCGTCGTCGATCACGGGGGACCCGGACGTGCCGCCGACGGTCCGGCACGCGGAGGTGTAACGGACCGAGTCCTTCCACGTCCAGGCGCCTTCCTTCAGCCGGTAGGCGAACCCGTCGATGTCACAGCTGTAGGTGCGCTTCCAGTAGCCCGAGGCGACCGTGATCGCGGTGCCCTGCGCCGGGCGTCCGGCGTCGAGTTCCAGCGCCTCGATGCCGTAGCCGCCCTCGATCTGGGCGTACGTGCTGGTGAGCTGGTAGAGCGAGACGTCCGTGTCCGTCATGGTCCCGTACGCGACCTTCTCGGCGCGCAGGGTGCCGACACCGCTGCCCGCGGCGTTCAGCAGGGTGAAGCTCCGGGTCGAGGCCCGGTCGAGCACGACCTCACCCGGATCGGGGAAACCCGCTTCCAGGCAGTGCCCGTTGGACAGCACGAGGGCCGGGTCGCCGGGCAGCGAGGACGGCGCCCTGACGACGGAGCCGGAACAGTTGCTGAGCGCGACCGTCCCGGCGAGGCCGACCGCCTTCACCCGGACCTCGGCGGTGTCCTGGCCGGTGGCCGCGGTCGCGGGCGCGATGCCCGCGCCGAGGAACAGGGCGGCGAAAAGGGCGCCGATGAGAGGCTTCTTCATGTGGGGGGTCCCCTCCGTATACGTCTGCGACCGGAGTTCCTCCGGTTTTTGACATGTGCATGCTTGCGTACGAAGAGAGGCCCCACAAGGGGCGAAATCAAGCCGAGACGCCGCCGACCGCCCGGCCGGCGCGCGCCTAACGCTCCGGGGCCCCGTTGCGCGGCCGGGGGCGGCGGTGCAGCAGACCGAAGCGGTCCCACTGGGCCTCGGCGGCCTCGATGGCACGGCGGGTCCGCTCGGGATCGATGGCGGCGAGCTCCGCGACGACGGCCTGCACCACCGCGGTGCCGGCCGTGAGCGAGGGGAAGAAGGACACGCCTTCGGCCGGCACGAGAACGACCTCGTCCGCCGCCTCGGTGAGCGCCGGGCTCGCCGCGTCCGTGAGGGCGAAGACCTTGGCGCCCCGGTGGTGCGCCTCCCCGGCCGCCAGGACCGTGCTCGCGTAGAGCCGCCAGAAACTGATGGCGACGAGCGCGTCCTCGTCCGTCATGTCGGAGATGACGTTGGCGAGTTGGGCGTCACCCCCGGTGATCGCGGTGACGCGGTAGCCGGCCAGCCGGGCGTTGTGCGCGAAGGCGATCCCGGTCGCCGCGTAACTGCCGTCGGCGACCACGACCGTGTGCCGGGCGGCCGCCACCGCTTCGGCGACCCGGCGTATGGCGCCGCCGTCGAGGCGCCGGGTGAGCAGGGCGACACTGTCGAGGTCGCGGCGCAGCGACGCGTCCGCCACGCCGTCCGTCGCATGGTGCTCGGCGGCGACGTCGGGGGCGCTGAGGGCGGACAGGTAGCGTGCCCTCAGCCCCTGCTGAAGTGCGGGCCAGCCGGCGAAGCCGAGAGCCTGGGCGGTGCGCGTGACGGTGGCGATGTTCACCCCGGCCAGGGACGCCAGCTCGGCGGTCGAGGCGAACGAGGCGCGTCGCGGCTGGGTGAGGAGGACGTCCAGAACGGCGGTGCCCTTGCTGCGCAGGCCGCGGGCGGGGAGCCGGCCGCGCAGCCACTCCTCGAAGCTGTCACCGGCGTCGTGGGCGAGCCGCTCACCTTCGGGGCCGTGGTTGCCTTCGGCATCCATGTCGGCGTCGGGTCCTGCTGCCGCCACTGGGGTCTCCCTCTGTTGCCACGGCCCCCGCGAGGCGGGTCTCCGACGTGTTTCCGGCCCAGGCTACCGGTGTAACGATCAGAAAAATCTGCAACAACCATTGCAGGTTTTTGATTCTGCATACTACGTTGCCTCCAACTCGAAGACTTGGAGGTGCGGCATGACGCTGTTGGCCCGACTCGACCGGTTGCCGTTGAGCAAACCCCATTACGCCTTGCTCCTGATCGGTGGCCTCGGCTACACGTTCGACGGGATGGACTCGGCCGTCGTCGCCTTCCTGATGCCCAGCGCGCAGGAGGCCTGGGACCTCAGCAACGGCGCGCTCGGGCTCATCGGCTCCGCCTCGCCGTTCGGCTTCCTCTTCGGGGCCGTGGCCGCCGGACTGCTGGGGGACCGCATCGGCCGCCGCAAGGTGATGATGTGGGCGCTCGCCTTCTACGCCTTCTTCTCCCTGGTGGCCGCCTTCGCGCCCACCTACGAACTCTTCCTCGGCGCCCGGATCCTGGCCGGGGCGGGGGCCGGTGCGGAGAGCGCCATCATCGCCCCGTTCCTCTCGGAGTTCGTGCCGGCCGCGCGCCGGGGCTGGTTCGTCGGGGCGCTCGCCGGGTTCTTCTCCTTCGGTTTCGTCGCCGCCGCGCTCATCGGCCGCTTCGTCGTCCCGACCGTCCCCGAGGGCTGGCGGGTCGCCCAGGTGATCACCGCCCTGCCCGTGGTGATGCTGCTCTGGTGGCGGCGTTCCCTGCCCGAATCACCGCGCTATCTGATCGCCCGGGGAGACCTCGCGGCTGCTGAACGGGTCGTCTCCGACCTCGAACGCAAGGTCGAGAAGGCCATCGGTGAGCCGCTGCCTCCCGTCCCGGCGCAGGACCCCGCGACGGCGGCGGCCGCGATCGCGCCGTCCCGGCCGGCGCTCGGCCTGTTCGCCGCGCTGAAGTACCTCTGGACCGGCCGGATGGCCCGCCGCACCGCGATCACCTGGCTGATCTGGTTCGTGATCACGTTCTCGTACTACGGCTTCTTCTCCTGGATCCCGACCCTGCTGATCCAGCGCGGCATCACCGTCACCAAGAGCTTCGAGTTCTCGATCATCATCTATCTGGCGCAGATCCCCGGGTACTTCTCGGCGGCCTGGCTGTCGGAGCGGCTCGACCGCAAGAACGTGATCGCCCTCTATCTCACCGGCTCGGCCCTCAGCGCCTTCTGGCTCAGCCAGACCACGACCCCCGTGTCGATCACCCTGGCGGGGGCGGTGCTCTCCTTCTTCCTCAACGGCACCTACGCGGGCGTCTACTCCTACACCCCCGAGGTCTTCCCGACCTGGATCAGGGCCAGCGGGACGGGCCTGTCCAGCGCCTTCGGCCGCGTCGGCTCCATCCTCGCCCCGGTGATCATCGGGGTGTCCTCCGCCAGCTTCGGCTTCGCCGGTGTGTTCGGTCTGACCACGGCCGTGCTCGCGGTCGGAGTGATCTGCACGGTGCTGTTCGGCGTGCGCACGGCCGGACGCTCCCTGGAGGAGCTCACCGAACCCGCACCGGCGCGGTCCGGCCCCCCTTCCGCATCCACCACGACCGAGGTGACCTCCCGATGAGCGACACGTCCACGACCGGCCTGCTCCCCGCGCTGGAGCAGGAGATCCGCACGACGGTGGGCGTCCGCCTCTTCACCGTCCTCGCCTGGCTGCCCGAGCGCCGCGTCCTGCACCGCGTCCACAGCAGCCACCCCGGCCCGTACCCGGTCGGCGGTGAGAAGTCCGTCGAGGTGTCCGGCGGCTGGCTGGAGCAGTGCGTCACGCGGCAGCTGCCCTACCTGGGAGCCGACCGCGCCGCCGTACGCGAGGTCTTCGCCGACCACCGGACCATCGACGACCTCGGCTGCGGCGCGGTGGTCAACGTCCCCGTCGTGGACGACGGCCGCACGCTGGGCATGCTCAACGTCCTGGACACCGAAGGCAGTTACGACGAGGGCTCCGTCCGGGCCCTGAGCGCCCTCGCGTCCCGGGCGGTGCCGGACCTGCGCGCCTTCACCGCGCGGGCGGACAGCACCGGCCACTGACGCCGGTGCCCGCGCCCGCACCCCCGTCCACCTGATTCACCGAGGAGACCCCCCTTGTCCCTGCTGCTGCGCAACGCCCGACTGCTCGACGTGGCCACCGGCGACTACCAGGAGGCCGACCTTCGGTGCGCCGAGGGGCGCATCGTCGAGACCGGCACCGCGCTGAGCGCCCCCGACGACGTCAGGACCGTCGACCTGGCCGGCGCCCACGTCCTGCCGGGCCTGATAGACGCCCATGTCCACGTGACGGCCTCCACGGCCGATCTGGGCGCGCTGCCGTCCTCCTCGCCCAGCTACGTCGCCGCCCACAGCGCCCGGATCATGAGCGGGATGCTCGACCGCGGATTCACCACCGTGCGGGACGCCTCCGGCGCCGACTACGGCCTGTGCGACGCCCAGGAGGAAGGGCTGCTGCGCGGGCCCCGGCTGATGTTCTGCGGCCGCGCCCTCAGCCAGACCGGCGGGCACGGGGACAGCCGTGGCCGCGGCACGCGGGTCAGCGACGACCACCCCTGCTGCGCGGGGCTCGGCAGGGTGGCCGACGGCGTGGACGCGGTGCGGGCGGCGGCGCGCGACGAGCTCCGCAAGGGCGCCCACCACCTCAAGGTGATGGCCTCCGGGGGCGTGGCCTCGCCCACCGACCGCATCGACTCCACCCAGTACTCCATGGACGAGCTGCGCGCCGTGGTCGAGGAGGCCGAGGCCGCGAACCGTTACGTCGCCGCGCACGCCTACACCGCGCGGGCGGTCAACCGGGCCCTGCGGGCCGGTATCCGCTCGATCGAGCACGGGAACCTGCTGGACGACGAGAGCGTACGGCTGTTCGCCGAGTACGACGCGTTCCTCGTGCCGACGCTGGTGACCTACTGGGCGCTGAAGAAGGAGGGGCCCGAATTCGGGCTGCCCGCCGACAGCCACCGCAAGGTGGACGAGGTGCTGGGACAGGGCCTCGCGGCGCTGGAGAGGGCCGTACGGGGAGGAGTCAGGACCGTGTACGGGAGCGACCTCCTGGGCGGGATGCACCGCCACCAGAACGAGGAGTTCCGTATCCGCGCCGAGGTGCAGCAGCCGATCGACGTGATCCGCGCGGCCACCTCCACCGCCGCCGAACTCCTCGGCATGCGGGGCGAGATCGGAACCCTGGAGCCGGGCGCGCGCGCCGACCTGGTGGTGCTGCGGGGCGACCCGCTGACGGACATCGGCTTCCTGGCGGACCCCGCCCATGTGGTGGGCGTCGTCCAGGGCGGCTCGGTCGTGTCGGCGGAGCGGGGGGCGGCGCTCGCCGCGTGACACGCGGGCCGGCCGCATGACACACGAGGGCCGCGTTCCCCGTATCTCCTGTGCCGTCACCGGACTTGAGAAACCTCCGAGGTGTCTGCGTAGTGTCGGTGTATGACACTCGATCTCGACGCCTACTTCGCCCGCATCGGATGGGCGGGGAGCACGGACCGCCGCCCCACCGTGGAGGTGCTGCGGTCCGTGCACCGCGCCCACATGCTGGGTATTCCGTTCGAGAATCTGGAGCCCCTCCTCGGCAGCGCCCCGTCCCTCGCGCTCCCGGACCTGGAGAGAAAGCTCGTCCGTGGTGAGCGCGGCGGGTACTGCTACGAGCACAACACCCTCCTCGCGGCCGCCCTGACCCAGCTGGGCTTCCGGGTGACGCTGCTGACCGCGCGGGTGGTCCTGGGAGCCGCCCCCGGTGACATCCGGCCCCGTACGCACATGCTCATGCAGGTACACGTCGAGGGTGCCGCAGCGGGTGCCGGGGAGGGGGAGCCCGTCTCCTGGCTGGCGGACGTCGGCTTCGGCGCGCACGGGGCACTGCTGGAGCCGATCCCGCTCGTGGTGGACACCGAACTGCTCGACACCCCGCGCCGCCACCGGCTGGTGCACGCCCCGCACGACGGGCCGCTGGAGATGTGGGAGCTGCAGACGGACAAGGGCGGCTACTGGGAGCCGCAGTACGAATTCACCCTGGAGCCGTTCGAGGCCCCGGACTACGACGTCATCAACTGGCACATCGCGACGAACCCCCGCTCGCCGTTCCGGCAGGCGCTGTACGCCCAGCGCACCCTGCCGGGCCTGCACCGGGCCCTGTCCGGGCGGACGCTGGTGGAGACCGCCGACGACGGCACGGTCCAGGAGCGGGAGCTGAGCGGCCCCGCCGAGGTGCTGCGGGTGCTGGCCGAGGACTTCGGCGTACGGCTGCCCGAGGGGACCGTTCTGCCCGGCTGAGGCCGGAGGGGGCACGGGGTGCGCCCGGGGGCCGCCGGCCCCGCGTGGCGCATCTCACCCGGCCCCGGGCCGCACGCCCGCATTCCAAGCCGTGACGCGGCCCCGACCGGCCGTTCCCACGGTCCGGCGGCCGGGGCGGCATGCCGATGGAAGACCCGGCGCCCCGGCGCACACCCCCACAGGGAGTAACCGGGCCGGAATCCGGGAGCACCGCTCGAAACACGGTCGTAAGCTCGCAGACATGCAGGTCATCCAGTCCACGAAGCTCTCCGGCGTCTGTTACGAAATCCGCGGCCCCGTGCTGGAGGAAGCGATGCGGCTCGAAGCCGCAGGTCACCGCATCCTCAAGCTCAACACGGGCAACCCCGCGGCGTTCGGGTTCGAGTGCCCGCCGGAGATCCTCGAGGACATCCTGCGCAACCTCTCGGGCGCGCACGGCTACGGCGACGCGAAGGGCCTGCTGTCCGCGCGCCGGGCGGTGATGCAGCACTACCAGACCAAGGGCGTCGACCTCGACGTCGAGGACGTCTACCTGGGCAACGGCGTGTCCGAGCTGATCCAGATGTCGATGCAGGCGCTGCTCGACGACGGTGACGAGGTGCTCGTCCCGGCTCCTGACTATCCGCTGTGGACGGCCTCGGTCTCGCTGGCCGGCGGTACGGCCGTGCACTACCGGTGCGACGAGCAGGCCGACTGGATGCCCGACCTCGCCGACATCGAGCGGAAGATCACCGACCGCACCAAGGCGATGGTGATCATCAACCCGAACAACCCGACCGGCGCGGTCTACGACGACGAGATGCTGCGCGGGCTGACGGAGATCGCCCGGCGCCACAACCTGGTCGTCTGCTCCGACGAGATCTACGACCGGATCCTCTACGACGGCGCGACGCACACGCCCACCGCCGCCGTCGCCCCGGATCTGATGGTGCTCACCTTCAACGGGCTCTCCAAGAACTACCGGATCGCGGGATACCGCTCCGGCTGGATGGCGGTCTGCGGCCCGAAGGCGCACGCCTCCTCGTACATCGAGGGCCTGACGATCCTGGCCAACATGCGTCTGTGCGCCAACATGCCCGCGCAGCACGCGGTGGCCACCGCGCTCGGCGGGCGGCAGTCGATCAACGATCTGGTGCTGCCGGGCGGCCGGATCCTGGAGCAGCGGGACGTGGCGTACGACCTGCTGACGCAGATCCCCGGGGTGACCTGCGTGAAGCCGAAGGGGGCGCTGTATCTCTTCCCACGGCTGGACCCCAAGGTCTTCAAGATCAAGGACGACCGGCAGATGGTCCTCGACCTGCTGCGGGCCGAGAAGATCATGGTGGTGCACGGCACGGGCTTCAACTGGCCGGAGCCCGATCACTTCCGGGTGGTCACGCTGCCGCCCGCCAAGGATCTGACCGACGCGGTGACGCGCATCGGGAACTTCCTGGACGGCTACAGCCAGCCCTGAGCGGGCGCAGCCGGCCCGGGCGCGCCAAGGGCTCCCGGACCCCGCACAACTTTAGACTGAATCCAAGATAAGATGGTCTTACTGCGACACCAGGAGGCCACCCATGTACGAGCCGATCCGCACGAAATCGGTCCACACACCGGCCGGCGACGCCGACTTCCCGCACCGCACCCGCGAGGAGGAGCTGGACATCCAGCTCGCCGGGCACCTCGCCGCCCTCCTCGCCGTCACCGACGAGCTGGGGCTGGCCTCGGACGGTGACCGCATCGCCGGGCAGATCGCCCGGCTCCGCACCGCGCCGCCCGCCCGGCACGCCGGACGGAGCGAGGCGTCCCCGGCCGCGCTGCGCCGCCGCGCCCACGCCCTCGCGGGCCGGGCCCTCGTGGTGGCCGCGTCCCGCGCCGACACCGCCGTGGCGATCCTCGCGGCCGAGGCCATGGACGCGCACGCCGCGGCCCTGTCGGACGCCACCGCGCGGACCGCGCTGGTCGGCGCCCCCTGACGGCCCCGGTCCACGGGTCGCGAAGACGCGTGGACCGGGTGCCACACACCTGCCGGATCGCCCGCGCCCGACCGTGCTCGCGGCGCCGGCGGCCCACGCGGACGACGTGGCCGAGCTGCCCGTCCCGGCGTTCCCGTCGATGGCCGTGGAGTCCCGCGCCCCCGGAACGGGGCGGCACCCGGAGCCGTGAGGGGGCTCCGGGTGCCGTGCCGCGGCGGGCCGCCGACTCCACAGGTCAGGACAGATGCCGAGGGACCCGGCCGCGGGGATCGAGAACGGGTCAGCCCAGACGCCGGACCAGCGCGTGGTACTCGTCCCACAGTTCCTTCGGTGTGTGGTCACCGAAGGTGTTGAGGTGCTCGGGGATCAGCGAGGCCTCCTCGCGCCAGATCTCCTTGTCGACGTCGAGCAGGAAGTCGAGGTCGGACTCGGAGAGATCCAGCCCCTCGGTGTCCAGGGAGCCCTTGGCCGGCAGGATGCCGATCGGGGTCTCGACACCCTCGGCCCGGCCCTCCAGCCGCTCGACGATCCACTTGAGGACGCGGCTGTTCTCACCGAAGCCGGGCCACACGAACCTGCCCGCGTCGTTCTTGCGGAACCAGTTCACGTAGTAGATCTTCGGCAGCTTGGACGCGTCGGGCTTGTCGTTGCCCACCGTGACCCAGTGCTTCATGTAGTCGCCCATGTTGTAGCCGCAGAACGGCAGCATGGCGAACGGGTCGCGGCGCAGCTCGCCGACCTTGCCCTCGGCGGCGGCGGTCTTCTCGGAGGCCACGTTGGCCCCGAGGAAGACGCCGTGCTGCCAGGTGAACGACTCGGTGACCAGCGGGACCGCGGAGGCGCGGCGGCCGCCGAAGAGGATGGCCGAGATCGGCACGCCCTTCGGGTCCTCCCACTCGGGCGCGATGATCGGGCACTGGCCGGCCGGGACGGTGAAGCGGGCGTTGGGGTGGGCGGCGGGCGTGCCGGACTCGGGGGTCCAGTCGTTGCCCTTCCAGTCCGTGAGGTGCGCGGGGGGCTCCTCGGTCATGCCCTCCCACCACACGTCGCCGTCGTCGGTGAGCGCGACGTTGGTGAAGACGGAGTTGCCCCACATGGTCTTCATGGCGTTGGCGTTGGTGTGCTCGCCGGTGCCGGGCGCGACGCCGAAGAAGCCGGCCTCGGGGTTGATCGCGTACAGCCGGCCGTCCTCGCCGAACCGCATCCAGGCGATGTCGTCACCGATGGTCTCGACGGTCCAGCCGGGGATCGTGGGCTCCAGCATGGCGAGGTTGGTCTTGCCGCAGGCGCTGGGGAACGCGGCGGCGATGTAGGTGGGGGCCTCCGCCTCCCCGCGCGGCGGCGTGAGCTTCAGGATCAGCATGTGCTCGGCGAGCCAGCCCTCGTCGCGGGCCATGACGGAGGCGATGCGCAGCGCGTAGCACTTCTTGCCGAGCAGGGCGTTGCCGCCGTATCCGGAGCCGTAGGACCAGATCTCGCGGTCCTCGGGGAAGTGCGAGATGTACTTGGTGGAGTTGCACGGCCAGGGGACGTCCTGCTCACCTTCGGCCAGGGGCGCGCCGAGGGTGTGGACGGCCTTGACGAAGAAGCCGTCGGTGCCGAGCTCGTCCAGGACCTCCTTGCCCATGCGCGTCATCGTGCGCATCGAGACGGCGACGTACGCGGAGTCGGTGATCTCGACGCCGATCGCGGAGAGCGGTGAGCCGACGGGGCCCATGCAGAAGGGGACGACGTACATCGTGCGGCCGCGCATGGAGCCGCGGAAGACACCCCGCTCCCCCACGAAGACCTCCCGCATCTCGGCGGGGTCCTTCCAGTGGTTCGTCGGACCGGCGTCCTCCTCCTTCCCGGAGCAGATGAACGTCCGGGTCTCGACGCGCGCGACATCGCTCGGGTCGGACGCGGCGTAGTACGAGTTCGGGCGCTTGACCGGGTCGAGTTTCGTGAAGGTGCCCTTGGCGACGAGCTCCTCGCACAGGCGCTCGTACTCGGCCTCGGAGCCGTCGCACCAGACCACCCGGTCCGGCTGGGTGAGGGCGGCGATCTCGTCCACCCAGGAGACGAGCTCCTGGTGCCGAGTGGGAACAGTGAGGGGAGCCGCGATGTCTCGCGCCACGATCGCTCCTTGGAGAGAGGGTGTGTTGTCAGGCCCCGTGGGGGCTGCGACCCGGATGCTGACCCCTTCGAAATCCCCTGGCGCTCATCCGGTGCCGACCGCACTCATTTGATCATCCGACCATCGCGCCCATATGTCCAGAGGACCGCACACGTGAGCATCGCCACTCGGATCGGTTACCTACGGAAGCGTAGGTAGCATGCGGACATGACTTCTGCCGCCGCCGCGTCCGGACCCGTCGAACTCACCGACCCCGTCCCGGTCAAACCACGGATGCGTGGCTGGCTGCACGCCGGAATGTTCCCCGCGGTGGTCATCGCCGGCATCACCCTGATAGCCCTGGCCGACAGCACGCGCGCCCGGGTCGCCTGCGCCGTCTACATCCTCAGCGCCTGTCTGCTGTTCGGTGTGAGCGCGGTGTACCACCGCGGTACGTGGGGCCCGCGCGGCGAGGCGGTGCTGCGCAGGCTGGACCACGCGAACATCTTCCTGATCATCGCGGGCACCTACACGCCGCTGGCCCTTCTGCTGCTGCCCGAGTCCACGAGCCGTCCACTCCTGTGGGCGATCTGGGGTGCCGCGGCGGCCGGTATCGCCTTCCGCGTCTTCTGGGTCGGCGCCCCGCGCTGGCTCTACACCCCGTGCTACATCGCCATGGGCTGGGCGGCGGTGTTCTTCCTGCCGGACTTCATGCGCACCGGCGGCATCGCGGTGCTGGTCCTCGTCGTCGTCGGCGGGCTGCTCTACAGCGCGGGAGGCGTCATCTACGGCCTCAAGCGTCCCGACCCGTCGCCGCGCTGGTTCGGCTTCCACGAGGTCTTCCACTCACTGACCCTGGCGGCGTTCATCGCGCACTACATCGGCATCTCCCTGGTGGCCTACCAGCAGTGAGCACACCGACAGGTGGTGAGTGAACGGGCCCGGCCACCACGACCGGGCCCGTTTCCCCGGGTCAGCCGCCCAGCTTCGCCGCCAGCTCCCCCGTGTCCGTCGTCGGCGCGTCGCACACGAAGTGCCGGCAGACGTACGCGGCCGGCTCGCCGCCCACCGGCGGCCGGTCCACCAGCAGCGGGAACTCGGTGCCCGCGTCCGGCCCCTCGCCCGCCGCGACGACCGCGCCGGGCGCCCGCCCCAGCAGCGCCGTCCGGTGCAGCTCCCCGCCGACCGGCCCGGCCACCGCGACCTCGCGCGGGCCGTCCAGCAGCGCCTCGGCGACCGCCAGCCCCCAGCCGATGAACCGGGGCGCCTTCGGGCCGAGCGCCCCGACGATCCCCAGGGCGCCCTCGGCCGCCGTACGGTGCGCCTCGGAGCCGGTGTGCGCGGCGTAGGAGAGCAGCGCGCCCGCGGCTGCCGTCCAGCCCGCCGGGGTGGCGCTGTCGGTGGGGTCCTGGGGGCGGCGGATCAGCTGCTCCGCGTCGTCGGCCGTGTCGTACAGCTGCCCGCCCTCGCCGGTGAAGTGCTCCAGCACGATGTCCAACAGGAAGCCCGCGAATTCCAGCCAGGTGCCCTCGCCGGTGACCGAGGCGAGCGCGAGGAAGCCCTCGGCGACATCGCCGTAGTCCTCCAGGACCCCGGCGTTGTCCCCGGCGCGGCCGTCCTTCGACGTGCGGCACAGCCTGGCGACGTCGCCCATGTGCACCCGTACCAGCAGGTCGGCGGCCTCGGTCGCCCGCTCGACGAGGTCCGGGCGGCCGAAGTACGCCCCGGTCTCGGCGAGCGCGGCGATCGCCAGGCCGTTCCAGGCGGCCACGATCTTGTCGTCGCGCTCGGGGCGCGCCCGCAGCTCGCGGGCCGCGAGCAGCCGGGCGCGTACATCCGCGACCCGCGCCGCGTCGGCGTCGTCCGTCTCCCCGGTCCGTACGAGCCGCAGCACGGAGGAGCCCTCCTCGAAGGTGCCCTCCTCGGTCACCCCGAAGTACCCGGCGGCGAAGGCGGCGTCCTCCTCGCCCAGCACCTCGCGCAGCTGCGCGGGCGTCCACACGTAGAACGCGCCCTCGACGTGGCGCCCCTCCGCGTCCTCGCTGTCGGCGTCCAGGGCGGAGGCGAAACCGCCCTCGGCGGTCCGCAGCTCGCGCACCATGAAGTCGGCCGTCTCCAGGGCCACCCGGCGGGCCAGGTCCGAGCCGGTGGCCCGCCACAGGTGGGCGTACACGCGGCACAGCAGCGCGTTGTCGTAGAGCATCTTCTCGAAGTGCGGGACGACCCACTCGCGGTCGACCGAGTAGCGGGCGAAGCCACCGCCGAGCTGGTCGTAGATCCCGCCGCGCGCCATGGCGGCGCAGCTGTCGGCGGCCATCTGCAGGGCGCCCTCGGCACCCGTACGGGCGTGGTGGCGCAGCAGGAACTCGACGACCATGGACGGCGGGAACTTGGGCGCGCCGCCGAAACCGCCGTGCTTCTCGTCGTAGTCGCGGGTCAGCCGCAGCAGGGCCTGCGCCAGCTCCGGCTCGCCCGGCAGGCCCCCCTCCCCGGTGGCCAGGGAGCGGCTCGCGAGGTCACGGACGATGCGTTCGGCCACCTCGGCGACCTCCTCGCGCCGGTCGTTCCAGGCGGCGACGACCCCTTCGAGGACCTGCTGGAAGGAGGGCATGCCGTGGCGGGCCTCGGGCGGGAAGTAGGTGCCGAAGTAGAACGGCTCGGCGTCGGCGGTGAGGAAGACGGTCATCGGCCAGCCGCCCTGGCCGGTCGCGGCCTGGACGGCCTCCATGTACACGGCGTCGACGTCGGGGCGCTCCTCGCGGTCGACCTTCACGGGCACGAAGTGCGCGTTGAGGTAGCCGGCGACGGTCGCGTCCTCGAAGGATTCGTGGGCCATCACATGGCACCAGTGGCAGCTGGCGTACCCGACGCTGAGCAGCACCGGAACGCCGCGCCAGCGGGCCTCCTCGAACGCCTCGGGCGACCACGGCCACCAGTCGACGGGATTGTCGGCGTGCTGGAGAAGGTACGGGGAGGTGGTCTGCGCAAGTCGGTTGGCCATGACCCAATCCTTGCGCATCCCATCAAGTCCCGTCCGTCTGCCACGAGGAGAACGGGCGGACGGACGGGACGGCGCCGCAGCCCGCGCCGGTGTCCGGCGCACCGTCCTTCACCTCGACCGTGCCCGCCACCCCACCCACGCCGCCCACGGCCTCCCCGGACGTCGGTTCGCCGCCGTCACGCCGGCCGCCGCCGCGCGGGCCTCCAGATAGGCCGGGCCCCCGAACAACAGCACCGGCACGGGGAGCACCGTACGCGGTCGCTGGTTGAGATCGGTCAGCTCCCGGACCGCCCTGCGGCACCGGCCGCACCGCTCCAGATGCCGGTGCAGACCGGCGTCCGGGCGCGGACGGGACCGCCGTACCGCTGCCGCGAGCCGGCCGCTGCACCGACGGCACTCCTCGTCGGCGGTGCCCTGGCCCGCGTGGGCGGCGAGATAGGCCTCCTTGAGCCCTTCCCGGGCGCGGGCGGTCAGCGAGGCCACTCCGCCGGCCGTGAGGCCCAGCAGGACCCCCACCTCCGCCTCGGGTTCCTCCTCGACCACCGCGTGCCACAGGACGGCACGCCACCGCTCGGGCAGCGACCGGAAGGCCTCCGCCACGGTGCCGCCCTCCTCCTCGCGGAGCACCTGCTGCTCGCCGCTCGTCGGACCGGCCTGCTCGCGCCGCGCGGCGGCGTCCAGCCAGGCACCGAACCCGGGAGCGAGATCGACCCGGCGGGAGCGGTCGGCCCAGTCCGCGGCGGTGTGGCGCACGACGGCCAGCAGATGGGGCCGCCATCCGTCGACCGGCCCCTTGCCGTCACGCACCGCCCGCACCGTGCGGGCGAACGCCTCCGAGGCGAGGTCCTCGGCGGTGTGCGGGTCGCGGCAGCAGGTCCGGGCGTACAACAGCGCCGCGGGCGCGTGACGGCGGTGGAGCTCGGCGATCGCCCCGCCGTCGCCGTAGTCGCGTATCGCGGCCGTCAGCAGCGCGTCGGTCCGCTCGTCCCCGGCACCGGTCGACCGGTGCCGGCCCGGAGCTCCGTCCCCGCGCGTCCAGCCCTCGTTACCGCGATCGGTCATGGTCAGTGCTCCGCATCCGTGCGTCCTGTCGGCGGGCAGTCTCGCAGACTCCCTGTCGCCGGGACGCCGGACCAAGGACACTGGACGGTCCACACCGCGGATCCGGGCACCACCCGGTCCGGGCCGGGAACGAGGGGGACGCATGGGGATGCGGGACAGCCATCGGACGGAAGCCGAACGGCTGTTGGTACGTGCCGTGGAGGAAGAGGCACGGCGAACGGGAGGCCGGACGGACTCCGGCACACTGCTGGCGCGTGCGCGGGGCGCCCTCGACTCCATGGCGGCCGGCGCGGCCGACGAATACGCCGCCTACACGCAGGCGTTGGACGCCGCCGGGGCCGGTCAGCAGCCGCTGTCGGCGCGGTTCAGCAGAGCGACACTCGGAACACCTCTGCTGGTGACGGGAGTTGCCGCCGCCGCGGCCTTCGGCGCGGATCTGGCCCTCGGCACCGCGACCGGTCTCGCCCTGGGGGCGGGCGCGGTCGTCGCCGTCGCGGGGACGACCGCGACGGTGGCCAGGGTGACCGCTTCGCACTGGCCCGCCGCGCATCGCAGGGCGGGCGAACGGAACCAGCCCGGCGGCCCCGAACAACTGCGGCTGGAGTGGCTGACGGCGCTGGAGGTACGGGGCATCCGCCCGTTCCTCGACCAGCAGCGGATGCTGACGGCATCCGCCCGGCCGCCGAAGAAGGCGAGCACGTCCGTGGTGGCGCAGCTGCGCGGCGGTGACCGCAGCGCGGCCGCCCGCACCCGATCGGTCCTCGATCAGTCCTTCGGCCATCTGCCCGCCGTGGAGGGCCCGTTCGCGGGCCGTCGCGCCGAACTGGCGCAGATCGCCCAGTGGGTGCACGCCGCCCGCGCCGCGACCGAGACCAGGCCGACCGTCGTCGTCCTGCACGGCGCCCCGGGCTCCGGGCGCACCACACTCGCCGTCCGGGCCGCGCACGCGCTCAAGGACCAGTTCCGCGGGGCATGCGTGGTCGATCTGCGGGGCGATGTCTCCGGCGAGACCCCGCTGCCGACCCGGGACGCCCTGCTGCACCTCCTCAACCGGCTGGGCGCACCGCGCGACCAGCTGCTCTTCCGCGAGAGGTCCTCCGCCGAGCAGCATGTACGGCGCCTGAGCGAGGTCTACCACCAGCACCTCACGGGCACCCCCGTCACGATCGTCCTGGACGACGCCACCGACGCCGCCCAGATCCGCACCCTCCTGCCCGAGCGCTCCGACAGCCTGGTCCTCGTCACCTCCCGCGAGCCCCTCGAACTGCCCGCCGACCTCCCCGCGCGGGTGCACCACCTGCCCGTCGGCGGCCTGGACGCGGCGGGCGCCGAGGAGCTGCTGCGCGAGGCGGCGCAGGTGCCGCACGCTCTCGACTCCGCGCGAGCGGGAGAGGCCCCCCTGGAGGCCGGCCCGTACGACTACCCGTCGACCGACTCCGTCATCGAGCTGTGCGGCGGACTGCCGCTCGCCCTGCGCGTCGTCGGCTCCGCCCTCGGTGCCCGCACCCGGGCGGAACTCGCGGAGGCCCTCGGGGCGTACGGTCCGGTCGCACCCGTCGAGCGGGCCCTGTGGCTGCGCTACACCGACCAGTCCGAACCGGCCAGGCGGCTGCTGCGGCGGCTCGCCCTGGCCGGCCGCGCCAGCCTCGGGGCGGCCGCGGCGGCGTCGCTGCTGTCCTCCGACGAGCAGGAGGCCGACCGCCTGCTGGAGTCCCTGGCCCGGGCCGGGCTCCTCGTGCACGTGCGGGGCGCGCGCTACCGGCTGCACGACCTCGTACGGGACTTCGCGCTGGCCCGGCTGCTCGACGAGGAACCGGCGGCGGACCGTACGGCCGCGCAGGAACGCCTCATCCAGAACTACGCGGAGCTCGCCGACGCGGTGATCCGCATGGTGGACGGCAAGATGTCCACCCGCGCCGGGCAGTTCGGCTCGCACGGCTTCAGCTCGCTGGACGCCGCCCTGCGCTGGCTGGACGACGAGTCGAGCTTCATCACCTCGGCGCTGCGGCACGCGGAGGGCGTCGACCAGGGGGCGGTGCTCCATCTGCTGGGCGCCCTGTGCGACTACTGCCTGCTGCGCGGCGACCTCTACCGGCTCGGTGAGATCAGCGAGCTGACCCAGGCCGTCGACCAGGGGCTCCTGGAGCGGTCGGTCCAGTGGCGCACGGGCATCGCGGCCCGGCAGCTCGGCGAGCTCGACAAGGCCCGCACCACGCTGTCCTCGGTCGTCGGCCTCTACCGCGAGGCGCAGAACGACGCGGGCGCCGCCCTCGCGCTCTGCTCACTCGGCATCACCCTGCACCACCAGGGCAACCTGACCGAGGCCTCGGCCCGTCTGCGGGAGGCGATCGCCCTGCAGGCCTCGCCGGAGCAGGCCGAGGACCGGGCCTGGTCCCTGCACGCCCTGGCCGCCGTCGAACGCGACCGGGCCAATCTGTCCGAGGCCCTGACCCTGCTGGACACCGCGCTGGCCCTGCACCGCGAGGGCGAGTCCCTGCACGGCGAGGCCTGGTCCCACTTCCAGCTCGGCCAGGTCTGCCTGCGCCTCGGCGAGGTCGCCCGGGCCGAGGAGGAGCTGTCCACCGCACTGGAGCTGTACGGCCGCACCCGGGACGAGCGCGGGGAAGCCTGGGCCCTGACCCAGCTGGCCCGCGCCCGGCTGATGGACGGGGATCCCTCTCCTGCGGTGGAGGACCTGCGCGGCGCCCTCGCCCGGCACCGGGCCAACGAGGACGCCCGGGGCGAGGCCTGGACCCGGTACTACCTGGGGCAGGCGCTGGAGGAGGACGGCGACACCGACCAGGCCGTACGGGAACTGGAGCGGTCCCGCACGATGTTCTCCCGGATGCGGGACGTGTACGGCCTGGCCTGCGCCCGCCACCACTCGGGGCGCGTCACCCGCGACCAGCGGGCCGCGCAGACGGGCAACCTGCGCAACTCCGGTTTCGCCCGGCAGCTCCTGGTGGACGCCCGGGCCGACTTCCGGCGGATCGGGGTGGCCCACGGCGAGGCATGGACCTGCCTGGAGCTGGCCCTGATCGACGGCGGGAACAACCGCGCGGCGCAGGCGCTGGAGCTCTGCGGCGAGGCCGTCACCCTGTTCGCCTCGTACGGCGACGTCCGGGGCGGCGACTGGGCGGCGTTCCTGCGGTGCACGCTGCTGCCGTACGCCTCACCGGGCGGCAGCGAGGTGGGCACGGCGGTGGCCCAGCAGGAGATCGCGGACCTGCTGGAGGCCGCGCACCCGCTGCGGGACGCCAAGCTGGAGGACTGCGCGGAGGCGTTCCGGGTCGCCCTGAACCGTGGCGTGGACCTGGACGACGGCTGGCAGGCCTGGCGCCTCGGCCTGACGCCGTCCCGGCACGCCCGCGAGGTGATGGGGGTGCCGGTGGGCGTACGGCCCTGAGCGGGGCCGTGGCGGGGCGGGCCGGCTGCCCTGCCCCGCCGTCGTCAGCCCTTGCCCGAGGCGGTCGCCTTCGTCCCCGTACCGGAGGTGGCCGCCGCCGCCTTCCCGTCGGTGCCCGCGGGCTCCGCGGCCGGATCGGGGGCCTCCTCGAAGTCGACCTTGCCCATGTGGCGGTTCATCGACTTCATCAGGAACCACACCCCGACGGCGAGCGCCGCGAAGACGAGGAAGCCGAGAACGCCGGGGGTCACCTTGTTCTTGTCGAGCTCGTCGGCGGCGAGCGGAACGAGCTGCGTCAGTGCCTGGGTCGCGTACATATCAGGCATTGTCGCGGATGCCCGCGAAGAGGTCGCTCTCGGGGAGGGATGTGGCGACCAGCGACTTGGCGAGCTCGTACTCCTCGGTCGGCCAGACCTCCCGCTGGACGTCCATCGGCACGCGGAACCAGCCGCCGTCCGGATCGATCTGCGTGGCGTGCGCGATCAGCGCCTTGTCACGGATCTCGAAGAAGTCGTCGCACGGGATGTGCGTGGTCAGCGTGCGCTCGGCGCGCTCGAACTCCTTCCAGCGCTCCAGCCAGTCGCCGTACGGGGACTCCAGCCCACGGGCGAGGAGCGCCTCGTGCAGGGCGACCGTGCGCGGCTTGTTGAAGCCCTGGTTGTAGTAGAGCTTCTGCGGCTGCCAGGCCGGGCCGAACTCCGCCTCGGGGAACCTCTCGGTGTCCGCCGCGCCCTCGAACGCGATCATCGAGATCGTGTGGGTCTTGATGTGGTCGGGGTGCGGGTATCCGCCGTTCTCGTCGTACGTGGTGATCACCTGCGGCCGGAACGCGCGGATCTTCGCGACGAGGCGCCCCGCCGCCGTCCCGTCGTCCTCCAGCGCGAAGCAGCCCTCGGGCAGCGGAGGCAGCGGGTCACCCTCGGGCAGACCCGAGTCGACGAAGCCGAGCCACTCCTGCTTGACGCCCAGGATCTCCCGGGCCTCGTCCATCTCCTTCTTGCGCACCTCGTGGATGTTCGCCTCGATGTACGCGTCCCCCTGGAGCTTCGGATTGAGGATGGATCCCCGCTCGCCCCCCGTGCAGGTGACGACCAGGACGTCCACCCCCTCGGACACGTACTTGGCCATGGTGGCCGCGCCCTTGCTCGACTCGTCGTCGGGGTGGGCGTGAACGGCCATCAGTCGCAGCTGCTCGGTCAAGACTCGGTCCTCAGTGATTCGTCGCAGTGGTCGGCTTCTATAGTGACTGAACCGGGGGGTGGAAAATTCCGCGATCCCCGGTACGGGAGGAACGATCATGGCAGCGGTTCGCGAGGCCTTGCCCGAAGGGCGCTACGGCCGGTCGCAGGATCAGCGTGCGGACCGCAAGCTGAAGATCACCGGCTCCGTGCTGGGCGTGGCCTTCCTCGCCATGATCGGCTGGTTCGGTTACGACTACGTGGCCGGCCAGGACGTCAGCGCCGAGCTCATCAAGTCCAAGATCGTGTCGGACAGCCGCGCCGAGGCCCACCTCGAGGTCCGCAAGGACCGGGACGTCGCCGGGCACTGCACGCTCCGCGCCCTGAGCGAGGACGGCGGAGAGGTCGGGCGGGCGGACTTCCGCTTCGACGAGCGCTCCGACCGGATCGACGAGGTCGTCTCCCTGCGCACCACCGCCAGGGCGACGGCGGTGGAGCTCAAGGGGTGCACCGCGGGAAGCTGACCGCTCCGGAGGGCGCGCGCCCCCCTGATGCCCACGTTCCCGGGCTGACCTGCGCGGATACGCATGTGTTCTTTTACCTTCTCCCCCTTTTCGCGTGAAATTGTTAGGCTCGTTGTTTCGCCCACCCGTGGCAGCGCATGCTTGGGGTAGGGCGTTGCTTTGTATTCCCAGCACCGACGAGGAGCACCCTGTGACCCAGACCAGCGATAACGTCACCTGGCTCACGCCGGAGGCGTACAACCAGCTGAAGGCAGAGCTGGAGTACCTGTCTGGTCCCGCGCGCACGGAGATCTCCGTCAAGATCGCGGCGGCCCGCGAGGAGGGTGACCTCCGCGAGAACGGCGGGTACCACGCGGCCAAGGAGGAGCAGGGCAAGATGGAGCTCCGGGTCCGTCAGCTGACCCAGCTCCTGGAGCACGCGAAGGTCGGCGAAGCCCCCGCCGACGACGGCGTGGTCGAGCCCGGCATGGTCGTGACGATCGCCTTCGACGGCGACCCGGACGACACGGTCACCTTCCTGCTCGCCTCCCGCGAGTACGCGAGCACCGACATCGAGACCTACTCCCCGCAGTCCCCGCTCGGCACGGGCGTGAACGGCAAGCGGATGGGCGAGGACGCGGAGTACGAGCTGCCGAACGGCAAGAAGGCCACGGTGAAGATCGTCTCGGCGAAGCCCTACCAGGGCTGACCCTCCCCCACACCTCACGGAGCCCCGGCCGCCCGCGCGGCCGGGGCTCCGTCGTGCCCGGCGGTGGACGGCTCAGCGGGCCAGCAGGTCCTGGATCGCCGACGTGATCTCGTCGGGAGCCTCCTCGGCCATGAAGTGCCCCGCCCGGGTCAGCCGGTGGTCCAGGTCCGGCGCCCACGCCTTCCACACCCCGGCGGCGTCGTAGCCCAGTCGCGCGCCCCAGTCCTGCTGGACGACCGTCACGGGCATGGCAAGCTGCGAACCGGCGTCCAGATCCGCCTGGTCGTGCGTGACGTCGATGCCCGCCGAGGCCCGGTAGTCCGCGACGATCGACGTCACCGCCGCGGCGCTCGCCCGCAGGTACTCGGCACGCACCTCCTGCGGCATGGCGGCCGGGTCGGCGGCCCAGGCGTCGAGGAACGAGCCGAAGAACGCGTCCGCGCTGTGGGCGATCATCTCCTCCGGCAGACCCGGCGGCTGCGCCATGAGGAACAGGTGGTAGCCGACCGCCGCCGGGACGCCGTGCAGGACGTTCCACATGTCGAGCGTCGGCACGACGTCGAGGATGCCCAGGTGCGTGAGGGTCTCGGGGTGGTCAAGCCCGGCGCGGAAGGCGACCAGGGCGCCCCGGTCGTGGCCGACGAGGGCGAAACGCTCGTGGCCGAGCGCCGCCGCCAGGGCGACGACGTCGGCGGCCATGGTGCGCTTGGCGTAGACCTCGGGCCCGGTGGCGGCCGGCCTGTCGCTGGCGCCGTAGCCCCGCAGGTCGGGGCAGATCACCGTGTGCGCGCCGGCGAGCCGCTCGGCGACGTGCCGCCACATCAGGTGGGTCTGGGGGAAGCCGTGCAGCAGCACCACCGGGCTGCCGCTGCCGCCGACGGCGGCAGCCAGCTCCACACCGTCCGCACCGGGCAGCCGGAGGTGATCGAAACCGGGGAGGGTGAGCGTCATGAGGGGCCGTCCTTGCGGGTCGGGGGCGGGTCGGGGGGCTGACCCGGTCAGCCTGGGCGACGTCGATCAGCAGCCGATCAGTACGGTGCGGCTCGGCCGTCCCCCGGCACGGAGGATGGAGGCATGCGAATCGACGTACTCGGCGCCGTGCGGGCCTTCCACGACGACGGAGGCCCGGTCGGCCTGGGCGGGCCCCGGCATCGCGAGGTACTCGCCCGGCTCGTGGCCGCCGAGGGACGGATGGTCACCACCGACACCCTCGTCGACGACCTGTGGACCGATCCGCCGGGCCGCGCCGTGGGCGCTCTGCGCACGTTCGTCGCCGCGCTGCGCCGCGCCCTCGAACCCGACCGGCCGCCCCGCGATCCGCCACGTGTACTCGTCACCGAAGGCCCCGGCTACGCGCTGCGCCTGCCGCGCGAGGACGTGGACGTCCACCGGTTCCAGGACACCCTGGCCCGCGCCCGGCACCACCCCGACGCGGTGACCGGCCTCGGCACGGAACTCGCCTCCTGGCGCGGCCCCGCGTACGCCGATGTGACCGGCTCCGCATGGGCGCGGCGCGAGCGGACCCGGCTGGAGGAGCTGCGGCTTGAGGGGGTGGAACTGCGCGCCCGTATCCTCCTCGACTCCGGCGAAGGGGCCGGCCTCGTCGCCGAGCTGGGCGCCCACGTCACCGAGCACCCGTGGCGCGAGCCGGCCTGGGGACTGCTCGCCCGCGCGCTCCACCGCGCGGGCCGCCGAGCCGACGCGCTGGCCACCCTCCGCCGCGCCCGCGCGATGCTCGTCGACCAACTGGGGCTCGATCCCGGTGCCGGCCTCCGGCGCCTGGAGACGGACATCCTCAACGGACACGTGCCCGCCGAGGGAACACGTACCGCGTGGACCGGTCCTGGCGTCCGGCTCGGCCCGCGCACCACCGTGGACCTGGCCCGCACTCTCGCTCTGGCGGGCGGCGACGCCCTCGTCCACTCGCGGCGCGACCGCCTCGCCGCCGTCCGGGCGGCGGAACGCACCGGAGACCTCTCCCTGACCGCCCGGATCATCGGCGCCTACGACGTGCCCGCCCTCTGGAGCCGGGCCGACGACCCCGAGCAGTCCCGCGCCGTCGTCGCGACCGCCGAGCGCACGCTCACCGCGCTTGGCCCCGACGTTCCGGCCGACCTGATGGCCCGTCTCCTGGCCACGGTCGCCGTCGAGAGCCGCAGCGCCGATGTGTCCGGAACCGAGCTGGCCCGCGCCCGGCAGGCGGCACGGCAGGCCGAGGCGCTGGCACGGGACCTGGGCGATCCCGCCCTGCTGGCGTTCGCCCTCGACGGGGTGTTCCTTCAGTCCTTCGCCCGCCCCGGGCTCGCGACGGTACGGGACGGGATCGGCGCCGAGATCCTCGGTCTGGCCACCCGGCACGGGCTGCCGAACTTCGCCGTACTGGGCCGCCTCGTCCGCCTGCAGTCCGCCTCCGCACTCGGCGACCTCGACGCCGCAGCCGCACACGCGGAGGCGGCCGAGCAGCTCGCCGCCACCACCGAAGCGCCTCTCGTCCTCGTCCTCACCGGTTGGTTCCGGGCCCGGGTCGCGGCCGCCCGCAGCACCGAGCCCGGCGGGCCGACCGCCGCCACGGCCGCCGCGCACTACCGCACGGCCGAGGACGCCCTCCGGACGGCCGGAATGCCGGGGCTGCACCGAGGCCTCTTCCCCCTCGCCCTCCTGGGGCTGCGCCTGCTGCACGATCGGCCCGCGCCCACCGACCCACACCTCGACTGGGGCCCGTACCGCCCGTGGACGCGCCCTCTCGTCCTGCTGGCCCAGGACCGGGCCGAGGAGGCCCGCGCCGCCCTCGCCACCGTGCCCGGACCACCGCCCGACCACATGCAGGAGGCACTGTGGTCCCTGACCGCCCGCGCCGCCGCACGCCTCGGCGAACCCGCGATCGCCGCACGCGCCGCTGCCGCCCTGCGCGATGCCCGCACGGAACACGCGGGCGCCGCGAGCGGAATGCTGACCCTGGGCCCGGTGGCGCGCTACCTGGCGGAGGCGGAGGCCTGCGCGGGCGCGGGGTGAGCGGGGCCGACGGGCCTTCGGAGAACCCCGTCACGAGCGGGCCGTCGGCTCGGCGTTCATCCACGTACGCCAGGGGCGGGTGATGTTCTCGCGGTAGGTGTGGTGGGAGGGGTTCTGTCCCGAGTGCGTGAGCGCCCACTCCTGCGGCTTCCCCCAGTCCTCGAAGCGTTCCGACTCCTCGGAGCAGACGACGCACCGGAGTGTGTACGTCACCGGCTCGGCGTCCGGCTCCCGGTCCGGGGCGAGGGTCCATGAGATGTGCCGGACGACGGCACGGACGGGCGTCACACCCGGTTCCTGGACCAGAAGTTGGCGACCGCCACGCGAGCGCTGAGCGCCTCCACCGAGGTCAGCTCCACCAGGGAGACAGGGTCGACCTCCCAGCGCTTGTCACCGGAGATTGCGTGCAGGCGGAACGTCCCGTCGGGAGCGCGCCGCACGATGCCGATCTGTCCCGACTCCGTGTCCCGTATGACCGAGCCGATCTTGATGCGGGGATCTGCTTGATGGTTGCTCGCCATGACCACGAAGCTACGGGGAGTGATCGCGGTGAGCCACACACGCAACGATGCACTTCTGATGACTACTCGTCAGAAGTGCATCGCCAGTGTGTACTTAGGTGAATACGCCCAGGTGGGCGCCTACCTCACGCATCTCTGTCGTGAGGGTCCGGCGCTTCTTGGTGATCTCCTCGAAGGTGATCGCGGCGGACGACTGATGCCGGAACCACTGGGGCGCGATGTCGTCGAGGTGTGACAGCTCCTCCATCGCAGCCGTGGCGTCGCCGGTCCGCACAAAGGCGCGAGCGAGGTCGAGACGGTAGCGGTTGCCGTCGTTGGTGCTCGGTCCGCCGAGCTGCTTCCAGTGCTCCTCTTGAAGGGTGGGCTCCTGCCTGGACTTCCGGATCACTGACCGCGCGTCGCCCTCGATCATGTAGTCCTCGAGCTCCTTCATGGCAGCCGTGACGGGACCGAACATCGACCAGTGGCGCAGCAGGTTCTTGTGCGTCTTGCCCACTGCCTTCGCGGCGGTACCGGCCGCCTTACGCAAGGCCTTGGCTTCCTTCGGGCGGTTGTTCCGTGCTGCCGCAGCCGCCCCTTCCATCGCCAGGCCACCCCATGTGGAGTACTCGTCCGGGGTGGCGCCCATGATCTTCGGCTCGACGATGTCCATCGTCGCGACCGCGATGTCCTCGGCCTCGTCGAACCGCTCGGTCCGTACGAGCAGCCAGCACATCCCGCCGACCCCGGAGGCTGCCACGAGGTTGTTGCCGGCCGCTTTGGCGTCCTCGATGGCACCCCTGGCGGCCACGTGGGCGAGGTCGAACTGGCGGATCTGCGTCAGGTACCGCCCGACCAGGTTCAAGGCCCGCGAGCGTTCCACCAGGGCGTTCACGCGCTCGTCGCCAGAGTCGTAGTAGGCCACGGCATCGTTCGCCGCGTTGATGAGCGCAGGTAGATCCGCAGCGATGCTCTGGTAGGTGTCGCCGAAATACAGGACGGAGTTGTCGTACGTCATGCGGCTCAGGCGGCGCAGGTCCGGTTCGTCGCCTGCCGGGGCGGTAGCAGGGCCGAGGGTGAGCGCGGGCGTGAGCGCGATGCGCAGCTCACGCAGGTTCTGCCTGTTCGGGTCGTCGTGCTTGACCGGCTGCGGAGGGCCGGCCGCCATGAGGTCCGAGGTCTTCACTTCGAGGACGCGCGCGAGCGTATGGAGGGTCTCCATCCGGACGCCACCATGGCCCTGCTCGATCTTCCGGATCGGCCCGACCGACATGCCGCCGCGATGCGCGAGCTGCTCCTGACTCAGCCCCGCAGCGCGGCGGTATTTCCGTAGATTGTCTGCGAGTTCGTCGGACATGCGACACCACCTCTCTCAGTCAGAGTAAGCCTTCAGGAAACGCACAAGCCCCCTTCAGGACAAGCCTGTCGGGGGCTCGGCGGTCATGAGTCACCGTCAGCGGAGGCCGCCCTCACCCCGCCGCCTGGCGGTACTTGCGGACCGCCAGCGTGCGGAAGACGACGAGGATCAGCACCGACCAGATCACCGAGGCCAGGATCGGGTGCCGCATCGGCCAGGCGTCCGGGGTCACGAAGCCCGGCGGCAGGTTGCCGAACAGCTCACGGCAGGCCTGCACGGTGGCGCTGAACGGGTTCCACTCCGCGATGTGGCGCAGGAACGTCGGCATCTGGTTGGCGTCCACGAAGGCGTTCGAGATGAACGTCAGCGGGAAGAGCCAGATCAGCCCGCCGGACGTGGCCGCTTCGGGCGTGCGCACGACGAGTCCGATCAGGGCGCCGATCCAGGAGAAGGCGTACCCGAGCAGGAGGAGCAGCAGGAAGCCGAGCAGCACCTTTCCGATGTTCTCGTGGACCCGCCAGCCGACGAGGAGCGCGACGACCGCGAGTACGACGAGCGTGAGCGCGGTCTGTACGAGGTCGGCGAGCGTACGTCCGGTGAGGACGGCGCCCCGGGCCATGGGGAGCGACCTGAACCGGTCGATGAGCCCCTTGTGCATGTCGTCGGCGATGCCCGCGCCGGCGCCCGCGGTAGCGAAGGTGACGGTCTGCGCGAAGATGCCCGCCATGAGGAACTCGCGGTAGGCCTGCGGCGAGATGGAGCCGCCGACCTTGATGGAGCCGCCGAAGACGTAGGTGAACAGCACGACGAACATGATCGGCTGGACCAGACCGAAGATGACCATCTCCGGGATCCGGGCCATACGGATCAGGTTGCGCTTGGCGACGATCAGCGAGTCGGTGACGGACTGGGCGATACCGCTCCGCCGCCTGATCGGGACGAGCTGCGGGGTGTCCGTGGTGGCGGTCACTTTCCGTCCTCCTTCCGGCCCTCTGCGGCCTCGGTCGGTCCGTTGCCCTCGCCGTTCGCCCGCTCGGCCGCATGTCCGGTGAGCGAGATGAAGACGTCGTCGAGGGTGGGGCGGCGCAGGCCGATGTCGTCGATCTCCACGCCGTGGGTGTCGAGGTCGCGGATGACCTCGGCGAGCAGCTTGGCCCCGCCGGTGACCGGGACGGTCAGCTTGCGGGTGTGTCGGGCGACGGAGATCTCCCCCTTGCCGTACGTGGCGAGCACCGAGCGGGCGGGGTCGATCTGGTCGGGCTGGTGGACGACGACCTCGACGCGTTCGCCGCCGGTACGGGCCTTGAGCTGGTCGGAGGTGCCGCGGGCGATGACCTTGCCGTGGTCGATGACGCAGATGTCGTGGGCGAGGTGGTCGGCCTCCTCCAGGTACTGCGTGGTCAGCAGCAGCGTCGTACCGCCCGCGACGAGGTCCTGGATGACCTCCCACAGCTGCTGCCGGTTGCGCGGGTCGAGCCCCGTGGTGGGCTCGTCCATGAACATCACCGGCGGGGAGACGACGAGCGCGGCCGCCAGGTCGAGGCGGCGGCGCATGCCCCCGGAGTAGGTCTTCGCGGTGCGGTCGGCCGCGTCGGCGAGGTTGAACCTCTCCAGGAGCTCGCCCGCCCGCTTCTTCGCGTCACGTGAGCTCATCTGGTAGAGCTGCCCGACCATCTGGAGGTTCTCGCGGCCCGTGAGGTATTCGTCGACGGCCGCGAACTGGCCGGAGAGGCCGATCGAGCGGCGTACCTCGTCGGGATGCTTCAGCACGTCGATGCCCGCCACGACGGCCCGCCCGCTGTCGGGCCGCAGCAGGGTGGTCAGAACCCGTACGGCTGTCGTCTTGCCGGCGCCGTTGGGCCCCAGCAGACCGAGGACGGTGCCTTCGGGCACGTCGAGATCGACGCCGTCCAGTGCTCGTACGTCGCCGAAGGTCTTCACCAGACCTTCGGCGTAAATGGCGCCCGGCATACGGAACTCCCCCAGTTGCTTTCGCGTGGATTCCTGAGCGGATCGTAGGGTTCCCACCCCCCGGACGCCGGTAACGCCGGGCTGTTCGGCGCTGCAAGGTAACGCGATACATCGCGATCGGCAACAGGATTACCAGGGGATGCCGACGCTCAGAGGCGCACCAGGTAGCCCGCGTCCCGCAGGGCCGTGGCGACGTCCTCGCAGTGCTCCGGCCCCTTGGTCTCCAGGTGGAGTTCCACTTCGGCCTCGGTGAGTCCGAGCCGCGGATCGGTCCGTACGTGGCTGATGTCGAGCACGTTGGCGTCGGCGACGGTCAGCGTGGCGAGCAGCGCGGCCAGCGCTCCCGGCCGGTCGGTGAGCCGCAGCCGCAGGCTCAGGTAGCGGCCCGCCGCGACCATGCCGTGCGTCAGGATGCGCTGCATCAGCAGAGGGTCCACATTGCCGCCGGACAGCACGGCGACAACGGGCCCACGGAACGACTTCGGATCGCTCAGCAGCGCCGCGACCGGGCTCGCCCCGGCCGGCTCGACGACCATCTTGGCCCGCTCCAGGCACAGCAGCAGCGCGCTGGAGAGCTCGTCCTCGGAGACCGTACGGACCTCGTCCACCAGTTCCTGGACCAGCGAGAACGTGAGATCGCCGGGTCGGCCGACCTTGATCCCGTCGGCCATGGTCTGCACGGAGTCGAGCGCCACGGGGTGCCCCGCGGCCAACGAGGGCGGGAAGGCGGCCGCGCCCGCCGCCTGGACGCCGACGATCCTGACGTCGGGGCGCAGCGCTTTCACCGCCACCGCGATCCCCGCGGCGAGACCGCCCCCGCCGATGCCGACGACGATCGTGCGGACCTCCGGGCACTGTTCGAGGATCTCCAGCCCCACGGTGCCCTGGCCCGCGATGATGTCCGGGTGGTCGAAGGGGTGGATGAAGACGGCGCCGGTCTCCTCGGCGTACTCCTGGGCGGCGGCGAGCGTCTCGTCCACCACATGGCCGTGCAGCCGGACCTCGGCCCCGTACTCCCGGGTCGCGGCGACCTTCGGCAGGGGCGCGCCGACCGGCATGAAGACCGTGGAACGTACGCCGAGCAGCGAAGAGGCGAGTGCGACACCCTGCGCATGGTTTCCGGCACTCGCGGCCACCACTCCGGCCGCCCGTTCGACGGGGCTGAGGCCGGCGATCCGCACGTACGCGCCGCGCAGTTTGAACGACCCGGTGCGCTGGAGGTTCTCGCACTTGAAATGGACCGGCGCACCGACGAGGGAACCGAGATGCCGGCTGCCCTCCATCCCGGTGGTTCTGGCGACCCCGGACAGCATCTTCTGCGCTCCTCGGACGTCGTCGAGGATCAGCGGAGGAAAGGGGCCTGACGTACTGAGGGTCATGACAGCAAGTCTTGCAGCTCGGAGCGGTCGGGGCCGTCGCGTCTCATGGCGGCCCGCGGTGGTGTCCACAGGTTTGTTCAGCGCTGGTACACGGTGCCCCGTGGCCGCGTACTCTGGCCCCCACCCATCCGACACCGCACGAAGAGAGCCCCCGGCCATGCCCCCTCAGGACATGACGACTGCTGCGTCTCCTTCCGGGGGCGCGGCCCCCGGACATCCGGGAACGGACCACTTGCTCGACTCTCTCCAGCACCAGGTGGCCGTCTTCGCCCGCCGTGCCGAGCAGACCCGCCTCGGCGGGGTCGGTCAGGTCCGCAACTCGATGGACCGGGCGGCCTATCTGCTGCTCAACCGGCTCGACGTGGAAGGCCCCATGGGCGTCAAGGCGCTGGCCGCGGGCATGGGGATCGACTCCTCGACCGTGACCAGGCAGGTCGCGCCGCTCGTCGACACCGGCCTCGTCAAGCGCACCTCGCACCCGGAGGACGGGCGCGCCGTCGTCCTGCAGCTGTCACCGCGCGGCCAGGCCCGCCTGGAGGAGGTCCGCGCCTCCCGGCGTGAGCTGATGTCCCAGGTGACCGACGGGTGGACCGAGGAGGAGCGCGACACGTTCTGCGCCCTGCTGACGCGGTTCAACGGCTCGCTGGCCGCCCGGCAGGTGGCGAACCAGCCGGCGCAGGAGGACTGACCGGGCTTCCCGCCGGGTGGATCCGGTCGGCCGGACCTACCCTGGAAGGGCATGCACCCTCGAGTCGAGGAGGCTGTCATGGCACGGAAAATCGCCGACTGCCGTAAGTATCCGAGTGTCTCGAACTGCTCGCTCACCATTTCCGGTGAGGAGGAGGAAGTCGTCCGCGCCGCCACCGAGCACGCCGTCTCGGTGCATGAGCACACGGACAGTCCGGAACTGCGCGAGCAGGTCCGGGCCTCACTGGAGGACGAGAAGGCCGCCGTCTGACCCTTGGTACGCGCCGTCCGGCGGCCGGGATCGTCCCCGGCCGCCGGACGGTTCCGGTCCCGGCTGTCAGCCGAGCGCCTGCGTCAGGTCGGCCAGCAGGTCGTCGGCGTTCTCGATGCCGACGGACAGTCGGACGAGGTCGGCCGGTACCTCCAGCGGGGAGCCCGCCGCGGAGGCGTGCGTCATACGGCCCGGGTGCTCCAGGAGCGACTCGACGCCGCCGAGCGATTCCCCGAGTGTGAAGAGCTTCGCGCGGTTGCAGACCTCGACCGCCGCCTCCTCACCGCCGGCGACCCGGAACGACACCATCCCGCCGAACGCCTTCATCTGCTTGGCGGCGACCTCGTGGCCCGGGTGGTCCGGCAGCCCCGGGTAGAGGACCTTGGTCACCTTGGGGTGCCGGGTCAGCAGGTCGGCGACCTTCGTGGCGTTCTCGTCGTGGCGGTCCATGCGGACCGCGAGGGTCTTGATGCCACGCAGCACCAGCCACGCGTCGAACGGCCCGGCCACCGCGCCCATCGCGTTCTGGTGGTACGCCAGTTCCTCGGCCAGCTCCGGGTCGCTGACGACGAGTGCGCCGCCGACGACGTCCGAGTGGCCGCCCATGTACTTGGTGGTCGAGTGGACCACGACGTCGGCGCCGAGCGAGAGCGGCTGCTGCAGATAAGGGCTGGCGAAGGTGTTGTCGACGACGAGCCGCACGCCCGCCTGACGGGCCACTCCTGCGACGGCCGCGAGGTCGGTGATGCCGAGGAGCGGGTTCGACGGCGTCTCCACCCAGATCGCCTTGGTGCGCGGGGTGAGCGCGGCGCGCACCGCGCTCACGTCCGAGGTGTCGGCGACCGAGAACTCCACGCCCCAGCGCGAGGCGACCTTCGCGAACAGCCGGAACGTGCCGCCGTAGGCGTCGTTCGGGATGACCACGTGGTCCCCGGGCGTCAGCAGCGTACGCAGGAGGCAGTCCTCGGCGGCGAGGCCCGACGCGAAGGCGAGCCCGCGGCGGCCGCCCTCCAGTGCCGCCAGGTTCTCCTCCAGTGCGGTGCGGGTGGGGTTGGCGCTGCGGCTGTACTCGTAGCCGCCGCGTAGTCCGCCGACACCGTCCTGCTTGTAGGTGGACACCTGGTAGATCGGCGGGACCACGGCGCCGGTGAGGGGATCCGCCGTGTTGCCGGCGTGGATCGCAAGGGTCTCGAAGCTGTGCTGGTCGTTCATGGGGCCCGAGCGTAGTTCGTCGGAAGGGAAGTTACGGGCCACTCGCCGCCCGGTTGTCCGTCCGGGGACAATGGACCGCATGGAGATTCTGTGGTTCCTGCTCGCCCTGTGCATGCTCGTCGCCGTCGTCGGCCCGATCATGCTGCGGCGCCGTGGCGGTATCCGCCAGGTCGCGCCCGGTTCGCCCGACGCCGCCGACCCGGACACCTACGGCTTCGCGCGCCAGGAAGAGCTGGATGTCAGGATGCCCGGACCCGACCAGGACCTCCTCGACGTCCTCGATGTCGTCCAGGGCACCCAGAGCTGGCGGGCCGCGTCCCAGCTGCTCGCGGGTACGCCGAAGGAGAGCGAGCTCCGCTGGCAGCGGGTGCAGGCGTTCGCCGGTGCGGCGTCCCTGGAGCTGGCCCAGCGGCCCGGTGCCGGCGGGGCGTGGCTGAGGGAGTGGCGGGCCGAGGCCTCGAAGGACGCGGGCGCGGCGGCGGTGCACGCGGAGTTCCTGGTGCAGCAGGCGTGGCGCACCGGAACCGTGGGCACCGACGACTTCCGGATCATCCTGGAGGAGGCCCGTACGGTCTGCGGCGAGGCGGCCCTGCTGGCTCCGGGCGACCCCGTCCCGTACATCGTGGAGCTGGCCGTCGCCCGTGGACTGGGTTACTCCCACGAGGAGTTCGACCAGCTCTGGGCGAAGATCATCGACCGTGCCCCCGCGCACATGGGCGCGCACATCGCGGCCCTGCACTTCTGGTGCGAGAAGTGGCACGGCTCCCGCGAGGAGGCCGAACGCTTCGCGACGACGGCCGCCGCCCGCGCCCCGCAGGGCTCGCTGCTCGCCGCACTGCCGTTGTTCGCGGTGTACGAGCATCTGCCCGAGGTCAATCTGGTGCAGGGCTTCTACCAGGGCGTCGTCGTGACGAAGGCGGTCGAGGGCGCGATGTTCGCGGTGCACGCGGCACGCGCGGACGACCCGATGCTCGCCCACGTCCGGCACCTGCTGATCCTCTTCCTCGTCCGTACGGAGCGCTGGTCGGAGGCGATGCGGCAGCTCGTCCACATCGACGGCCACGTGGGCGCGCTGCCCTGGACCCAGAACCCGGACCCGGCCGCCGAGTACACGGTGTACCGGGCGCTGGCCGTCGCGGGATACGAGGCGAACGGCGGCAGCCCCGCGACGCTGCTCCACTGACCCGGCACGCCCGCCCCCTTCCGGATTGGACCGGCACACCCCATGGCACGACTGATCCCGCTGATCCTGATAGCCCTCGCCGTCTGGTTCTGGCTGCGGGCGCGCAGGAAGACCGCCGCGTACATGGCCTCCTACGAGCACCCGGCCTGCGGGGACCGTGACGGGGACGAGCGTCGCGATCCCCCGGCGCCCGCAGCCTGAGACCCCGGAATCCACGGCGCCCCCGCGGCGTTGTACGGAGCGAACCCCGACCCCCGGAGGAGCCCCCGCATGTTCCTGACCCACCGCACCCCGCAGCTCCCCACCCCGGAGGAGGCCCTGCGCGGTCGCCCCACCCCCGAGTTCACGGTGCCGTCCCGCCACACGGTCCTCGGCAACCCGCTGACCGGCCCGTACCCGCAGGGCCTGGAGGTCGCCGACTTCGCGCTGGGCTGCTTCTGGGGCGCCGAGCGCAAGTTCTGGCAGACGGAGGGCGTCTGGACGACGCTCGTCGGCTACCAGGGCGGCTACACCGAGAACCCGTCGTACGAGGAGGCCTGCTCGGGCCTGACCGGCCACACGGAGGCGGTCCGCGTCGTCTTCGACCCGGCGGTCGTGAGCTACGCGGATCTCCTGAAGCTCTTCTGGGAGTCCCACAACCCGACCCAGGGATTCCGCCAGGGCAACGACGTGGGTACGCAGTACCGCTCGGCGCTCTACCCCCACTCCCCTGAGCAGGCGGAGGCCGCGGAGGCGTCCCGCGCGGCGTACCAGCAGGTCCTGACGGGGGCCGGTTTCGGCACGATCACCACGGAGATCCTCCCGGCGGAGGGCCGCACCTTCTGGCCCGCCGAGGGATACCACCAGCAGTACCTCGACAAGAACCCCGACGGCTACTGCGGCATCGGCGGCACGGGCGCCACGCTGGAGTCCCCCTCGGAGACGAACTGGGGCCGCGCCTGCCCGACGGGCATCGCCCCGGCACCGACCACGGCGGAGTAACCGTCCGACGAGCTCGCGCCCTTCGGGGCGTGGGCTCGTTCGTTGTCGCCTGCCGCACCGGGGCCCGCAACGGACCTCGGTGAGCAGCACGCGCCACTACGGTGGACCGATGTCGTCGATCAGGAAGTTCCAGGTCACCTTCGACTGCGCGAAAGGCCGCCGAGAACCGGCTGCATCGTGACGTGCGGGTCGGCACCGGACTCGTGGGTGAAGAACGACTCGCCGCACTTGAAGCCGAATGCGCACGACTGGTCCCGCTCGGCGCAGTACACGTACGAACGTCGTACGACGGCAATGATTCGTGCATCCCGATGCTGGACATCGAGGCCGACGAATTCTGCATCGACTGAGAGGTACCGGTTGGAACGGCCCGCTCTCAGGTGGAAGGCCCGGTGCGGAGCCGCCGCGCGTCCCGCAAAAAAAGCGTGTAGGCAGCGCTGAGGAAGATCACGACTCCAGCCACGAACCAGAGGACCGACGCCCCCGAGCGGTACTCACGAACGGCAAGAACGAGCAGCACCACGCCGGCAACGACGCCGAAGGCCGAGATCAGAGCGCTTATGCGGTGAGTCACACAGACATCATCGACCACAACCTCGGCCGGCGGAAGCGATCCGGACGAACCGGCCCAGTTGGGTTGACCGGTCGGCGGCCTGTTGTCAGAGCCCGCTTCTATATTGGCGCCATGGAGATCACCCAGCAGATCCTCGCGGACGCCTGGCTGCGGACGGCCGCGCGGCATGCCCTGCTCGACGGGGTCGGGCTGCCGCCCGTGACGCTCTCGGAGGACGAGCTGGAGGAGTGGGTCTGGCGCGCCGAGGAGACGGGGGACGGCGGCCTGTTCCTGCTGCTCGGCCCCGGGTCGTCCAGGCCGCCCCCGCTGAACCGCCGGCCCCACGCCGGATCGATCCGGCCCAGCATGTCGGCGACCTCCCCGAGGCTGCCTCCGTGCTCCCGCATCGCGGCCTCGGCGACCAGGTACAGCACCCGTTCGAGGTCGCGGGTGGCGAAGACTTCACGGTAGGGACCGTGCCGGCCGTGCACCGTGCCGTCCTCGACGGTCGAGGCGTGCGGGCGCGATCCGCTGGAGGGGCTCGCCTGGATAGCCGGGTCCTGGCGTGACCAGGCCCCGTACACGACGCTTTCCTTCTACCGCGCGGCGCCCGGGCGGACCATCGACGCCGAGCGGCTGGCCCTGCTCTACGGGGCCGATCCCGCGCAGGTCGCCGCCGGTACCCGTCTGAAGGACCTGGAGGCCGTGGACAACGGCCGGGCCCACCGGGACCGGCAGTGGAAGAGCTGCTGCTTCGGTGAGGCGGGCGGGTGGACCTACCTGCTGCACCATGACACGCCTCCGGGGGCCTTCGCCGACAAGGAGGCGTACGCGGCGCTCGGGATCAAGGAGAACGTGTGGCTGACCGCCACCTCCGCGAAGGCCATCTACACCTTCGACTACATGCGGGACGGCCGCCCCGTCGCCGACGACATGAACGCGGTGGAGCTGATCTGGTACGAACGCGGCCGCGCCCCCTTCCTCCGGGGCGGCGAGCTGGACTTCGTCAACCGGGCCCTGCGCCGTGCCGAGCTGGACCACCCCGAACTGACCAACACGTTCGAGCTGTACTTCCACGCCTTGGAGGAGTCCCTCGGGCTGAGTCTGCCGCGCCGTGACTTCGCGGAGGGGGAGGTGCGGGCCGCGTACTGGGCCGGGGCCTGAGAGCTGTCCCGGCGGCTCAGGCGGCCAGCCGCACCTCGCCCATGGAGGGCCGGGCGGGTGCGGTCCGGCTGCTGTGCCTGGCGAGGTCCCGCTGGGCCAGGGACAGCACGTCGGCCAGCCCGAGACCGAGCGAGCGGGCCGCCGCGGCGAGGACCTCGGACGAGGCCTCCTTGCGGCCACGTTCGACCTCGGAGAGGTACGGCACGGAGATCCGGGCGTCCTCGGCCACGTCCTTGAGCGTCCGCTCCTGGGCGAGGCGCTCGCGGCGCAGGACGTCCCCGACGACGTCCCGCCAGAGGGGCTCCTTGGCGGGAGGAGCGGGGCGCAGGGGGATGACGCGGGCACGGTTCGGCGCGTGGCTGCTCATCGTCCCAGCCTAGGAGCGGTGTGCCCGGCGCGGGAGGGGAAAGCCTTCCGCGCCGGGCGGATCTGCTGACGGCAGAACGGCGTTGCCGCGAGGGGCCGTCAGCCGCCGATGTTGCCCTGCGGGCCGGCGTACTGCGCCAGCAGCGCGCAGGGACGTCCGCCGCCGGGTCGAGCGTGCAGCGGTAGTGGACGCCCGACGAAGCCCCCGGGGCTCCCGCCCCGAGCCTCACGGTCAGATCAGGCCCTGCGCCAGCATCGCGTCCGCGACCAGCTCGAAGCCCGCGATGTTCGCGCCCACCACGTAGTTGCCGGGGCTGCCGTACTTCTCGGCCGTGGTGTGGCAGGAGTCGTGGATGTGACGCATGATCTGCGCCAGCCGCTCCTCCGTGTGGGCGAAGGTCCAGGAGTCGCGCGAGGCGTTCTGCTGCATCTCCAGGGCGCTGGTGGCCACTCCGCCCGCGTTGGCCGCCTTGCCGGGGGCGAAGGCGACGCCCGCCTTCTGGAGGATCTGGACGGCGTCGGGGGTGGTGGGCATGTTGGCGCCCTCGGCGACCGCCTTCACCCCGTTGCGTACGAGGGCGAGGGCGTCGGTCTCGTGGAGTTCGTTCTGGGTGGCGCAGGGCAGTGCCACGTCGACGGGGACGTTCCAGACGCCCGTTCCTTCGACGTACCGCACCGTCTCGCCGCGCCGCTCGGCGTACTCGGAGATCCGGCCGCGGCCCGTCTCCTTGATCTCCTTGAGCAGTTCGAGGTCGATGCCCTTCTCGTCCACGACGTAGCCGCCCGAGTCGGAACAGGTCACGACGGTCGCGCCGAGCTGCTGGGCCTTCTCGATGGCGTAGATGGCCACGTTGCCGGAGCCGGACACCGCGACGCGCTGGCCGTCGAGGGACTCGCCGCGCACGCGCAGCATTTCGGCGGTGAACAGGACGCACCCGTAGCCGGTCGCCTCGGTGCGCGCCTGGGCGCCTCCCCAGCCGAGGCCCTTTCCGGTGAGGACACCGGACTCGTAGCGGTTGGTGATCCGCTTGTACTGGCCGAAGAGGTAGCCGATCTCCCGGCCGCCGACGCCGATGTCACCGGCGGGGACATCGGTGTACTCACCCAGGTGGCGGTGGAGTTCGGTCATGAACGACTGGCAGAAGCGCATGACTTCGGCGTCCGAGCGGCCCTTGGGGTCGAAGTCCGCCCCGCCCTTGCCGCCGCCGATCGGCATGCCGGTGAGGGCGTTCTTGAAGATCTGCTCGAAGCCGAGGAACTTCACGATGCCGAGGTTGACCGAGGGGTGGAAGCGCAGTCCGCCCTTGTACGGGCCGAGCGAGCTGGAGAATTCGACGCGGAAGCCACGGTTGACGTGGATGTCACCGGCGTCGTCCGACCACGGCACGCGGAAGATGAGCTGGCGCTCGGGCTCGCAGATGCGCTCGATGATGCGGGCGTCGACGAACTCCGGGCGCTGCGCCAGCACGGGGCCCAGGGTTTCGAGGACCTCGCGCACCGCCTGGTGGAACTCGCCCTCGCCCTGGTTGCGCCGCAGGATCTCCGCGTAGAGCGGCTCGATGACGCGGTTCTCGGCGGTGCGCGGGGTGAGGGAGTCGGAGCTGACCGGCATCTGATCAAGACCTTCCGTGGGTGGGATCGTGCGCGTCGGCGCTCCCTGTCCCCGGAGGCGCCACCGGCCCGTGGGGGCCGTTGCACCCGGCAAGTCTCGCAGCGCTGCCCGGCCCGGCCCGGGCGACATCCACGGAGCGAGCACAATTGCTCGCCCGGTATGAGGGCTTCCATCCCCTTACACCCGCTCCGGCCAGGACGGCGGGCCGCGCGACGCCCACGTCGCGGGGCCGCGCGGGTGGCGAACCTCACAGCCGGAGGAGGGCGGCTGTGAGGCTCGCGCCGTCGAGGGTGCCGGTCGGTTCGTCGGCGAGCAGCACCTTCGGCCGCTTCACCAGCGCCCGGGCGATCGCGACGCGCTGCTCCAGGGCTTCCGCCGCGCGTTCGCGGGCGGGTCTTCGCACCGAGGCCTGAGGGGACGAGCGCGGTCGTCGACGCCGCCTACGCCATGGAAGAACATGGCGCGAAGACATGGAGCGGGCGTGATGAGGAGTCAAGTCTCCGATGAGGGCGGGATGAGAACGCTGCCGGCGGCCCTACGCCGAAGGCGGCGGCGCCCGGAAGAATCCGGATGCCGCCGCCTTCGGAGGGGAAAGAGCGAGGTCAGGGTGTCAGGCGGCGGAGCCCGCCGTCCACTCCGACCAGTTCATGTTCCAGCCGTTGAGGCCGTTGTCCGCCGCGATGGTCTTGTCCGGGGAGTTCTTGACGATGACCACGTCGCCGAGCATGGAGTTGTTGTAGAACCAGGCACCGGCCGTACCCGGGTCGTCGGCGCCCTTGGTGTCGGACAGGCCGACGCAGCCGTGGCTGGTGTTGGCGCTGCCGAAGATCGACTTGGCACCCCAGTAGTTGCCGTGGATGAAGGTGCCCGACGTGGACAGCCGCATGGCGTGCGGCACGTCCTTGATGTCGTACTCACCCTTGCCGTCGTCGTCCGTGAAGCCGACCGTCGAACCGTCCATGCGGGTCTCCTTGAACTTCTCGGAGATCACCATCTGGCCGTTGTACGTCGGGTTGTCCGACGAACCGGCGGAGATCGGGATGGTCTTGATCGTCTTGCCGTCCTGGGTGACGGTCATGGTGTGCGCCTTGGCGTCCACGGTGGAGACCTGGTTACGGCCGACCTTGAAGGTGACCGTCTTCTGCTGCACGCCCACGACGCCGTCGGCGCCCTCGACGCCGTCCAGCGCCAGCTTCAGCGTGACGGTGGAGCCGCCCTGCCAGTAGTCCTCGGGGCGCAGGTCCAGGCGCTTGCTGTTGAACCAGTGGCCGACGACTTCCTGACCGCTGCTCGACGTCACCGTGATGCCGTCCTGGACGACCTTCCGGTTCGTGATCTCCTTGTTGAAGTTGATCGAGACCGGCATGCCCACGCCGACGGTGGAACCGTCCTCGGGGGTGAAGTTGCCGATGAAGCTGTTCTCCGGCGAGACGGTCGTGAAGGAGCTGTTGGCGTGCGCCTCACGGTCCTTGGAGTCCGTCGCGGTCGCACTGATCTTGTACGTCGTCGAACGCTCGAGCTGCCCGCTCGGCTTCCAGCTGGAGCCGTCGCCCGCGAGGGCGCCCTCGACGGCGTCACCCCCCGCGGTGGTCATGGTGACCTCGGTCAGCTTGCCCTTGGCGACGGTGACCATCGCCGCGTTGTTGATGCTCGCGTCGGTCGCGCCGTTCTTCGGCGCGATCGTTATCTGCGCCTCGGAGGCATCCTTGGCGGCCGCTTCGTCCACCTGCGCCTGTGACGTCTTCGAGCTGTCGGAACTCGCGCTGCCCGATCCGCCGTCGTCGCTACAGGCGGAAAGCACCAGTACGCCGCCGAGCAGTGCGGACGCGGTCATGAGGCCCCTGCGCCGCTTGCTGTCCGTCATCACACGCTTCTCCATCGTTGCCGATTCCCCAAGATCCCCGGACAGGGTCGCCCGACGGCGATCCCCCGTCAATGTTCCAAGAACACCGTGACCGGGTCTTCCGTTCCACATCCACCGAAGATGTGGGGAACACCACTCATCGACGCACCCCTGACCACGGCGGTTCCCGCCACCTGTGAGGAGTGCCCCGTGGGCGTCAGCGTTCCGTGTGCGCGCCGCCTTCCTCGTCGTCCGTCTCATTGTCCTCGATCCCGTAGTACGCCTCGTCCCCGTCCTCTCCGGCGGCCCAGTCCTCGGCGTCCGGGTCGTAGTCGATCGACTCGCTGCTCCAGGAGGCCTGGGCGAGCTCGACCCCGGGCACCTGGCTGACCAGATCGAAAGGGTCGATCAGCGAGGCGAGGGCCTCCGCTGCGTCTTCCCTGACCGTCTCCTCGGCATGCGTACGTTCCTCGGCGGACCCATCGGCGGAGACTCCGCCGGCGGTGAAGTCGGCGGCGATGCTCTCCAGCGCCGTTCCGGTCAGGGCGTCCGCGTCGCTGATCTCCAGCACCATCTCCACGCGAAGCCGAACAAATGAGGGTGTCTGCGAAGTGCTCATACGCCGGAGCGTAAGGCCCTGAGGAGGTGCGAGTTTCCTCCGACCCGCTGCTTTGCTTAGCATCGGCCCACGGGGCTAACTGATGGCTGTCGCAAGGGGATCGATTCTGTGTCCATCGCTCGTCGCACGCTGCTGACCACCACAGCGGCAGGCACCCTGCTCTGCGCTCTCTGGTTCGTTCCCTCCGCGAAAGCGACCGACGGAACAGGCCCGCAGAGTGGTTCCACCGGCTCGTCCGCCGGTTCCTCCACCGAGGCCCGACAGGCCTCCGTCACGGGGGAGTTCACCTCCGACGACACGCTCGCCGACACAGGGGCGGGCCTCGACACGACTCCGTACCTGATCGGCGGCGCGGTCTCGCTGTGCGTCGGCGCGGGGTTCGTCGTGTACTCGGTGCGCCGGGGCGGGATGCCGGTCACCGGCATCTGAGGCAGGTGAAGGGCTGCCGCACCCGTACGGGTGCGGCAGCCCTTCGCGTACGGGCTCAGGCCAGCGGGCCGGTCACCGCCTCCACGGCCGCGACCAGCTTCCCCTCCCGCACGAAGGCGTCGGCGGCGGCCAGGTCCGGGGAGAGGTAGCGGTCGGGGCCGGGCCCTTCGACACCAGCGGCCCGCAGCGCCCCGATGACGGCCTGCGAGGCGGGCGCGGGGGTCAGCCCCTCGGCGGCACGCAGCTCGACGGCACGCGTGGCGGCGTACAGCTCGACGGCCACGATCCGCGCGAGGCCGGTGACGGCGGTGCGCAGCTTCCGCGCGGCCGACCAGCCCATGGAGACGTGGTCCTCCTGCATCGCGGAGGACGGGATCGAGTCGACGGACGCCGGGACCGCGAGCCGCTTCAGCTCGCTGACCAGGGCGGCCTGCGTGTACTGGGCGATCATCAGCCCCGAGTCGACCCCGGCGTCGTCGGCGAGGAACGGCGGCAGCCCGTGCGAGCGGTTCTTGTCCAGCAGCCGGTCCGTGCGGCGCTCGGTGATCGAGCCGAGGTCGGCGGCGACGATCGCCAGGAAGTCCAGGACGTACGCCACGGGGGCACCGTGGAAGTTGCCGTTGGACTCGACCCTGCCGTCCGGAAGCACGACCGGGTTGTCGACGGCCGAGGCCAGCTCGCGGTCCGCGACGAGCCGCCCGTGCGCGAGGGTGTCGCGTCCGGCGCCGTTGACCTGCGGTGCGCAGCGTACGGAGTAGGCGTCCTGGACCCGTGGCGCGTCGTCCTGATGGTGGCCCGTGAGACCCGACCCGGCGAGCACCCGCAGCATGTTGTCGGCGGAGATGCCCTGGCCGGGGTGCGGGCGGATGGCGTGCAGCTCCGGGGCGAGGACCCGGTCCGTGCCGAGGAGCGCCTCCAGGGAGAGCGCCGCCGTGATGTCCGCGCTGGTGTAGAGGTTCTTCAGGTCCGCCAGGGCCATGACGAGCATCCCGAGCATGCCGTCGGTGCCGTTGAGGAGGGCGAGGCCCTCCTTCTCGCGCAGTTCGACGGGGGTGATGCCGTGCGCCGCGAGGAGCTCACCGGCCGGCCGCACGGTGCCGTCGGGGCCCTCCGCCTCGCCCTCGCCCATCAGGGTCAGGGCGCAGTGCGAGAGCGGGGCGAGGTCGCCGGAGCAGCCGAGCGAGCCGTATTCGTGGACGACGGGGGTGATGCCCGCGTTGAGCACGTCGGCCATGGTCTGCGCGACTTCCGGGCGTACGCCGGTGTGGCCGGAGGCGAGCGTCTTCAGCCGGAGGAACATCAGCGCGCGGACGACCTCGCGTTCGACGTGGGGGCCCATGCCCGCCGCGTGCGAGCGGACGATGTTGCGCTGCAGCTGCGCCCTGAGATCCGGGCTGATGTGCCGGCTGGCGAGAGCACCGAAGCCGGTGGAGACGCCGTAGACCGGCTCGGGCTTGGCGGCGAGGGCGTCGACGATCTCCCGGGCGGCGGCGAGCGCCTCGACGGCGGCTGCGGAGAGCTCGACCCGGGCGCCCTGGCGGGCCACGGCGACGACGTCCTCGGCGGTGGTCCCGGACGTCCCCACCACGACTGTATGCATATCCATATTCAGAAGCGTACGGACTGAAAGCCCTCGTGTCACGAGTGGTCGCGCGGTGGACCCCTTACGCCCTCACCCGGGCTGATTGCCGCGCAGCCTGCGGCGGTCGTGGGGGGACTTGGGCGGGGAGTCCGCGAGCCGGATCACCTCACCGTCGCGCCCGGCGACCACCGGCCTCCTGGAGTGGGCGGCCTTCGCCTGGTACTGGGCGGCGTCCGCCAGCCGGAAGAGCCGACGGGCGGACGGGACCGGGCCGATGTCGTCACCCGTGGACGCGACCCCGCAGGCGACCCCGTCGCCGAGCTCCAGGGCGACGGCCCGCGCGCAGAGCTCCTCGGACACCCGGACCACGTCGTCCGCCGGGGGACCCACGGCGAGCAGACAGAACTCGTCCCCGCCCAGGCGTGCGGACAGCGCGCCGGGGAGCATCGCGCCGCAGAGCGAGAGCACGGAGCCGAAACGTTCCAGCAGGCGATCGCCGACCGCGTGGCCATGCGTGTCGTTGACCACCTTGAGCCCGTTCACGTCGCAGACGACCAGGCTGACCACGGCACCCTCCGCGCGGTGCCGGTCCAGCGCCTCGTCGAGGCGCAGGTCGACGGCCCTGCGGTTCGCGAGGCCGGTCAGCGGATCGGTGAAGGCCAGCTTGCGGACCTCCTCCAGGCGCTCGGTCTGCGCGATACCCGCCGCGACGACGGCCGCCAGCACGGTCGCGAAGTCCGCGTCGTCCCGGTCGAACACCGGAGCACCCGCCGGACGGGCCACATACAGCTCCCCCCAGGCCCGCCCGTGCAGCACGATCGGCGCCACCACACAGCAGCCCCGCCCACGCCTGCGCAGCGCCGCGACCCGCTGGTGACAGTACGGACGGGCGCCCCGGGCCGGCGCACCGGCGGCCGGTGCGCCGTCGGCGGTCTCCACCCAGGCATCGGGCTCACCGCCGCCCGCCCAGCGCTCGTGCAGGAACTCGGTGATCTCCGGGAACTGGTGCACGGGATAGGCCTCGGCCTCGGGGAACTCCTCCTCCCCTTCGGCCCGCTCCCCCGCGTTCACCAGCACACGGAGCCTGCCCTGCTCCCGCTCCCACACGGAGAGGGCGGCGAAGCTGCCTCCCAGCGCCTCGCACGCACCCACCGCCGCGGCGCGCCAGGACTCTCGCGGCGTGTAGGCCGCCGCCATCGTCTGTGCCAGTCCCACCACAGCGCGCAGCCGTGCATCATCACCGCCCATCACCCCAGTTTAGGGAGGTTTACGGCGATGTGATCAGTTGGCGGCGCTGATGATCTTCGGGTGGCCGGGCCGGCCCTACTCGCCGGGCCAGCTGGGCTTCCGCTTCTCGTTGAACGCGGCGACGCCCTCGGCCCGGTCCCCGGAGAAGGCCACGGACCGCCAGGCGGCGTCCTCCACCTCGAGCCCGGCCCGCAGGTCCAGCCCCTGCCCCAGCCGCAGCGCCCGCTTGGCGGCCCGGAGCCCCACCGGCGAGTTCGCCGCGATCCGGGCACCGAGGGCCAGCGCCTCCGCACGGTCCCGGCCCGCCTCGACCAGCTCGTCGACCAGGCCCAGCTCGCGCGCCTCGGCCGCCTCCACCCGCCGTGCGCTGAAGACCAGCTCGGCGGCGCGCGCCGCGCCGACCCGGCGGGGCAGCAGCTGCGTACCGCCGCCGCCCGGGATGACGCCGACGGACACCTCGGGAAGGCCGACCACGGCGGTGCGGTCGGCCACGATCACGTCACAGGCCAGGGCGAGCTCGAAGCCGCCACCGAGGGCGTAGCCGTGCACGGCGGCGACGACCGGCATCGGCAGCTCCAGCACGCCGGTGTACGCGGCCCTCGCCGTGGGCCGCTGCCGTACGAGCTCGGCGTCGGTGAAGGAGTTCCGCTCCTTGAGGTCCGCGCCCACGCAGAAGGCCCGCTCATGACTGGAGGTGAGCACGGTCGCCCGCACCCCCTGATCGGCGCCGAGCGCGGCACAGGCCTCCGCGATGGCGCGCGCCATCGCGGTGCTCACGGCGTTCATGGCCTCGGGCCGGTCGAGCACCAGCTCGGCGACGTGATCCTGACCCTCGTGCCGCCGTACGACGACGAAATCCCCGAACCTCTGCTCCGACGTGACACCCATGACTGCACCCCTCCGGTTAACGAGCGTTACCGGGATCCTAGGCGGAGGCCCGCCCGGCGGGGCCTGTTCCCCTCCCCGCCGGGAAAATGCGGAGGTTTCGCGCTCAAGGATTGAAGACCGCACCTGTCGGCCGCGTGCGGGGCGACCATCTGGAACATGAAGAGGACTCTCGCTCTCGCCTCCGTCGTCCTGGCCACCGTCGCCTTGGCCTCACCGGCCCAGGCCGCCCCTGGGAACACCCCGGCACGGGCCTGCTCGCTGGGCACGGTCGATCTCAAGAACCCCCCGCTCGGCTATCCCGTCGAAAGGATCGAGGAACTGGCGGCCCGGTTAGGGCTGGGGGCGCTTCCCACCGGCCTCGGCATCGGCTGCGACAAGGCGGTGCGGACCGACCCGTACTCCGACGTCCACTCCTACCCCCATGACGGCCCGGTCGTGCTCCGGGCCGGCGAAACCGCTCGGACCCAGCTGTACTGCACCGACTCGGTCGCCGTTTTCGGCAAGATCCTCGACACCGTACCGGTGGAGACGCTCGTGGTGATCGGATCAGGGTGCGTCGTGCAGGCGAACCCGATCATCATCTAGCACGCGCCCTCGCCCGGAGCGGAGGGTTGTACCGGGCGGTTTCGCGGGCCTGCTCCGGGCGCCCGCCCAGGGGTCGCCGGGCGGGCTCGACGACGCCTGCCCGGCCTCCCCGCACGTGTCAGGTCGACGCCTTGCCGCGCCGGGCCAGCAGCCACGGTTCCACCACGCCCAGCCCCCGCACCGGCCGCTGCCACATCGGCTGCAGCCCGAAGCGGTACGTCGGCCGCGGTGGCTCCGCGTCCGGGCGGTGGCCCTCCTTCTCCGCCAGCCGGGCCCGCTCGGCCGCCGCAGCGGTCTCCTCGGCCTCGGAGGCGGGGGCGTCGCCGTTCCTGATCAGCTCCGCGGCGAACGCGCCGTCGACCAGCACCGCGTCCTTGGGCGCTATCGACGTGAGCCGACTGGCCAGATTCACCGTCGTACCGAACACGTCACCCATGCGCGTGGTGACCGTGCCGAACGCGATGCCGACCCGCAGCGCGGGCATCGTCGTGTCCTGGGCCATCGCCTCGACCAGCCGGAGCGCTATCTCGCCCGCCGTACCCGCGTCGTCCGCGGCGAAGAGGACCTCGTCGCCCAGGGTCTTGATGAGCCGTCCGCCGTGCGCGGCGACCAGGTCGGCCGAGGTCGTCTCGAAGGCCTCGACCAGCTCGCCGAGCTTCTCCTCCTCCAGCCGGCGGGTCAGCCGGGTGAAGCCGACGAGGTCGGCGAAGCCCACGGCCAGGCGACGGTCGACCATCTCCTCGTCGTCCCCGGTCTGCACGACCCGGCCCGTGGCGGCGGCGAGCTGGCGCCGCCACACGTAGACCAGGAATTCCTGCAGCTCGGGAAGGAGCAGCTCGACCAGCGGATAGGTGACCTCGGTCCGGGTCATGCCCGGCTCGGGAGGCTCGGTCAGGCCCTCCAGGAAGGAGTCGATCTGCCACTCCGCCAGCCGGGCGGTGGTCTGCCCGGTCGACCGGGCCACCTGGATCGCCATCGGCTCGCTGAGCAGTCCGGCCTCCACCAGACCGGCGAGCCGGCGCAGCGCCAGCACGTCGGCCTCGGTGAGCGCCTTGGCCTGCCCGATGTCGGCGAAGCCCATCGCCCGCCAGAAACGGGACGCCAGGTCCATGGAGACCCCGGCCGTCCTGGCCGCCTGGAACGGCGTGTAGCGGCGGTCGGCCCCCAGGATCAGGGCCTCCAGCCGGATGGCGAGCGGGTCGTCCGTCGGTTCGGCCGTGTGGTCGACCTCGTGATGCGGTGTCGAGTGGACGGACGGTCCCGACGAGGGCTCCGCGCCGTCGTCGGAGTTCGTGTCGTCGACGGTCACCGGCCGCCTCCTGCCCGTTCCCTGCGCACTGCCCTGCCGATCTGTCGCTGGATCGCCTCAACGATACGGCAGGTGTGCCCTGGCTCACGTCCTGGTGGCGTGGTTCTCTCCTGATCCGGCGTCCCGCGCGTACGTGACATCACCCGTAGGTGCGGGGCCGCCGGGATCAGACGAGGCCGCCTTCCTCCCCGCGCAGGTGGACGATGTCCCCGGCCGAGACGGGCTCCTGGAGCCCGTCGCCCGTGGCCAGCACGAGCCGTCCGTCGCCGTCGATCGCGACGGCCTCGCCGACGACGGACCGGTCGCCCGGCAGCTCGGCCCGCACCGTCCGGTCGAGTGTGGCGCAGCCCGCCGCGTAGGCCGCCTGGAGCCCACTGTCGGCGGCGTCACCGTTCGCGTCGCGCCATTGCGTGTACCACTGCTCCAGTGAACGCAGGACGGCCCGGAGCAAGGTCTCGCGGTCGGTGGAGACCGCTCCGGCGAGCGACAGCGAACCCGCGTGCGGTGCGGGCAGCTCGGCCGCGCGCAACGACACGTTGAGGCCGATACCGATGACGACGCCGTCCCCGGCCCGCTCGGCGAGGATCCCGCCGGTCTTGCGCTCCGTGCCGCCGATCGTCACCAGGAGGTCGTTGGGCCATTTCAGTGCCATGTCGACGCCCGCCGACTGCGCGAGGCCCGTCGCGGCCGCGACACCGGTCAGCAGCGGCAGCCAGCCCCAGCGTTCGACGGGTACGTCGCCGGGGACCAGGTACACCGAGAGGAAGAGGCCCGAGCGGGGCGGCGCCGTCCAGGTCCGGTCGAGGCGTCCCCGGCCGGCGGTCTGCTCCTCGGCGACCAGCACCGCGCCTTCGGCCAGACCGCCGGCGGCGGCCTGTGCCGCGAGGTCGGAATTGGTGGAGCCGGTCGCCTCGACGACGTCGAACGAGGTCCACAGCCCGTCGGGCTTCAGCAGCCCGCGGCGGAGCGCCGCGACGTTCAGGGGCGGTCTGTCGAGGTCCGACCAGCGGTTGTGCGGCGCATCAGGAGGTGTCATGCAACCCACATTAGGTGTGGCAAACGACGCACTGCCGAACCGTATCCGCGCCGATACGCTACGGGTCAGTAGCCAAGAGGTCGCGCGGACCGCGCGACCTCCAGGCCGACGAGCAGGTAGCCGTCGAGCACGCAGGGTCCAGCACTTCTGCTGGACACACCAGCCATCCCCGTGATCAGGCAGGGAGCCGCCACCCGATGTCCGAGCCGCAGAGCGATATCCACACCACCGCGGGCAAGATCGCGGACCTGCAGCGCCGTATCGAAGAGGCCACACACGCAGGTTCCGCACGTGCCGTCGAGAAGCAGCACGCGAAGGGCAAGCTGACCGCCCGGGAGCGGGTCGGTCTCCTGCTCGACGAAGGTTCTTTCGTGGAGCTCGACGAGTTCGCACGGCACCGGTCCACCAATTTCGGGATCGAGAAGAACCGCCCCTACGGGGACGGCGTCGTCACCGGTTACGGCACGGTCGACGGCCGTCCCGTCTGCGTGTACTCGCAGGACTTCACGATCTTCGGCGGCTCGCTCGGCGAGGTCTACGGCGAGAAGATCGTCAAGGTCATGGACTTCGCGATGAAGACCGGCTGCCCGGTGATCGGCATCAACGACGGCGGCGGCGCGCGCATCCAGGAGGGGGTGGCCGCCCTCGGGCTGTTCGCCGAGATCTTCCGCCGCAACGTGCACGCCTCGGGTGTCGTCCCGCAGATCTCCCTGATCGTCGGACCGTGCGCGGGCGGCGCGGTCTACTCCCCCGCGATCACCGACTTCACGGTCATGGTCGACCAGACCTCGCACATGTTCATCACCGGCCCGGACGTCATCAAGACGGTCACCGGTGAGGACGTCGGCTTCGAGGAACTGGGCGGCGCCCGCACGCACAACACCACGTCCGGCGTGGCCCACCACATGGCGGGTGACGAGAAGGACGCCATCGAGTACGTCAAGTCCCTGCTGTCCTACCTCCCGTCGAACAACCTCTCGGAGGCGCCGGCCTTCCCGGAGGAGGCGGACCTGGAGACCACGGACGAGGACCGCGAGCTCGACACCCTCATCCCGGACTCGGCGAACCAGCCGTACGACATGCACACCGCGATCGAGCACGTGCTCGACGACGGTGAGTTCCTGGAGACGCAGGCGCTGTTCGCGCCGAACATCCTCACCGGCTTCGGACGCGTCGAGGGCTACCCGGTCGGCATCGTCGCCAACCAGCCGATGCAGTTCGCCGGCTGTCTGGACATCAACGCGAGCGAGAAGGCCGCGCGCTTCGTCCGCACGTGCGACGCGTTCAACGTGCCGGTCCTCACCTTCGTCGACGTCCCCGGCTTCCTGCCGGGCGTCGACCAGGAGTACGGCGGCATCATCCGGCGCGGTGCCAAGCTGATCTACGCGTACGCGGAGGCGACCGTCCCGCTGATCACGGTCATCACCCGCAAGGCGTTCGGCGGCGCGTACGACGTCATGGGGTCCAAGCACCTGGGCGCCGACCTGAATCTGGCCTGGCCGACCGCGCAGATCGCGGTGATGGGCGCGCAGGGCGCGGTCAACATCCTGCACCGCCGCACGATCGCCGCCGCGGAGGACCAGGACGCCATCCGCGCCGAGCTGATGGCCGACTACGAGGACGCCCTCCTCAACCCGTACGTCGCGGCCGAGCGCGGCTACGTCGACGCGGTGATCATGCCGGCCGACACCCGGGCCCACCTCGTGAAGGGCCTGCGCCAGCTCCGTACGAAGCGCGAGTCTCTGCCGCCGAAGAAGCACGGCAACATCCCCCTCTAACCACCGGGAGTCACCATGATCAAGGTCGTACGGGGCAATCCGACCCCGGAGGAGCTGGCCGCCGCCCTCGCGGTGGTCCGGGCGCGCGCGGCGGCGGTGGCCACCGTGCCGTCCGGTGCTCCGCTGCCGCGCGAGGAGTGGTCGGACCCGGGCAGGATCGCCCGCCGGGGCGCGCTGCGGCCGGGGCCCCGATCGTGGGCGCGGACGTACTGGCCCTCCTGAGGACCCGTCGAGCGGCGCTTGAGTACGCGTACTCAGGCGCCGCGGCCGTGGCCGGAGCACCATCGGAACCATGCTGTGGTCCGACCCCGAGAACAAGCCGCCGAAGGAACTGCGCGACGCCCAGGACATGATGCGTCGCGCGGGGCTGCTGCTCGCGCTGGCCATGGTCGTGGCGATGTTCGTGCTGGGCACCCGCTGAGGGTTTCCGCGTCCCGCCCCGCCCTACGATGGGCGGTATGACTGCTCAGCGCCGCCTCGTGCTCGCCTCCGCCTCCCCCGCCCGCCTCGGTCTCCTGCGCCAGGCGGGTTTCGCCCCCGAGGTGATCGTCAGCGGTGTGGACGAGGACGCGCTCACCGCTCCGACCCCGGGTGAGCTGGCGCTCGTCCTGGCCGAGGCGAAGGCCGCCGCGGTGGCCGCCCGCCCCGAGGCCGCGGGCGCGCTCGTCATCGGCTGCGACTCGGTGCTGGAACTGGACGGCGAGGCGCTCGGCAAGCCCGCCGACAGCGAGGAGGCCACCTCCCGCTGGAAGTCCATGCGCGGACGGTCGGGCGTCCTGCAGACGGGGCACAGCGTCATCGACACGGCCACCGGCCGCACGGCGTCGGCGACCGCGTCCACCGTCGTCACGTTCGGCGAGCCGACGGACGCCGAGGTGGCGGCCTACGTCGCCTCGGGTGAGCCGCTGCACGTCGCCGGGGCGTTCACCCTGGACGGCCGCTCGGCGCCGTTCGTCGAGTCGATCGAGGGCAGTCACGGCAACGTCATCGGGCTCTCACTGCCGCTGCTGCGCCGGCTGCTCGGCGAACTGGGCGTCTCCGTCACCGACTTGTGGGTCTGAGCGGCGCCGTCACACCGGCGCCGGAGCCTGCTCGGCGCCGGCCTTCCCCGCTTCCGGTTCACGCCGGTCGTACGCCACCAGGGTCAGCACGATCAGGGCCAGGACGACCATCAGGAACGCGAAGGCCGCCCAGCCGATCAGCCCCACCGCGAACGCGCCCAGCACCCCGTGGACGACCGCGCACGCGATGAGGGCGATCCTGGCGAAGCGGCCCGGGGCCCGGTCGCGTATCCCGGCCAGCAGCGGGATCAGCCCGCAGAGCACCAGCAGGACACCGGAGACCCCGCCCATCACCCAGGTACCGGTGACCATGGCGTCCGGATCCATCCCGGCCAGGGACATGCTCTGGTTTCCGGCGACGGTCGCGAGGACACCGTTGACGATGACGATGCCCACGGCCTCCACGAACAGAACGATCGCGGTCACGAAGGCCACTGGTCTGCGCACCACGGCGCCACCCCCTGTTACCTGTAGTACGTGCGAGTAGCGCGGACCCTACTAACCAGTAATGGTTCGGACAAGGGGTGGCGTACGAACGGATCCGTTACGCGCGGCGCGGCAAAGATTCCCTCGGCCGTTCGTAGGGACTCCACAAAGAAACGCCGCGCGGCGTTGACCGTCCGAACAGAGACTTGGGCCACACTTCGTGGCTACTGTGCGGTGGAGGATCCCGGCGTACCGTGGTGCGACAAGGGATTTCGCGACTCGAGTAAGCCTCGGATCACACTCCGTGTGGGCAAGTTCACTATTGGGGACGGGTCGTACGGCCGTGTCGGTAGTCCCTAAACTCAGCTTGTTCTCAAGGAGGGAGTCATCGTGCGCAAGGTGCTCATCGCCAACCGTGGCGAAATCGCTGTCCGTGTTGCTCGGGCTTGCCGGGATGCCGGAATCGGGAGCGTAGCCGTCTACGCCGATCCGGACCGGGATGCCCTGCATGTGCGCGCGGCCGACGAGGCGTTCGCTCTGGGCGGTGACACTCCGGCCGCCAGTTATCTGGACATGGCCAAGGTGCTCCAGGCCGCGAAGGATTCGGGAGCGGACGCGATCCACCCCGGTTACGGCTTCCTGTCGGAGAACGCGGAGTTCGCCCAGGCCGTGCTCGACGCGGGTCTGACGTGGATCGGGCCGCCGCCGCAGGCGATCCGGGACCTCGGCGACAAGGTCGCGGCCCGGCACATCGCGCAGCGCGCGGGTGCCCCGCTGGTGGCCGGCACACCGGACCCGGTGTCGGGGTCGGCCGAGGTCGTGGAGTTCGCCGAGAAGAACGGCCTGCCGATCGCGATCAAGGCGGCCTTCGGCGGTGGCGGGCGCGGACTCAAGGTGGCCCGCACGCTGGAGGAGATCCCCGAGCTGTACGACTCGGCGGTCCGTGAGGCCGTGGCGGCGTTCGGCCGGGGCGAGTGCTTCGTGGAGCGCTACCTGGACAAGCCGCGGCACGTGGAGACCCAGTGCCTGGCCGACTCCCACGGCAACGTCGTGGTCGTGTCCACCCGTGACTGCTCGCTCCAGCGCCGCCATCAGAAGCTGGTCGAGGAGGCTCCGGCCCCCTTCCTGTCCGAGGCGCAGAACGCGGAGCTGTACGCCGCGTCGAAGGCGATCCTGAAGGAAGCCGGCTACGTCGGCGCCGGCACGGTCGAGTTCCTCGTCGGTGTGGACGGCACGATCTCCTTCCTGGAGGTCAACACCCGTCTCCAGGTCGAGCACCCGGTCACCGAGGAGGTCACCGGTATCGACCTCGTCCGCGAGATGTTCCGCATCGCCGACGGCGAGGAGCTCGGCTACGGCGACCCTGCCGTGCGCGGGCACTCCTTCGAGTTCCGGATCAACGGTGAGGACCCGGGCCGTGGCTTCCTGCCCGCCCCCGGCACCGTCACCCTGTTCGCCCCGCCGACCGGCCCCGGCGTCCGTCTGGACGCGGGTGTCGAGTCCGGCAGTGTCATCGGTCCGGCGTGGGACTCGCTGCTGGCCAAGCTGATCGTGACCGGTGCGACCCGTGAGCAGGCGCTGCAGCGCGCCGGGCGCGCGCTGGCGGAGTTCCAGGTGGAGGGCATGGCGACCGCCATCCCGTTCCACCGTGCGGTCGTGGCCGACCCGGCGTTCACCGCGGACCCGTTCCGGGTCCACACCCGGTGGATCGAGACGGAGTTCGTCAACGAGATCAAGCCGTTCGCCGCGCCCGCGGACGCGGAGGCGGACGAGGAGTCCGGCCGCGAGACCGTCGTCGTCGAGGTCGGCGGCAAGCGCCTGGAGGTCTCGCTGCCCTCCTCGCTCGGCATGAGCCTGGCGCGTACGGGCCTGGCGGCCGGTGCGAAGCCCAAGCGCCGCGCGGTGAAGAAGACCGGCTCCGCCGCCTCCGGCGACACCCTCGCCTCCCCCATGCAGGGCACGATCGTCAAGATCGCGGTCGAGGAGGGCCAGGAGGTCAAGGAAGGCGACCTCGTCGTCGTCCTCGAAGCCATGAAGATGGAACAGCCGCTCAACGCCCACCGCTCCGGCACCGTCAAGGGCCTGGCCGCGGAGGTCGGCACCTCGGTGTCGTCCGGCGCCGCGATCTGCGAGATCAAGGACTGAGTCCGCGTTCTTCCCGCACTGGGGGCCCGGCACCTGCCGGGCCCCCAGTGGCATCCTTGGGACGCGGAGCGGACACCAGGAGGACAGGGCGATGGCGATGAGCACGGCACCGACACCGGCCCGGCCGATGCGCGCCGACGCGCGCCGCAACTACGACCGGCTGCTGAGCGAGGCCCGTACGTCCTTCGCCGCGCAGGGCACGGACGCCTCTCTGGAGGACATCGCCCGGCGGGCGGGCGTCGGCATCGGCACGCTCTACCGGCACTTCCCGAACCGCCAGGCCCTGATGAACGCGGTGTTCCAGGAAGCCCTGACCGCCCTGCTCGCCCGCTCCCGCGAACTGGCGCAGGACGACCAGCCGTGCAGCGCGCTGGTGGAGTGGCTGGGTGCGATCGTCACTCATGCGGGTGAGTACCGCGGTCTGGCACAAGCACTCATGTCGGCTTCGGGGGACGAGACTTCGGCACTGACGTCCTGCCATGTGCCGCTGCGTCAGGCCGGGGCGCGGCTACTGACGCGCGCGCAGTCGAGCGGCTCGGTGCGGGCGGATGTGTCGATCGACGACCTGCTGCAGCTGACGAACGCGATCGCGCTGGCCGCGGAGCAGACCCCGGCCGACCCCGCCCTGGCCGACCGCCTGCTGCGACTGACACTCCGCGGCCTGAAGGCCGACCCGGCCGGCCATACGCCGTCGGGCCCTTCCGCCGGCTGAGGGCGCCTTTCCTGACCCCGCCCGGCGGCCGCCGCCGGGCCCCCTTACCGGCGACGTAGATCCGCGACCCGTCCCACCGGCCCCTCCGCCAGCGCGGCGGCGCTCCGCAGCTGCGGGCCGAGTCCTCCCGGCCCGCCGTGGCCGCCCTGGGTACGGCGTTGGCCCGGCAGCGGCAACTCCTGCCGGGCCTGCCGCCCGGGCGGCAGGCCGTCACCGGCCGCGGAGTCCGCATCGGGCCCCGCCACCGTGATCTCCACGCCCTGGTCGGCCAGGGCCTGCAGCTCCGTGGCGGCACGCTCGTCGTGGGCCGGCGGAACGTCCGTCACCAGACGGGTGATCAACTCCGTCGGCACCGTCTGGAACATGGTGTCGGAGCCGAGCTTCGTGTGGTCCGCCAGGACCACCACCTCGGCCGCGGCCTGCACCAGTGCGCGGTCCACGCTCGCCGAGAGCATGTTGGACGTGGACAGACCGCGCTCCGCGGTCAGCCCGCTGCCGGAGAGGAAGGCCCGGCTCACCCGCAGCCCCTGGAGGGACTGCTCGGCACCGCTGCCGACCAGCGCGTAGTTACTCCCGCGCAGGGTGCCGCCCGTCATCACCACTTCCACGCGGTTGGCATGGGCCAACGCCTGGGCGACCAGCAGCGAGTTGGTGACCACGGTCAGGCCCGGCACCCGCGCGAGCCGGCGGGCCAGCTCCTGCGTGGTCGTTCCGGCGCCGACCACGATGGCCTCGCCCTCACCGACCAGACCGGCCGCCAGATCGGCGATGGCCGTTTTCTCCGCGGTGGAGCGATGGGATTTCTGCGGAAAGCCGGACTCCCGCGTAAAACCGCCCGGCAAGACCGCACCGCCGTGCCGACGGTCGAGGAGTCCTTCTGCCTCCAGGGCCCGCACGTCCCGCCGTACGGTCACTTCGGAGGTCTGGACGACGCGGGCGAGCTCACGGAGCGATACCGCCCCGTTGGCGCGCACCATTTCGAGGATCAATTGACGACGTTCTGCAGCGAACACGAAACTGACAGTAACCTGACCGTAGGTTGCTTTTCAGCAGTTTGCGCCGAATAGCAGAAGTTGTACACAGGCGGGGCCCCTTGGTGATATAGGGGCCCCGCCGTCGTGACGAACCGTCGGTACTACGCCTCGCCCGCGCTCTTACGGGTGTGCAACTGCCGGGCCACTTCGGCGATCGAGCCGGACAGCGACGGGTACACGGTGAACGCCTTGGCGATCTGCTCCACCGTCAGGTTGTTGTCGACGGCGAGCGAGATCGGGTGGATCAGCTCGCTGGCCCGCGGCGCGACGACACAGCCGCCGACCACGATGCCCGTACCGGGCCGGCAGAGGATCTTGACGAAGCCGTCCCGGATGCCCTGCATCTTGGCGCGCGGGTTGCGCAGCAACGGCAGCTTCACGACACGGGCGTCGATCTTGCCGGAGTCGACGTCGGCCTGGCTGTAACCCACGGTGGCGATCTCGGGGTCGGTGAAGACGTTCGCGGAGACCGTCTTCAGGTTCAGCGGAGCCACCGCGTCGCCGAGGAAGTGGTACATGGCGATCCGGCCCTGCATCGCCGCGACCGAGGCCAGGGCGAAGATCCCGGTGACGTCACCGGCCGCGTACACGCCGGGGGCGCTGGTGCGGGAGACCCGGTCGGTCCGGATGTGCCCGGAGTCCTTGAGCTGCACCCCGGACTCCTCCAGGCCCATGCCCGCGGTGTTGGGGATCGCGCCGACCGCCATCAGACAGTGCGTGCCGGAGATGACGCGGCCGTCGGCCAGCGTGACCTCGACACGGTCGCCGACGCGCTTGGCGGACTGGGCCCGGGAACGGGCCATGACGTTCATGCCGCGGCGCCGGAAGACGTCCTCCAGGACGGCGGCGGCGTCCGGGTCCTCGCCAGGGAGCACCCGGTCACGGGAGGAGACGAGGGTCACGCGCGAGCCGAGCGCCTGGTAGGCGCCGGCGAACTCGGCGCCGGTGACGCCGGAGCCGACCACGATGAGCTCCTCGGGGAGCTCGTCCAGGTCGTAGACCTGGGTCCAGTTGAGGATGCGCTCACCGTCGGGCTGCGCGTCCGGGATCTCCCGGGGGTGGCCGCCGGTCGCGATCAGCACCGCGTCGGCGGTGAGCCGCTCCTCGGTGCCGTCGGCAGCGGTCACCACGACCTGGCGGGACCCGTCGGCGGCCTGGAGGCCGTCCAGCCGGCCACGGCCGCGCATGACCCTGGCACCCGCGCGGGTGACGGAGGCGGTGATGTCGTGGGACTGGGCGAGCGCGAGGCGCTTGACCCGTCGGTTGACCTTGCCGAGATCGACCCCGACCACCCTGGCGGCCTGCTCCACGTGCGGGGTGTCGTCGGCGACGATGATGCCGAGTTCCTCGTAGGAGGAGTCGAAGGTGGTCATCACCTCGGCCGTCGCGATCAAGGTCTTGGAGGGCACGCAGTCGGTGAGGACCGACGCGCCGCCGAGGCCGTCGCAGTCGACGACGGTCACCTCCGCGCCGAGCTGGGCGCCGACCAGTGCCGCCTCGTAGCCGCCGGGGCCGCCGCCGATGATCACGATCCGGGTCACGAAATGTCCGCCTCGCGTGGTGTCATCCCACGGCCGTCTGCCGCCCCGGCCGGGGGTCCGGGGGATCGCCCCGGCGTATGCAGTACGTAATTCATTGTCCCGCACGCGCCAAGCTGCTTCGCCCCGGGGCCCTCCATACGGGAACGCCCCTGGCCGGGGCGGGACCTCCACCCCTCCGCGCACCCCCCTCGACCGGGGTCTTTCCTCGCCGGAACCGCCACGCTCCCCGCCGCCTCCCGTACCCTCGACCCCATGTCGCTCTACGCCGCGTACGCCGGCAACCTCGACGCGCGGCTGATGACGCGCCGCGCACCGCACTCCCCGCTGCGCAGCACGGGCTGGCTCAACGGCTGGCGGCTGACGTTCGGCGGGGAGCAGATGGGCTGGGAGGGCGCGCTGGCCACGGTGGTGGAGGCGCCCCGTTCGCAGGTGTTCGTCGCGCTGTACGACCTGGCGCCGATGGACGAGGACTCCATGGACCGCTGGGAGGGTGTCGGCCTCGACATCTACCGGCGCATGCGGGTGCGGGTGCACACGCTGGACGGCGAGGAACCGGCCTGGATGTACGTCCTCAACGGCTACGAGGGCGGGCTGCCCTCGGCCCGCTACCTGGGCGAGGTGGCGGACGCCGCCGAGTCCGCGGGCGCGCCGCACGACTACGTGATGAACCTCCGCAAGCACCCTTGCTGAGCAAGGGGCCCCGGGGCCCCTTTTGTATGAAGGTACGAACACGACCGGCCAGACTCTCCGGGGTCACATCTACGCGCGTAGGGATTCAGCGGTTACCCTCATCCGCGTGAACGCATCTGTTATTCCGGACCAGATCCAGGGCGACCCGCACGCCGCCGCCGCCGACGCCGCCGCCCGCCTGCGCGAGCTGACCGGCGCCGAGACCCACGACGTCGCTCTCGTGATGGGCTCCGGGTGGGCCCCCGCCGGCGATGCGCTCGGCGTCCCGGAAGCCGAGTTCCCGGTCACCGCACTGCCCGGATTCCCGGCCCCGGCCGTGGAGGGCCACGGCGGCACGGTTCGCTCGTACCGGATCGGCGAGAAGCGCGCCCTGGTCTTCCTGGGCCGCACGCACCACTACGAGGGCCGCGGCGTCGCCGCCGTCGCGCACGGCGTCCGTACGGCCGTCGCGGCGGGCTGCGGGACCGTCATCCTGACGAACGGCTGCGGAGGTCTGCGCGAGGGCATGCGCCCCGGCCAGCCGGTCCTCATCAGCGACCACATCAACCTCACGGCGACGTCGCCGATCGTGGGCGCGAACTTCATCGACCTGACCGACCTGTACTCGCCCCGCCTGCGCGCGCTCTGCAAGGAGATCGACGGGACGCTCGAAGAGGGCGTGTACGTGCAGTTCCCGGGCCCGCACTACGAGACCCCGGCCGAGATCAACATGGTCCGCGTCATGGGCGGTGACCTGGTCGGCATGTCCACCGTCCTGGAGGCCATCGCGGCACGGGAGGCGGGCGCGGAGGTGCTGGGCATCTCCCTGGTCACGAACCTCGCGGCGGGACTGAGCGGCGAACCCCTCAACCACGAGGAGGTCCTCCAGGCCGGCCGCGACTCGGCGACCCGGATGGGCGCGCTGCTGGCGCGGGTCCTGGACCGGATCTGAGCGGCACCGGCCCGGCGTGATCAGCCTGGCCGGTCCTTGAGGCACTGACCGGCCACATCAAGCCCCGCCGGCGTTCGAGGCGCCGGGGGTCCGGGGGCAGAGCCCCCGGCAGCCCCGCACAGCGGCCCCGTCCCGGCCCCCACCCGCACCCGCACCCGCACCCGCACCCGCACCCGCAGAAAGGCGGACACCGTGCAGCAGGACCTCATCACGCAGGCCAGGGCCTGGCTCGCCGAGGACCCGGACCCCGAGACCCGCGCGGAGCTCGCCGGACTCATCGACGCCGGTGACCTCGCCGCGCTCGCCGACCGCTTCGCGGGCACGCTCCAGTTCGGCACGGCGGGCCTGCGCGGGGAGATCGGCGCCGGACCGATGCGGATGAACCGCTCCGTCGTCATCCGCGCCGCCGCCGGACTCGCGGCGTACCTGAAGGCGGAGGGGCAGAGCGGCGGCCTCGTCGTCATCGGCTACGACGCCCGCTACAGGTCCGCCGACTTCGCCCGCGACACCGCGGCCGTGATGACCGGAGCGGGCCTGCGCGCGGCCGTGCTCCCCCGCCCGCTGCCGACCCCCGTCCTCGCGTACGCCATACGGCACCTGGGGGCCGTCGCCGGCGTGGAGGTCACGGCCAGCCACAACCCGCCGCGCGACAACGGCTACAAGGTCTACCTCGGCGACGGCTCGCAGATCGTGCCCCCGGCCGACGCGCAGATCGCCGCGGCGATCGCGGCGGTCGGCCCGCTCGACGGCGTACCGCGCCCGGAGTCGGGCTGGGAGACCCTCGGCGACGAGGTCCTGGCCTCCTATCTCGCGCGTACGGACGCCGTCCTCGGCGCCGGTTCGCCGCGCACCGCCCGGACCGTCTACACCGCGATGCACGGCGTCGGCACCTCCGTCCTGACGGCCGCCTTCGCCCGGGCCGGCTTCCCCGAGCCCGTGCTGGTGACCGAACAGGCGGACCCCGACCCCGCGTTCCCCACCGTCGCCTTCCCCAACCCGGAAGAGCCCGGCGCCATGGATCTCGCGTTCGCGACCGCGCGCCGGGCCCGCCCGGACATCGTCATCGCCAACGACCCGGACGCCGACCGCTGCGCCGTCGCGGTGCCGGACCCCTCGGCCGAGGGCGGCTGGCGGATGCTGCGCGGCGACGAGGTCGGCGCGCTGCTCGCCGCGCACCTGGTGAACCGGGGCGTCAGCGGCGTGTTCGCCGAGTCGATCGTGTCGTCGTCCCTGCTGGGCCGGATCGCGGGCAAGGCGGGCCTCGGCTACGAGGAGACGCTGACGGGCTTCAAGTGGATCGCCCGCGTCGACGGCCTGCGCTACGGGTACGAGGAGGCGCTGGGCTACTGCGTGGACCCGGAAGGGGTGCGCGACAAGGACGGCATCACGGCCGCGCTGCTGATCGCCGAACTCGCCTCCGTACTTAAGGAGAAGGGCCGCACCCTCCTCGACCTGCTCGACGACCTCGCGCTCGAACACGGCCTGCACGCCACGGACCAGCTGTCGGTCCGGGTCGAGGACCTGACGGTCATCGCGGACGCCATGCGGCGCCTGCGCGAGACCCCCCCGACCGCCCTGGCGGGCCTCCCCGTCACCTCGGCCGAGGACCTGTCCCAGGGCACGGACTCCCTGCCGCCCACCGACGGCCTGCGCTACCACCTGACGGGCGCCCGGGTGATCGTCCGCCCGAGCGGCACCGAGCCCAAGCTGAAGTGCTACCTGGAGGTCGTGGTCCCGGTAGCCGACGCGGCCGGGCTCCCCGAGGCGCGTGCGAAGGGCGCGGAACTGCTGGCGGGCATCAAGCGGGACCTGGCGGAGGCCGCGGGAATCTGACGACGCCGCGCACCGGCTGAGCGCGCCCCCGCACAACCGCGCGTTTCCGTCACCCGCCCCGACGCCATGGCGGAACAGCGGATCCGGAGACTCAGCCGATCGCCAGCAGCACCACGAGCAGCACCGCACCGACCACGGCAGGGGCGATCACCTCGTAGGCCCAGCGCACCGACGCGGTGGTCGTGCCCTGTTCCTCGCGGTGACCGGCACGCTCGGCGAGCTCCCGCAGGTCCTCCACCGTCCGGTCGGCGGCAGCCGCGCGGGCCTGGGTGTCGCGGACGTCGGCGCTCGCGGAGGTCCGGCCGTACGGGTCGTCGGTGGCCTGCCGGGTGGCCTTCCTGGCCGCGCGCTTGCGCTCGCGCAGCGAGACGGGGACCGCCCACAGCTGGTACTTCGCACCGCTGTGGGTGAAGATCTCGCTCGAGTACGCGGCGCGCACGGTGGAGACGTCCGTCCAGGGCAGCACGACCGTGCGGAACGGGTTGCGGATCCGGATGCGTTCCTCGTCGGCGAACACGGCCGGCCGCAGCGTGAACGCCACGATCAGCGGGATCACCGTCAGCAGCGAGGCCAGCGCCAGCCACGGCACCCAGCCGGCGCCCCGGACCACCGCGTCGCCGCCGATCCAGCCGACCAGCAGGATCAGCAGAACGCCGCCGACCAGCCCGGCGCCCGACCGGAAGGTCCGGTCGGCGTGGGCGGGCTCGGCGGGGGGTGTGGGGCTCGTCATGTCTCGATTCTGCCTGAAGCGGCGCCCGGGACGAGGGCCCCCCTCGCCCGGCCCGTGGAAGACCCGGGACGGAGAGGGGCCCTGTACAGGTCGCTACGCGCGTAGATATGCTCATGTGGTGACCATGCCCACCTCTGCTCCCGCATTCTCCGACGCGACGGCGTCCGACAGTGCGCTGCGCCGCTTCCTGCACGGGCTGCCCGGCGTCGACACCGTCGGCCTCGAAGCGCGCGCCGCCTCCCTCGGTACCCGTTCGATCAAGACGACCGCCAAGGCGTACGCCATCGATCTCGCCATCTCGATGATCGACCTGACGACGCTGGAAGGCGCGGACACCCCGGGCAAGGTCCGGGCTCTCGCCGCCAAGGCGGTCCACCCCGACCCCACCGACCGCACGACCCCGCGCACCGCGGCCGTCTGCGTCTACCCCGACATGGCGGCGACCGCCGTCGCCGCGCTGGCCGGCTCCGAGGTGAAGGTCGCGTCCGTCGCGACGGCCTTCCCCGCCGGACGTGCCGCGCTGGACGTCAAGCTCGCGGACGTCCGCGACGCCGTGGCGGCCGGGGCCGACGAGATCGACATGGTGATCGACCGCGGCGCCTTCCTCTCCGGCCACTACCTCAAGGTCTACGAGGAGATCACCGCCGTGAAGGCCGAGTGCGGCTCCGCACGGCTCAAGGTGATCTTCGAGACCGGCGAGCTGTCCACGTACGACAACATCCGGCGGGCCTCCTGGCTCGGGATGCTGGCGGGCGCGGACTTCATCAAGACCTCGACGGGCAAGGTCGCCACCAACGCCACCCCGGCGAACACCCTGCTGATGCTGGAGGCCGTGCGCGACTTCCGTGAGCAGACGGGTGTACAGGTCGGCGTGAAGCCCGCGGGCGGCATCCGCACGACCAAGGACGCGATCAAGTTCCTCGTCCTGGTGAACGAGACCGCAGGCGAGGACTGGCTGGACAACCACTGGTTCCGCTTCGGCGCCTCCAGCCTGCTGAACGACCTGCTGATGCAGCGCCAGAAGCTCAGCACCGGCCGTTACTCCGGCCCCGATTACGTGACGGTGGACTGATACGCCATGGCATCCGCATTCGACTACGCACCGGCTCCGGAGTCCCGCTCCGTCGTCGACATCGCCCCCTCGTACGGCCTGTTCATCGACGGCGAGTTCGCCGAGGCGGCCGACGGCAAGGTCTTCAAGACGGTCAGCCCGTCCACCGAGGAGGTGCTCTCCGAGGTCGCGCGCGCGGGCGCCGAGGACGTGGACCGCGCCGTGAAGGCGGCTCGCAGGGCCTTCGAGAAGTGGTCGGCGCTGCCCGGCTCCGAGCGCGCCACGTACCTGTTCCGTATCGCCCGGATCATCCAGGAGCGCTCGCGCGAGCTGGCCGTCCTGGAGACCCTGGACAACGGCAAGCCGATCCGGGAGACCCGCGACGCGGACCTCCCCCTGGTCGCCGCGCACTTCTTCTACTACGCGGGCTGGGCCGACAAGCTCGACCACGCGGGCTACGGGGCGAACCCGCGTCCGCTGGGCGTGGCCGGTCAGATCATCCCGTGGAACTTCCCGCTGCTGATGCTGGCCTGGAAGATCGCCCCGGCGCTCGCCACCGGCAACACGGTCGTGCTGAAGCCGGCCGAGACCACTCCGCTGTCCGCGCTGTTCTTCGCCGACATCTGCCGCCAGGCCGGGCTCCCCAAGGGCGTCGTCAACATCCTCACGGGGTACGGCGACGCGGGCTCGGCCCTGGTCGAGCACCCGGACGTGAACAAGGTCGCCTTCACCGGCTCCACCGCCGTCGGCAAGGCCATCGCCCGGCAGATCGCCGGTACGGACAAGAAGGCCACGCTCGAACTGGGCGGCAAGGGCGCCAACATCGTCTTCGACGACGCCCCCGTCGACCAGGCCGTCGAGGGCATCGTCACCGGCATCTTCTTCAACCAGGGCCAGGTCTGCTGCGCGGGCTCGCGGCTCCTCGTACAGGAGTCCGTGCACGACGAGGTGCTGCACGCCCTCAAGCGCCGGCTGTCCACGCTCCGGCTCGGCGATCCGCTGGACAAGAACACCGACATCGGCGCGATCAACTCCGCGGAGCAGCTCTCCCGGATCAGCGCGCTCGTCGGGACGGGCGAGGCCGAGGGCGCCGAGCGCTGGTCGGCGCCCTGCGAACTGCCCTCCGCCGGTTACTGGTTCGCGCCGACGCTCTTCACCGGTGTCACCCAGGCGCACACCGTCGCCCGCGACGAGATCTTCGGTCCGGTGCTGTCGGTGCTGACCTTCCGTACGCCGGACGAGGCGGTCGCGAAGGCCAACAACAGCCAGTACGGCCTCTCGGCGGGCATCTGGACGGAGAAGGGCTCCCGCATCCTCGCGGTGGCGAACAAGCTCCGCGCCGGCGTGGTGTGGGCCAACACGTTCAACAAGTTCGACCCGACCTCGCCGTTCGGCGGATACAAGGAGTCGGGCCACGGCCGCGAGGGCGGCCGTCACGGTCTGGAGGCCTACCTCGATGTCTGACGGGCGACTGAGCGTCTTCAAGACCTACAAGCTGTACGTCGGGGGCAAGTTCCCCCGCTCCGAGAGCGGCCGGGTGTACGAGGTGACGGCGAAGAAATCAGCCACTGCCGCGGCGGGCAAGGGCAGGTGGCTGGCGAACGCCCCGCAGTCCTCCCGCAAGGACGCGCGGGACGCGGTCGTGGCCGCGCGCAAGGCGTTCGGCGGCTGGTCGGGGGCGACGGCGTACAACCGCGGGCAGGTCCTCTACCGCGCCGCCGAGATGCTGGAGGGCCGCAGGGAGCAGTTCGTCCGCGAGGTGGCGGACGCCGAGGGGCTGTCGAAGTCCAAGGCGGCCGCCGTCGTCGACGCGGCGGTCGACCGCTGGGTCTGGTACGCGGGCTGGACGGACAAGATCGGCCAGGTCGTGGGCGGGGCGAATCCGGTCGCGGGCCCGTTCTTCAACCTGTCCACCCCGGAACCGACCGGTGTGGTCGCGGTTCTGGCTCCTCAGGAGTCGTCGTTCCTGGGCCTCGTCTCGGTGGTCGCCCCGGTGATCGCCACGGGCAACACGGCGGTCGTCATCGCCTCGGCCGACGCGCCGCTCCCCGCGCTCTCACTGGGCGAGGTCCTGGCGACCTCCGACCTGCCCGGCGGTGTGGTGAACATCCTGTCGGGGAAGACGGCGGAGCTCGCCGCCCCGCTGGCGTCCCACCAGGACGTCAACGCCATCGACCTCACGGGAGCCGACGCCGCTCTGGCCAAGGAACTGGAGATCGCGGCGGCGGACAACCTGAAGCGGGTCCTCCGCCCACAGGCTGTGGACGACGTGGACTGGCCGGCCGATCCCGGCACGCACCGCCTGACGGCCTTCCTGGAGACCAAGACGGTCTGGCACCCCACGGGTGCGCTGGGGGCCTCCGGCTCCTCGTACTGACCTCCGGCACACCGGGTGGGGCCGCCTTCCGGGCGGCCCCACCCGCGCGCGTACGACGGTCAGCCGGTGACGAGGCCGGTCGCCTCACCGGCCACGGGCAGGTCGCCGAGCGCCGCGCCGCTGGTCAGCGGGTCGGTGACCAGCGCCGTGGTCACGGGCTTGAAGTCGGCGACCTGGGTGCCCACCGCGTTGTCCAGCGGGTCCACGCCCGTCCCGGCCAGCGGGTCGAGCTGGAGGTCCGTGGCGGGCTTGACGGCCCCCACGAGGCCGTAACCGAGCGCGCTGGTCAGCGCGGGCGCCGCCGCGTCGCCGACCGCCCCCAGGGTGCTGTCCGCGCCGGTCGCGGGCGGGACGGGCAGCGGCGCGGCCTGGGCGGCCGCACCTCCCGCACCGAGCGCCGCGCCCAGCGCGGTGAGAGTCAGACCGGCACGCAGCAGAGCGCGTTTCCGGGGCTTGGACAGTGCATGACGTGCCATTTTTTCCCACCTGATCGGGATGTGTCGGGTAATCGTCCGTGTGCGCAGAGTAGTTGAGGTGTGATGCTCGATACCAACAGGACCTCCGGGGGGTCCCCTACGCGGGTCAATGCCTCACACTTCTGTTCTGTGAGTTCCCAACCGATCCCCACGCGCGTCGTGCTCCTCGCCGGTCCGTCCGGCTCCGGCAAGTCGTCCCTCGCGGCCCGCAGCGGCCTCCCGGTGCTACGCCTGGACGACTTCTACAAAGAGGGAAACGATCCGACCCTGCCGCGGGTCACCGGCAGCGCGGACATCGACTGGGACTCGGCGCTGTCCTGGGACGCGGACGGCGCGGTCGCGGCCGTAGCGGAGCTGTGCCGCACCGGGCGTACGTCCGTTCCCTTGTACGACATATCCACGAGCTCGCGGTCGGGCCGCGAGACGCTCGACATCGAACGCACGCCCCTCTTCGTCGCCGAGGGCATCTTCGCGGCGGACATCGTGGAGCGCTGCCAGGAGCTGGGCCTGCTCGCGGACGCGCTGTGCCTGCGCGGCCGGCCGTCGACGACGTTCCGCCGGCGCCTGGTGCGGGACCTGCGGGAGGGCCGGAAGTCGGTGCCGTTCCTGCTCCGGCGCGGCTGGCGCCTGATGCGCGCCGAACGGCGCATCGTGGCCCGCCAGACGGCGCTGGGCGCGTACCCCTGCGCCAAACAGGAGGCCCTGGGCCGCCTGGCCGCCGCGGCGGCGGGACGCTGCCGCCGGGCGAGCGTGGGGGCCCCGGTCACGGAGTAGGACCGGGCACCCGCTCCGCTCAGCCGGTGGGGGCCACGCAGCCGAAGGCCTTGGCAGCGGCCGTCACCTTCCCGGAAACCTCTCAGCGCCCGGACGGCCACACCGTCGAGGTTGCCCAGGGTCCACGCACTGTGTGCGGGGAACGAGCTCAGCATCTCCCCGGTGCTGTCCGGTTCGATCGCCGCGAGCCCCTCGGCTGCCTGCCGCGTCATCGCGTCCCGAATCGCGGCGTAGCCGGCGGGATCCCACGTCGGCTGGGACGGCAGTCCATACCTCACGTATGCGACAGGCGTCAGTCCCATGCTCTGCCGCAGGTCGGCTCCGTACTCCGCGAGCGCCTCCGCCAGGGGCAGCCTCAGTCCGGCATCCAGCTCGCCTTCGGTTTCGTCGAGACTGGCTGCCACCGCGAGGAGCACGTCCTTCATCGCCTGCGCCTGCCCCGGAGAATGCTCTCCCGGAACCTTTTCCGCAGTGACGGCCTCCACCGCCGAACCCAGACCGGCGCAGGTCATCTCCCTGCCATAGCGGTCATCCAGCGCCGGATGGGGGACGGCGGCGGGCCCTGGAGCCCGAGTCCGGGGACGGCACTCTCGTCGGTGAAATAGCCGAACACACCCTCAGCTTGTGACCGTGTCGCAGCCGAAGGTCTTGGCGGCGGCCTCCATGAAGGGAGCGAAGTATGCGTCCCGAGACGGGGGCTTCGTCACCCGCACTCCGAGTGAGAAGCCCAGGCTAGCAAGGCCTGATGTGTCGCCCCCGGGCACACGGGCAGCGGGGCCGTGCAGGACCCCCCGGCCCGCACGACCCCGCTGTGTTCTCCCCCGTGAACCCGCGCCTCCCCCGAAGCGACGGGCCGTTCTCCCCCGTTGTTCCCCCGAGTCCCCTCGGCCCCCGTCTTCTACCGCTCCCCCGTGCCCCCGGTACTTCCCCCGTGGCCCCCGTCTCCCCCGAGACGGAGGGCCCGCCCCTCAGGCCACCAGCTCGCCGAAGGACTCCTCCTCGTCACGGCCGAAGCTGAGGACCTCGTCCTCGCGCAGCCGGCGGAGGGACCGCCAGATGCTCGACTTCACCGTGCCGACACTGATGTCGAGGATGGACGCGATCTCGGGGTCCGTGCGGCCCTCGTAGTAGCGGAGCACCAGCATCGTGCGCTGGAGTTCCGGCAGCCGCGCGAGCGCCTGCCAGAGCACCGCCCGCAGTTCCGTGCCCCGCATCGCGTCCGTGTCGCCCACCGTCTCCGGCAGCTCCTCGGTCGGGTATTCGTTGAGCTTGCGCCTGCGCCACGCGCTGATGTGCAGGTTGGTCATGGTGCGGCGGAGGTATCCGCCGACCGCCGCCTTGTCGCTGATCCTGTCCCACGCCCGGTACGTCGAGAAGAGGGCACTCTGCAGCAGGTCCTCGGCCTCGAACCGGTCGCCGGTCAGGTGATAGGCGGTTGCGTACAGGGAGGCACGGCGCTCCTTGACGTAGGCGGTGAACACCGCTTCGGCGTCCTCCGCCCGCTCCAGGGGCTTCCGCTCCCCCGAGGCCTCCCCGTACGCGCTTCCCCCGTTTTCCCCCGTGGACGCGTCAACCATCGTCAGGTGCGACGCGTGCTGACGCCCGGCGCCACGAACGCACCCCCGTACCCCGGCGCCGGACTTCTCCTGACTCCGCCCGACGTCGTGAAGGCGCGTGACAACTGCGCTTGAGGTGGTGCTGTGCAGTGCGTTCATCTGGCGCCCCCCATCGGTGGAGTCCGGTCGTTCCGTGTGACAACGAGCTTGCCGGGGCAGTTTCATGACCCTGTCCCTCGACTGTCACAGGCCTGTCACAGTGCATGTCGGGGACCAAGTCGGCGGATCAAGTCGGGGGGTTTGTCGAAACGTGGCACAACCATGGGCCAGAATGGCCCCCGTGCCTTTCCTGTTGCTGATCGAGGACGATGACGCCATCCGCACGGCCCTCGAACTCTCCCTGTCACGCCAGGGCCACCGTGTGGCCACCGCGGCGACGGGAGAGGACGGCCTGGAGCTGCTGAGGGAGCAGCGGCCTGACCTGGTCGTGCTGGATGTGATGCTGCCCGGGATCGACGGTTTCGAGGTCTGCCGCCGCATCCGCCGCACCGACCAGCTGCCGATCATTCTGCTGACCGCGCGCAGCGACGACATCGACGTCGTGGTGGGACTGGAGTCCGGCGCGGACGACTACGTCGTGAAACCCGTACAGGGCCGGGTGCTCGACGCCCGTATCCGCGCGGTCCTGCGCCGCGGGGAGAGGGAGTCCACCGACTCGGCGACGTTCGGGAGTGTCGTCATCGACCGTTCGGCGATGACCGTCACGAAGAACGGGGAGGACCTGCAGCTCACGCCGACCGAGCTGCGGCTCCTGCTCGAACTGAGCCGCCGGCCGGGACAGGCCCTGTCCCGGCAGCAGTTGCTGCGCCTCGTCTGGGAGCACGACTACCTCGGTGACTCACGGCTGGTGGACGCCTGCGTGCAGCGGCTCCGGGCGAAGGTGGAGGACGTGCCGTCCTCGCCGACCCTGATCCGTACCGTGCGTGGTGTGGGCTACAGACTGGACACGCCTCAGTGAGCGATTCCGCGAAGCGCTCCATACTCGCGGGTCTTCGCTGGACCAGCCTGCGACTGCGGCTTCTGATCGTGTTCGCGCTGGTGGCCCTGACGGCGGCGGTGTCCGCGTCGGGCATCGCGTACTGGCTCAACCGTGAGGCCGTCCTGACGCGTACGCAGGACACGGCGCTCGGCGACTTCCGCCGCCAGATGCAGAACCGGGCGGCCTCGTTGCCGTTGCAGCCGACGGCGGACGAACTGCGGGACGCCGCCGAGCAGATGGCCAGCAGCGGCCCCGGCTATCACGTGCTGCTGATCGGGACCAAGGATGGCAAACCGGTCACCGGTTCCTCCGACCTCGACTCCTTCACCAAGGCCGACGTGCCCGCCTCGCTGCAGAAGCAGGTGAACAAGAAGCAGCCGCTGACGTCGACCAACACCTTTGAGTACCACCTGTTCTGGCAGCGGACGACCCGGGGCAACACCCCCCACCTGGTGGCCGGGACGAAGATCATCGGTGGTGGGCCCGCCGGATACATGCTGCAGTCGCTCGACCAGGAGCGCGAGGACCTCAATTCGCTGGCGTGGTCCCTGGGGATCGCCACCGCGCTGGCCCTCGTGGGTTCGGCCCTCCTCGCCCAGGCCGCGGCGACGACCGTGCTGCGCCCGGTGCAGCGGCTCGGCGACGCGGCCCGCAAGCTCGGCGAGGGCAAGCTCGACACCCGTCTCGTGGTCTCCGGCACCGATGAACTCGCCGATCTCTCCCGCACGTTCAACAAGGCCGCGATCTCCTTGGAGAAGAAGGTCGCGGACATGAGCGCGCGGGAGGAGTCCAGCCGCCGGTTCGTCGCCGACATGTCGCACGAACTGCGCACCCCGCTGACCGCGATCACGGCGGTCGCCGAGGTGCTGGAGGACGAGGCGGACAACCTGGACCCGATGATCGCCCCGGCCGTGCACCTGGTGGTGAGCGAGACCCGGCGGCTGAACGACCTGGTCGAGAACCTCATGGAAGTCACCCGCTTCGACGCCGGTACGGCCCGCCTCGTCCTGGACACGGTCGATGTCGCCGACCAGGTGACCGCCTGCATCGACGCCCGTGCCTGGCTGGACGCGGTCGACCTGGACGCGGAGCGCGGCATCATGGTGCGACTGGATCCGCGCCGGCTCGACGTGATCCTGGCGAATCTCATCGGCAACGCCCTCAAGCACGGCGGATCACCGGTGCGGGTGTCCGTACGGACCGACGAGGACGAGTTGGTCATCGAGGTGCGCGACCACGGTCCGGGCATCCCCGAAGAGGTTCTGCCCCATGTGTTCGACCGCTTCTACAAGGCGAGTGCCTCCCGCCCGCGCTCCGAAGGCAGCGGACTCGGCCTGTCCATCGCGGTGGAGAACGCGCACATCCACGGCGGCGACATCACGGCCTCGAACCTCCCGGACGGCGAGGGCGCGGTGTTCGTGCTGCGGCTCCCGCGCGACGCGGAGGCACTGACCGGCGCCCCGGACGACGACGACCCGGACCGGAACGAGAAGGGCGACGCGAAGTGAAGCGCAGCGAGCGGGCGTACGGGTGCGGGCTCCGGCTGCGGCGCCCCGGCCGGGCCGTCGCCGTGCTGGCCGCAGTGGCGGCCTGTGCGGCGCTGGCGTCGGGCTGCGGCATCCGCAGCACCTCGGTGCCGGTCGACGCCGGGGCGGCGCCGTCGCGGATGCCGTGCCGGACCGCGTCGGCCGGGGCGACCGCGCCGGCGGAGAGCGTCTCCGTGCGGATCTATCTGGTCTGCGCCTCGCAGCTGGTGACGGTGGAACGCACGGTCGAGGTCGACGAGTCGCGGTTCGACGCCCTCCGGACCGCGCAGGCACTCCTGAACGAGCTGCAGCGGGAACCTGACGCCGACGAGCGGCGCGCCGGCATCTCCACCGACGTACCGGTGGCGCTGAGGGTCGCCGACGCCCGGAAGGGCGACCCGGAGGGCACGCTGCGCCTCAGCGAGCAGCCGGACGACCTGCCGGCGGAGGCGCTCGCGCAGGTGGTGTGCTCGTACGCGGAGAGCGAGTCGATCGGCTCCGGGGCTTCGGTGCTGCTCGGCGGGCCGGGGAATTACGCCCCGCGGGGCTATCTGTGTACGACGGAGACGAAGAGCCGGCCCGGCGAGGTGCCCACACTGGGCGCGGTCGAGCTGTCCTGAGGGGCCGGTCCCCGGGCCCGTGCCGCTCGTCACAGGGCCTTCCCCGCACCAGGCGGAACCGATCCTGCCGGTCGTGGCGTCTTGGTGCACGTGCGTCACAGTTCGGACGGCCAGGCCGTCATCCGCTTCCGCGCGGCGGGGGTAGTCCTCCTGCTCGCGCATCTTCTGTTCGTCGGCTGGCTGACGCTGCGCCCGCTGGACGTGCCCTGGGTGACGGCCGCGAACTTCCAGCCGTTCGCCGGGATCAGGGCGGATCTGGCCCTGGGCCCGGCCGAGGCGGTGCGCCGTATCGGTGCGGGCCTGCTGCTCCTGGCACCCCTGGGCATACTGATGCCGATGGCCGGCGGCAGGCTGCTGGTCTCCCCCTGGGCCTCGCTGGCCCGTACGGTCGCGGCCGGGGCGCTGATCTCGATGGCCATCGAGCTGGCGCAGACGGGGGTGCCGGGCCAGGTCGTCGACGTCGACTCGCTGCTGCTGAACACCTCGGGCGTGGCGCTGGCCCATCTGCTGGTCGTCCCGCTGTCACGGTCCCGGCTGCGCCGGGGCAACCGGGCGGGGGCCGGTGACCTGTCCCGGATCGGGAACGGGGTCCGCCTGGCCCGGGGCGAGGCCTACCCGGCCTCTCAGGGGTCGACCCCGACGATTACCAGGGTCGGTATCGCACCGTAGAGCGATGCTTTGTACCCCTTCGCGGAGCCACTATGGAGGTACCGGGAGCACGACGGAGCTGCTTCCCGCAACGGTTCGCGAAGGAGCCCACCATGGCCGCACTTGTCCGCCCCCGTGAGGGACGCATGATCGGTGGGGTGTGCGCAGCGCTGGCACGGCGCTTCGGCACCTCCGCAGGCACGATGCGCGTCATCTTCCTCGTGTCGTGTCTGCTCCCCGGCCCTCAGTTCCTGCTCTACCTGGCGCTGTGGATGCTGCTGCCGTCGGAGAAGAGCCCGGCCGCGACGGCCTGGTGACCATCAGGACCACATGCGTGTGCGGTGATTCAGCCGGCGAGCGGCAGGGAGCCGGTCAGGCCGCCGGCGGGCATGCCGCCGAGCAGGTTGGTGCCGGGCGCCGAGAGGTCGCTGCCGCCGCGCTGCTGCTGGTCGAGCACTCCGCCGGCCGCCTTCTGCGCGGCGGGCAGCGCGTCGACGGCGGAGTCGAGCGCGACACCGGCGGGCAGGGTGCCGGCCAGGGCGTCGACGGGCACGGAGACGGCGGAGGCACTGCCCGCGCCGGCGGCGGCGAAAGCGGCGCCGAGAGCGGCGACACCGAGGATCCTGACAGCAGACTGCTTCATGTGAAATTCATCCTTGGGGAAGGGAATGTGAGCGGCTCTGAAACGTAGCCAGCCCCGCACCCCTCCCGCAAACACGCCGGGACACGAAAAACGGCCGGGAAACAGTGCTCCCGGCCGTTCATCACTACGTACGATCAGCCTGCCGGGGAGGAAGAACCACTGGTCACGGCCGTCTGACGGAAGAGCCATTCCGACTTCAGTTCCGCGTACCCGGGCTTCACCACGTCGTTGATCATGGCCAGTCGTTCATCGAAAGGAATGAACGCTGATTTCATCGCATTGACTGTGAACCACTGCATGTCGTCGAGCGTGTATCCGAATGTCTCGGTCAGTCGCTCGAATTCCTGACTCATGCTCGTCCCGCCCATCAGGCGGTTGTCCGTATTCACCGTGGCGCGGAAATGAAGCCTCCGCAGCAGCCCGATGGGGTGCTCGGCGTACGAGGCCGCGGCGCCGGTCTGGAGGTTGGAGGTCGGGCAGAGCTCCAACGGGATCCGCTTGTCGCGCACGTAGGAGGCGAGACGCCCCAGCGTCACAGTGCCGTCCTCGGCGACCTCGATGTCGTCGATGATGCGGACGCCGTGGCCGAGCCGGTCCGCGCCGCACCACTGCAGGGCCTGCCAGATCGACGGCAGGCCGAAGGCCTCGCCCGCGTGGATGGTGAAGTGGTTGTTCTCGCGCTTGAGGTACTCGAACGCGTCCAGATGGCGGGTGGGCGGGTAGCCCGCCTCCGCGCCCGCGATGTCGAAGCCCACCACGCCCATATCGCGGTAGCGGTTGGCAAGCTCGGCGATCTCCAGTGCGCGGGCGGCGTGCCGCATCGCGGTGAGGAGGGCACCGACGCGGATGCGGTGGCCGTTCGCGCGGGCCCGGCGCTCACCCTCACGGAAACCCTCGTTGACCGCCTCGACGACCTCTTCGAGGGACAGACCGCCGGTGAGGTGCTGCTCGGGCGCGTACCGCACCTCCGCGTAGACGACACCGTCCTCGGCCAGGTCCTCGGCGCACTCCGCGGCCACCCGGACCAGCGCCTCACGGGTCTGCATGACGGCGCAGGTGTGGGCGAACGTCTCCAGGTAGCGCTCCAGCGAACCGGAGTCGGCCGCCTCACGGAACCAGATGCCGAGCTTGTCGGGCTCGGTCTCCGGCAAGGCGTCGATGAGAGCGCCTCCCATGCCCCCGGGGCCGTGGGAGCCCTGCGCGCGCGCCAGATCGACGATCGTGCCGGGGCGCAGCCCGCCGTCGAGGTGATCGTGGAGCAGCACCTTGGGCGCACGGCGGATCTGGTCGGGACCGGGGACATCGAGGGTCTGGCTCGTCATTCGGGCACTCTAACGCCTACGCGCGTAGAGCGCTGGCGCCGATGCGTAACAGTGACCGCGAAGCCAGGTGGAATACACCTCCCCTTCTGACACTGTTCTGTCATGGCACAGCGCGCACTTCCCCTGCCTGCCGCGAGGCTGGGACGGGCCGTCCTCACGGCCGGAGCAGCACCCGAGGTCAGCGGCGTGGTCCTGCTGCTCCCGGACGGCGAGACCGATTCCCGACGCCGTCCTTCCGCTTTTTCGTACGCGGCGCAGCTGCCGTTCGCCCGGACCCTGGCCCGCGCGGGCCAGGGTGAGGGGCTCGCGGTGCACGTCGTGCGCTACCGGACCCGGGGCTGGAACGCCGGCGCGGATCCGGCGGACGACGCCCACTGGGCGGCCGACGAGGTCCAACGCCGCTACGGCGACATCCCCGTGTGCCTCGTCGGGCACGGCATGGGCGGCCGGGCGGCCCTGCGCGGCGCCGGGCACGCCGCCGTCAACTCCGTACTGGCGATGGCGCCCTGGCTCCCCGAGGGCGCGGAGCCGGAACCCGAACCGGTGAAACACCTGGCGGGGCGCCGGGTCCTGATCGTGCACGGCACGAACGACGCGCGGACCGACCCGGAGCTCTCCTACCGGCTGGCCGAGCGGGCCAAGAAGGCCAACCGGGACACCTGCCGTTTCGAGGTCCACTCGGACGGGCACGCACTGCGCGAGCACCGGTCCGAAGTGGTGGCGCTGGCCTCGGACTTCATACGGGGTTCGCTGTTCGCCCGGTCGTACGCGCGCCCGGTCGCCGACGCGTTCGCCGCGCCCCCGCCGCTGGGGCTGCGGATGCCGCTCGCGGCGGGGTTCGGGCGGTCGCTGAGGCACTGAGGGCCGCGTGCCGGCCTCAGTCCGGCAGCAGGCTCCCCCGGCGCGACAGCAGGAAGCGTTTGAACGCGGCCACCGGCGGCGTGTCGGGGTGACCGTCCAGCCAGGCGACCCCGATCTCGCGGGCCGCGCGCGGCGCCGTCACCGAAAGCTCGACCACGCCGGGCCGGGCGACGGCGGGCGGCGGCAGCAGCGCCACCCCGAGCCCGGCAGCGACCAGGCCGCGCAGCGTCTCCGCCTCCTCGCCCTCGAAGGCGACCCGCGGGGTGAAGCCCGCCTCGGCACACAGGTCGTCCGTGATCCGCCGCAGCCCGTAACCGGGTTCGAGGGTGACGAACGTTTCGTCGGCGGCCTCGGCGAGCCGGATGCGCCGGCGCCCCGCCAGCCGGTGGTCGTCGGGGACGACCAGGCGCAGCCGCTGCTCGTCCAGGCGCGTGGCGACGAGATCCGGGGCGTCGGGGACGGGCGAGGTGAGGCAGAGGTCGAGGCCGCCCGCCCGCAGGCGCTCGATCATCGCCTCGCCGTAGTTCTGGACGAGCTGGAAGCGGACCCGGGGGTGGTCGACCCGGAAGGCGCGGATCAGGGCGGGTACGGTCTCGGAACCCATGGTGTGCAGGAAGCCGAAGGCGACCTTGCCCGCCGTGGGGTCGGCGTCGGCGCGTACCGAGTCGGCGGCCTTCTCCACCTCCGCCAGCGCGCGTTCGGCCGAGCCGAGGAAGGTGCGGCCCGCGGGGGTGAGCGAGACGGTCCGGCCCCGGCGGGCGAACAGGGCGACACCCAGGTCCTGTTCCAGCCTCACCATGGCCCGCGACAGCGTCGACTGCGGGACGCCGAGCTCGTGCGCGGCACGGGTGACGTGCTCGTGGCGGGCGACCGCCTCGAAGTACGCGAGGCGTGGCGCGAGTACGGCTCGGATGTCTTCTTCGTAACTGCTCGGTGACAGCCGGGACTGTGAGCTGTATTGATGCACCATGGGAACGATTATCGCTGTTTCATGCATTGGACGCATGAAACCGGGCGGTCTACGTTCGCCGTATGCCTCCTGCCAGTACCGGGGCGTCCACCATCGTGCTGGACGCCGCCGCTCCGTCATCCGCCGCCGTCGCCTCCCCGACCGTCCCGGACCGCCTCACCCCTGGTGGTCCCGGCTACCGCCGGATGAGTTTCGCGCTCTTCGCGGCGGGGATCGCGACCTTCGCCCTCCTCTACTCCACCCAGGCCCTGCTGCCCGCCGTCTCCGCGTCCTTCGGCGCGACGGCCGGGCAGGCGAGCTGGACGGTCTCCGCGGCGACCGGTGCACTGGCGTTGTGCGTCCTGCCGCTGAGCGCGCTCTCGGAGCGCTTCGGGCGGCGCCAGATGATGACGGCATCCCTGTCGGTCGCCGTGGTGATCGGGCTGCTCATCCCCTTCGCCCCGTCGCTCGGCTGGCTGATCGCGCTGCGCGCGATCCAGGGCGCGGCACTGGCCGGACTGCCCGCCTCCGCGATGGCCTACCTGGCCGAGGAGGTGCGGCCCAAGGCCCTGGTGGCCGCGATCGGACTGTTCGTGGCGGGCAACAGCATCGGCGGCATGAGCGGCCGCATCCTGGCCGGCTGGGTCGCCCAGCTCTGGGGCTGGCGGATGGCGCTCGGCGCGATCGGGCTGCTCGCCGTGGCCTGCGCGGTGGTCTTCCACTTCATGATCCCCAAGGCACGGCACTTCAGCCCCGCCTCGCTCAACCCGAAGGCCCTGGCGAAGACCGTCACCGGTCACCTCTCCAACCCGCTGCTGCGCAGGCTGTACGCGATCGGCGCCCTGTTCATGACGGTGTTCGGCGCGGTCTACACCGTGATCGGCTACCGGCTCGTCGAGGAGCCCTTCAGCCTCCCCCAGGGCATCGTCGGCTCGGTCTTCCTGGTCTACCTCGTCGGCACGCTCTCCTCGGCCGCCGCGGGCCGACTGGTCGGAAGGCTGGGCCGCCGGGGTGCGCTCTACCTCGCCGTGTCCACGACGGCCGCCGGTCTGCTGCTCTCCCTGGCGGACCAGCTGGCAGCCGTCCTGGGCGGCCTCGTCCTCATCACGGCCGGCTTCTTCGCCGGACACGCGGTCGCCTCGTCCTCGGTGAGCCGTACGGCCACCACGGGCCGCGCCCAGGCGTCGGCGCTCTACCAGACCGCGTACTACCTGGGCTCCAGCGTCGGCGGCACGCTCGGCGCCGTCGCCTTCCACGCCGGCGGCTGGTCCGGCACGGTCGCGCTGGGCGTCCTGGCGGTCCTCGGCGTCCTGTCGATCACCCTGTTCGGGACCCGGGCGGCCCGGACCGAGCGGCTCCGCGCCGCGTCCCCGGCAGCCGTGCACAACTGAGACCCGCCACCGCACAACCGCTGCTCCCCGACGCGTGTCCAACAAGCGGAGTCATACCGCGGGCGAACGCGAAGGGGAGCAGGCGTACATGAGAACCATGGGGAAGATACGCGGCGCGGGAGTGCGGCGCGGAGCCGTCCTGTCCGTCGCCGGTCTGGTGGCCGCTCCGGCCCTGGTCCTGGGCACCGGGACGGCGGCCGAGGCGGCGTCCTGCACGGCTTCGAAGGGGCCGTACCAGAAGCAGGTCGAGAAGTGGCTGAAGCGGACGGCCGACGGGAAGCAGTCGGCGGCCGACTGCAAGGCGATCCGCTCCTTCCAGACCGCGAAGGGCATCACGCCGAACATCGGGTACGCGGGGCCGGTCACCTGGCGCACGATGAAGACGATCACCGCCCAGAAGGCGGCCGGGAAGACCCCGAACAAGGCGAAGAAGTGCCCCACGAACAAGGGCCGCATCGCCTGCGTGGACCTGACCAGGCAGCTGAGCTGGATCCAGGACGGCACCAAGCTGAAGTTCGGCCCGGTGCCCGTGCGTACGGGCCGCAACGGCGACGAGACGCGGACCGGCGCCACGAAGATCTACTGGCGCAACATCGACCACTGGTCGACGCTGTACGACGTGCGCATGCCGTATGCCCAGTTCTTCGACGGCGGGCAGGCGTTCCACTCGGTCACCAAGTCCATGTACAACAACCCGGGATCGGCGGGCTGCGTCAACATGCGCCCGGCGGACGCGAAGTCATACTGGAATCTGTTGAAGAACGGCGACGACGTCTTCGTGTACGGACGCAAGCCCGGCACCTGAGCAGCGGCTTCCGCGCTTCCGGCCCCTGTTGTCAGTGCCCTGCGGTAGCTTCCGGAGTGCCGAGTGAGCGGTGTCACAGTGCAACAGGGGTGAAGCGATGAGTGATCAGGCGGCGACAGCGGAGATCGACAGCCGGTTGGAGGGACACCGGGTCGAACTGACCGGTTACTGCTACCGGATGCTCGGCTCCGCCTTCGAGGCGGAGGACGCGGTCCAGGACACGCTGGTGCGCGCCTGGCGCAACTTCGACAAGTTCGAGGGCCGTTCCTCCCTGCGCTCCTGGCTGTACCGCATCGCGACGAACGTCTGCCTCGACATGCTGAACGCGGGCAACAAGCGCGCCAGGCCGGTGGACCTCACCGGCCCGACACCGCTGGCCCAGGCCGCGCTGAACCCCCTCCCGGAGAACACCTGGCTGGAGCCGATGCCCGACGGACGCATCCTGCCCTCGGTGGCCGACCCGGCGGAGGCCGCCGTGGCCAAGGAGTCGGTGCGCCTCGCGTTCGTCGCCGCGCTCCAGCACCTGCCGCCGAAACAGCGTGCGGTGCTGATCCTGCGCGAAGTCCTGGCGTGGAAGGCGAGCGAGGTCGCCGAGCTGCTCGACACGTCGGTCGCCTCGGTCAACAGCGCCCTCCAGCGGGCCCGGGCCACACTGTCGGACACGGACAACGCGGCACCGGACACCGCGAATCCGCTCGACGAGGAGCAGCGCAAGCTGCTGGACCGCTATGTGGCGGCGTTCGAGGGGTACGACATGGCGGCGCTGACGGCGCTGCTCCACGAGGACGCCGTGATGACCATGCCGCCGTTCGACCTCTGGCTGCGGGGACACGACGACATCACCGGCTTCATGCTCAGCATCGGGGCGAGCTGCGCCGGTTCCCGCCTGGTGGCGACGGAGGCCAACGGCACCCCGGCCTTCGCCCACTACAAGCCGAATCCGGACGGGCCGGGCTTCGTGCCATGGGCGGTGCAGGTCATCGACATCTCGGACGGGGTCATCACCGGGATGCACTGCTTCCTGGACACCCCGCGCTGGTTCCCGCTGTTCGGGCTCCCCGACCACTTGGACGACGACGCCGTGTCATGAGGGTGGGACGGCCCGCTGAGCGTGGCTCACTCCGGACCCCACCGGACGTGAGCCGGCACATCGGCCAGCCCGACCAGGTCGAGCAGCTCCCCGAATCCGGGCGGGACGTTGCGCAGTCGCAGCTCGACGCCTCCGGCCCGGCGTGCGACGAGCCCCAGCCGGGCGACCGCCTCGACCAGGGCCAGGTCCGGGTGCACGACACCGCCCATGTCGCAGTCCACCACGGCCGCCGAGGGGCCGCTGAGCAGCGCCTCCAGCTCGGCGCAGAGTGCCGGCACCTCGGCGCGGGTGATCCGGCCGGTGACGACGAGGGCGTTCGGTGTCATGGCATCCACACCACAGAGACCGGCGGGATGCCCGGAACTCATCGCTGCCCGGCGAGGCGGGCTCAGCTGACCGGGAAGATCCCCGTGTCCAGATCCAGCCCGAAGGGCTTCGGCAGCGTCAGTGTCTCGCCGTACTCGACCGCTTCCAGGACGCGGTAGGTGCCGTCGCTCGGCTCTCCGTACAGGGTCGCGGTCGGGCGACCGGTGTGCCAGGGATCGAGCAGCAGGAACAGCTCGACGCCGGCCTTCGCGTAGCCGTGCGCCTTGCCGATGCGGTCGTGGTTGGCGTTGGCCGGTGAGGTGATCTCGACGACGAGGCGGACCTCCTCAGCGGGGACACGGTTCCCGGGGCCGGATGCCACCGCGCGCGCCAGGACGACAAGATCGGGGATGTACAGTCCGGCCCGCCCGGGCACGGAGACGCCCAGGGTCTGGTAGATCTCCCAGTCCTCCGGGATGACGGTGTACAACCTGCGCTGGAGCAAGGCTGCGGTTGTGTTGTGGTCCTTGGACGGCGGTGGCGACACGGTGACGATCCCCTCGATGATCTCCACCTTGCAGCCCTCGGGTGCGTCCGTCTCCTCCCAGATCCGGACGAGGTCGTCCCAGTCCTGACCGTGGCCCGGCCCGGGATCGACAGTGAGTGCGCTCATGGCGGTCTCCTCTTATCGGTGCGTCACCGATAACAGCATGCCGAACGGGACCAGTGGCGGTCCACCAGTCCCGTTCACCCGAAAGGGAAAGCCACAGGTCAGGCGATACGTTCCCGCACCACCGGCGTGGCGGTGAAGGGCGTACCGGCCGGCGCGATGTCGTACGAGCCGGGCAGGGCCTTCAGCGCGTACGCGAACTTCTCGGGGGTGTCCGTGTGCAGGGTCAGCAACGGCTGGCCCTCGGTGACCGTGTCGCCCGGCTTGGCGTGCAGCTCGACGCCCGCGCCGGCCTGCACCGGGTCCTCCTTGCGCGCGCGGCCCGCGCCGAGGCGCCAGGCGGCGACGCCGACGTCGTAGGCGTCGAGACGGGTCAGCACGCCCGAGGACGGGGCGCTGATCACGTGCTGCTCGCGGGCGACGGGGAGCTCGGCATCCGGGTCGCCTCCTTGGGCGGAGATCATGCGGCGCCAGACGTCCATGGCGGAGCCGTCGGCCAGGGCCTTCTCCGGGTCGGCGTCCTTGAGCCCGGCGGCGTCGAGCATCTCGCGGGCGAGGGCGAGGGTCAGGTCGATCACGTCGCGGGGGCCGCCGCCTGCGAGGACCTCGACGGACTCGCGTACCTCCAGGGCGTTGCCCGCCGTCAGGCCCAGCGGGGTCGCCATGTCGGTGAGCAGCGCGACGGTGCGTACGCCGCTGTCGGTGCCCAGCGCGACCATGGTGGAGGCCAGTTCGCGGGCGTCCTCGATCGTCTTCATGAAGGCGCCGGTGCCGACCTTGACGTCCAGGACGAGCGCCCCGGTGCCCTCGGCGATCTTCTTGGACATGATCGAGCTGGCGATCAGCGGGATGGCCTCGACGGTGCCGGTGACGTCGCGCAGCGCGTACAGCTTCTTGTCGGCGGGGGCGAGCCCGTCGCCGGCCGCGCAGATCACCGCGCCGGTGGTGTCCAGGACGTCCAGCATCTCGGCGTTGGAGAGGTGGGCGCGCCAGCCGGGGATCGACTCCAGCTTGTCGAGGGTCCCGCCGGTGTGGCCGAGCCCCCGGCCGCTGAGCTGCGGCACAGCCGCGCCGCAGGCGGCGACCAGCGGGGCGAGCGGCAGGGTGATCTTGTCGCCGACGCCGCCGGTGGAGTGCTTGTCGGTGGTGGGGCGGGAGAGCGCCCCGAAGTCCATCCGCTCGCCGGAGGCGATCATCGCGGCGGTCCAGCGGGCGATCTCGGTGCGGTTCATGCCGTTCAGCAGGATAGCCATGGCCAGCGCGGACATCTGCTCGTCGGCGACCTCGCCGCGGGTGTACGCGTCGATGACCCAGTCGATCTGCTCGGGGCTGAGCTCGCCCCGGTCCCGCTTGGTGCGGATGACGGAGATGGCGTCCATGGGCGGGGAGTCCTTCCGGCCGGATGGGTAGGCGAGAGTCCCGTTGACTCTACGCGCATAGAGGGTGAACGTTCCGCCGCGCCGTCCCCTCCGGAGGGGACGGCGCGGCGGAAGGGCTACCCCAGGTGCTGCGGCCCGAAGGCCTGCGGCAGCATCTCGTCGAGCGTACGGAAGCCGTCCGGCGTCTCCAGGACGAGGCCGGGACCGCCGAACTCGTAAAGCAGCTGACGGCACCGCCCGCACGGCACGAGCACCGCGCCCGTGCCGTCCACACAGGTGAAGTGGGTCAGCCGGCCGCCGCCCGTGGCGGCCAGTTGCGAGACCAGCCCGCACTCGGCGCACAGGCCGATGCCGTAGGAGGCGTTCTCGACGTTGCATCCGGTGATCATGCGGCCGTCGTCGACGAGGGCCGCCACACCGACCGGGTAGCCCGAATACGGGGCGTACGCCCGGGACATCGCGTCCCGGGCGGCCTCGCGCAGCACGTCCCAGTCGACGGGCTGTGGGGTCGTCACTTGCCCTCACCCTTGCGGTACGGCACGCCGTCCGCCTTGGGCATGCGCAACCGCTGGGCGGACAGGGCGAGGACCAGCAGCGTCGTGACGTACGGCGCGGCGTCCACGAACTGGCTCGGCACCTGGTCCGTGAGGCCGTACCAGGTGAACAGCACACCGGAGATGACCGCCGAGATCACCGCGCTCACGTACTTCTTCCGGTACAGCTGCCAGAACACGACGATCACCAGGAGGATCGCCAGGAGCAGCAGCATGGCGTGGACGTTCTCGGCACCGCCGCGGAGCTTGAGGCTGTCGGTGAAGCCGAAGAGCCCGGCGCCGAGTGCCATGCCGCCCGGCATCCAGTTGCCGAAGATCATCGCGGCGAGGCCGATGTAGCCGCGACCGCCGGTCTGGCCCTCCTGGTAGATGCTGGTGGCGACGATGGCGAGGAAGGCACCGCCGAGTCCTGCCAGACCGCCCGAGATCGTCACGGCGATGTACTTGTACTTGTAGACGTTCACGCCGAGGGTCTCGGCCGCCACCGGGCTCTCACCGCAGGAGCGGAGCCGCAGGCCGAAGGCCGTGCGCCACAGCACGAACCAGGTGACGGGGATGAGCAGCAGGGCGACGACCGTGAGCAGCGACAGCCCTGTGACCAGGCCTCCGACGATGCCGGCGAGGTCGGAGACGAAGAACCAGTGGTGTTGTTGCAGGTCCTGCATCCAGTCCGAAAGACCCGGCACGGTGATCTTGTCGATCTCGTCGAGGCGCGGGGACTGCTTGGAGGAGCCGCCGGGCTCGTCGGCGAAGGTGAAGTTGGAGAGGTAGCGGGTGACGCCGACGGCGAGGATGTTGATGGCCACACCGGAGACGATGTGGTTCACGCCGAAGGTGACGGTGATGACGGCGTGGAGCAGTCCGCCGAGCGCGCCGCCGATGATGCCGAAGAGGACGCCCATCCACGGGCCCCACTGGAAACCGGCCCAGGCACCGAACCACGTGCCGAGGATCATCATGCCTTCGAGGCCGATGTTGACGACGCCGGCCCGCTCGGCCCAGAGTCCGCCGAGGCCCGCCAGACCGATCGGGACGGCGAGTTCGAGGGCGCCGCTCACCTGGCCCACGGAGGTCACGTCGTCCGCACCGCTGATGAGGCGCACCAGCGAGACGAGGGCGAGCGCACCGGCGATGATCAGGAGGACGACGGGCAGGGACAGCTTGCGCCGTCCGCCGCCCTTCGGGGCGGCTACGCGTGCGGCGGAGACTTTGCTGGTGCTCACAGGGCCGCCTCCTTCTCGGTGGTGAGGGCGTGGCCGGCGGCGAGTTCCTCGCCGACCTTCTGCTGCTGGCGGCGGGTCCCGTAGCGCCGGACGAGCTCGTAGCTGACGACGACCGAGATCACGATCAGGCCCTGCATGATCGTGGCGATCTCCTTCTCGAAGCCGAACTGGTCGAGGGGCGACGACGCCTTGTCCAGGAACGCGATCAGCAGGGCGCTGAGCGCGATGCCCACCGGGTGGTTGCGGCCGAGCAGGGCGATGGTGATGCCGGTGAAGCCGAGACCGACGGGGAAGTCGAGGCTGTAGGTGTGGGTGTCTCCCAGCAGCGTCGGCATCCCGACGAGACCGGCGACCGCGCCGGAGATCAGCATCGACGTCAGGATCATCTTCTTGGCGTCCACACCGGACGCCTGGGCGGCGCTCTCGCTGGCGCCGGTGGCGCGCAGGTCGAAACCGAACCGGGTGCGGTTCAGCACGAGCCAGTAGACGAGGCCGCAGCCGACGGCGACGAAGGTGAAGCCGTAGATCTCACCGGCTTCGGGGCTCAGGGGCAGCCCGGGGAACCAGCCTGCCTCCGGGATGTCGCCCGTCGTCAGGTTGTTGGAACCCGCCGCCTGCTCACCGAAGTTCTTCGGCAGGATCAGCCAGGCGATCAGCGAGGTCGAGATGGAGTTGAGCATGATCGTCGAGACGACCTCGCTCACGCCCCGCGTGGTCTTGAGGATGCCGGCGATGCCCGCCCAGAAGGCGCCGACGAGCATGGCCACGATGACGATCAGTGCGATCTGGAGCGGCCCGGGGAGGCTGACGCTGGCGCCGACGAGGGCGGCCATCATCGCCGCGAGGCGGTACTGCCCGTCGACGCCGATGTTGAAGAGGTTCATACGGAAGCCGACCGCGACCGCGAGGGCGGCGAGGTAGTACGTCCCGGCCTGGTTGATGATCAGGACCTGTACGTCGCTGTACGACACCTGCTCGAACAGCAGGCGGTACAGCTCGAAGGGGTCGCGGTCGGAGACGAGCAGCACCAGGGTGCTGAGCACGAAGGCCACGACCAGGGCGAGCACCGGGCCGGCGAAGCCCAGGATCAGCCGGTCCTTGTCGAATTTCCTCATCAGGCCTCGTCCTCCGGGGCTGCTTCGAGGTGACCGGCGGCGGCACCGGTCATGGCCGAGCCCAGTTCCTCGGGTGTGATGGTGGCGGGGTCGGCGTCGGCGACCAGCTGCCCGCGGAACATGACGCGCAGGGTGTCGGAGAGCCCGATGAGCTCGTCCAGGTCCGCGGAGATCAGCAGGACGGCCAGCCCTTCGCGGCGTGCCTCCCGGATCTGGTCCCAGATCTGCGCCTGCGCGCCGACGTCCACACCTCGGGTGGGGTGGGCGGCGATCAGGAGCTTCGGGTGGTGGCTCATCTCGCGGCCGACGATCAGCTTCTGCTGGTTGCCGCCGGAGAGGGAGGCCGCGGTGACCTCGATGCCCGGGGTGCGCACGTCGTACTCACGCACGATCCGCTCGGTGTCGGCGCGCGCGGCCTTCGGGTCGAGCAGCCAGCCCTTGCTGTTGGGCTTCTCCGTGACGTGGCCGAGGATGCGGTTCTCCCAGAGCGGGGAGTCCAGCAGCACCCCGTGGCGGTGGCGGTCCTCGGGGATGTAGCCGATGCCGCCCTCACGCCTCTTGCGCGTGGGGGTGCGCGTGATGTCGTCGGCGTCCAGCGTGATGACTCCGCCGTCCGGGTTCCGCATGCCGACGAGCGTCTCGATCAGCTCGGTCTGCCCGTTCCCCTCGACGCCCGCGATGCCCAGGACCTCACCCTTGTGGATCGTGAAGTCCACGTCGGACAGGACGTCGCGCACGGCCCCGTCCGGGTCCGTCACGCTGAGGCTGAGCCCTTCGACGCGCAGCATGGGCACGTCGGTCACCGTCGACTCGCGCGTCTCCGGCGAGGGGAGTTCGCTGCCGACCATCAGCTCGGCGAGCTGCTTGGTGGTGGTCTGCGCGGGGTCGGCGGTGCCCACCGTGGTCCCGCGCCGGATCACCGTGATCTCGTCGGCGACGGAGAGGACTTCGCCGAGCTTGTGCGAGATGAAGATGACGGTGAGGCCCTCGGCCTTGAGCTCGCGGAGGTTCGCGAAGAGCGCGTCGACCTCCTGCGGGACCAGTACGGCGGTCGGCTCGTCCAGGATGAGGATGCGGGCGCCGCGGTAGAGGACCTTGAGGATCTCCACGCGCTGACGGTCGGCGACGCCGAGGTCCTCGACGAGTGCGTCGGGCCTGACCCCCAGACCGTAGGCGTCGGAGATCTCCCTGATCTTCTTGCGCGCCGCGGAGCCGATGCCGTGCAGCTTCTCGCCGCCGAGGACGACGTTCTCCAGGACGGTGAAGTTGTCGGCGAGCATGAAGTGCTGGTGGACCATGCCGATTCCGCGCGCGATGGCGTCACCGGGGTTGCCGAACGAGACCTGCTCGCCGTCCACGGCGATGGTGCCCTCGTCCGGCTTCTGCATGCCGTAGAGGATCTTCATCAGGGTGGACTTCCCGGCGCCGTTCTCACCGACGAGGGCGTGGACCGTTCCCTTGCGTACGGTGATGCCGATGTCGTGGTTGGCCACGACTCCGGGGAAACGCTTGGTGATGCCGTGCAGTTCTACGGCAGGGGGACTGCTGGACGCGTTGATGACGCACTCTCCTTGGCCGGACAGGAGCGGGGGCACAGGGGCAGGGGGCGGGGTGAAGTTATCGCGCCTGAGGGCTGTCTACACGCGTAGTGCTGCCGAATCGTGAAGCGTAGGCGCACGGCACGGTCCGGACGCGGGGTTCCGGGCCTGTGCGAGCAGGGCACTGCGAAGGGCACAACTTCCTCGACGGGCACCCCACGGGCCCGGAGCGGCGACTGCGCGCGCTCCGGGCCCACGGGAAACCAGCGTGACGACCGGGATCGTTACGGGGCGGACTTGACGGTGATCTTGCCGTCGATGATTTCCTTCTTCGCCTTGTCCACGGCGGCGATGACCTCGGTCATCTCGGTGAAGGCCGGGTTGGACGAGGACAGGCCGACGCCGTCCTTGTCGAGGCCGTAGCGCACCTCACCGGACTGCGGCTTGCCGTCCTGGACGGACTTGATCAGGTTGAAGACGGAGTCCTCGACGTCCTTGGTGACCGAGGTCAGGATCGACGCCTTGTAGGCGGCGAGGCCCTCCTGCTTGTACTGGTCGGAGTCGACGCCGATGTTCCACTTGCCGGCCTTGGAGACGGCCTCGATCGCGCCCGAACCGGCGAGACCGGCCGCCGAGTAGACCACGTCGGCACCCTTGTCGAGCTGCCCCTGGGCGGCGGCCTTGCCGAGGTCGGGCTTGGAGAAGCCGTCGAAGTTCGGCGGCTGCGTCAGGTACTGGGGCACGACCTTGACCGAGGGGTCGGTCTCCTTGACGCCCTGCTCGAAGCCCGCCTGGAACTTCTTGATCAGCGGGGTCTCGACACCACCGATGAAGCCGACCGTCTTGGTCTTGGTGACCTTGGCCGCGGCGACACCCGCGAGGTAGGAGCCCTGCTCCTCGTTGAAGACGATGTTGGCGATGTTCTCGCCGGTCACGGAGGCGTCGTCGATGATGCCGAAGGTGACCTTCGGGAACTTCGGCGCGACCTTCTCGATGGCGGGGGCGTAGGCGAAGCCGACGCCGATCACCGGGTTGTTGCCGGCGCGGGCCAGCGCGGTGAGGCGCTGCACCTTGTCGGCGTCCGCCTCGCCGTCCGACGGCTCGGCCTCGGTGCCCTTGACGCCGAGGTCCTTCTCGGCCCGGGCCAGACCCGCGTAGGCGGCGTCGTTGAACGACTGGTCGCCGCGGCCACCGATGTCGTAGGCGATGGCCGACTTCTCGGCCTTGGAGTCGGAACTACTGCTCGACGAGGAGGACGACTCGCCACACGCCGTGACGCTCAGCGCGAGTGCCGCGGACATGACGCCCACGGTGGCAATCCTGGTGATCCGGCGCAAGGGAAGGCTCCTTCAAACCTGACCGAAGCGCCTCTTCCGGCGCTGGTTTCGCCGCGATCGTAACGCGCGTAGATGTCAGGTAAGGACCTGTACGGAAGCCGTTATCGGATCGTCGCGAACAGGAGGTGTCCTGTCCGGTTACAAGCCGTTACCAGCAGGGAACACGATGCCATCCGGAGGGGTCCGCACCGCTGACATCCCACGTCAGGCGTCCAGCAACGCGGCGGCGGTGAACAGCTCCACCCCCACGGTGATCGCCTCCTCGTCCACGTCGAAGTTGCCCCGGTGCAGGTCCAGGCCACGCGTGTCGCCCGGTGTCCGCACCCCGAGCCTCGCCATGGCACCGGGGATCTTCTCCAGGTACCAGGAGAAGTCCTCGCCGCCCAGACTCTGTTCGGTGTCCTCGATCGCATACGATCCGCGGCGAATGGTCATCGCGGCGTCGAGCAGACCGATCGTCTCGGCCTCGTTCACCACGGGCGGCACGCCACGGATGTAGTCGACCACCGTCTTGGCCCGGTGCATTCCGGCCACCTCGTCGATCGCCGCGTGCACCAGGTCCGGTGCCTGCCGCCAGCTCTCCAGATCGAGGCAGCGAACCGTCCCGGACAGCTCGGCGTGCTGCGGGATGACGTTCGGCGCGTGCCCGGTCTGCAGCCGTCCCCAGGTGAGCGCGAGGCCGGCCCGCGCGTCGACGCGCCGGGCGAGCAGCGCGGGTACGTCGGTGGCCACCCGGGCCGCGGCGGTGACCAGATCGGTGGTGAGGTGCGGCCTGGCGGTGTGCCCGCCGGGGCCGTCGAGCGAGATCTCCACGCGGTCGCAGGCCGAGGTGATCGGCCCGATCCGGAGCCCGATCCTGCCCACGTCCACCTTGGGGTCGCAGTGCACCCCGATGATCCGCCCCACCCCTGCCAGCACACCGGCCGCGACCACGTCGGTGGCGCCGCCGGGCAGCACCTCCTCGGCGGGCTGGAACAGCAGCCGCACCGGGCGCGGCAGCAGCCCCTGCCGGTCGAGCTCGCTGAGCACGAGGCCGGCTCCCAGGACGCAGCTCGTGTGGACGTCGTGCCCGCAGGCGTGCGCGCGGTCGGGCACGGTGGACCGGTAGGAGACCCCCGCCTTGGTGTCCGGGATCGGCAGCGCGTCGATGTCGCCCCGGAACGCCAGCATCGGCGTCACGCCGTCCCACTCCCCCACGTCACAGACGAGGCCCGTGCCGCCGGGCAGCACCTGCGGCTCCAGGCCGGCCTTCTCGAGCCTGGCCTTGATCGCCGCGGTGGTGCGGAACTCCTGGTTGCCGAGCTCAGGGTGCATGTGCAGATCACGGCGGAACGCGATGAGCTCGGCACGCAGGTCGTCGGGCAGGGCGCCGGGCAGGACGGCCTCGGCGTGGGGCGCACGGGACTTCAACTGGTTCACCTAGTCAAGGGTAGGCCCCTGATACCCACAACTAACCACTGATCGACAAAAGTTCAGCCGCTCAGGGGAACCAAAGTCGGTGTTGCGGCGTGTGGGGAGGGGTTGAGATGGGTATGCTCCGCCGCCGTACTCAAGGAAGCTCGATGGGCACCGCGCCCGGCTCAGGGCAGCACGTGCAGTGCACCTGCGTGATGCGGCTTCACGTCGGTGAAGTGCCGTCGGTCGATCGTTGCGACCCTGTCGGTACGAAAACGCTCCGCAACGGCGATGACCGAGGCGTCGACAGCTCCGAGCGGGAAGTCCGCGTACTGGATGATCAGCGCACTCATGCGGCGCAAGTCATCGTTCGTGAGCTGCACCAGCTCGAACGTGCCCTGGACCACCTGCTCGATGAAGGCCGCCTCGACACGTGGCCAGCGCTCAAGACTCCGGCTCACCTCGGCAAGGACCGTGCTGGGCAGCAGCTTCCGCCCCCGCAGCCCGGTGAGGAATTCGACGCACCGCTCGTGGTGCTTGTCGTTGGAATTGAACGCAGCCAGCAACGGCCCGGTATCGAGAACCGTCGCGGTCACTCGGCGGTGCCCTCGTCTCGCTCCATGCGCGCACGGATGTAGTCATCGTGACGCTCCGCGTAGTCAGCGGGAGCGCTGATGCTGCCGAACAGCGCTCGGAGGCCGTCCGGAAGCACGTCCCCCGCCATCTCGCCCTTCGTCTCAGCACCACCCTCACCAGCAGCTGACGGAATTTGCTGATCGACCTCGGAGAGCTCGTCATCCTGCGTGATGATCAATCGCAGACGCTTCACCTGTCGAGGGCTGAGCCGGTCCATCAAGTGGTGCAGGTGCTCGTAATCGTGTGCCGCGGTCATGCGGTCAAGTCTGGCATGGGTGCGCCTCCGCGTCCCGGCAGTCATGGCTGCCTCAGCAGCTCACGCAGGCCTCCGACGTACGCCGCCACGTCCCGCTCGGCGGGCGGCTCGGGAGCGGTCGTGGTGTCGGCCGGGGCGACGGTGCGGCAGGAGCGGCAGAGGCCGTCGGGGAGCGCCTCGGGGCGGCCGGGTGCGCCGCACTCCGTGCACTCGACCATGGGGCGGCGCTCGGGCGCCCCCGGCGCGGCCGGGGCGGGGGCCTCGGGCAGCAGGGGTGGGAGCTTGTCGCGGAGCCGACGCCTGAGGAACCCGACCGGCGAGTCGACGGCCGGCGGGAGCCCCGCAGTGAGTGCCTGGACCAGGTACTCGGCATTCACCCCCCGCGCGAGCCAGGCAGCAGCAGCCTCCTCCAGCGCAGAACAGTCGGCGGCGGAGAGCGCGAGGCGGGCGTCGGTCCGGCCGAGCTGGGCGAGGGCGAGGTAGGCGGGCGAGGGTGCGTCGCCAGGGGCCTCCTGCGGCGTCGGCTCCGGCGCGGGTGCCGGTTCGGGCTCGTGGGTCCGCTGCTGCGGTACGGCGGGGGCGGACGTGGCGGCGGGGGCGGACGTGGCCGCGGGGCCGGACGGGGCCGCGGGGGCGGCGCCGAGGAACGTGGCCCACCACTCGTTGTCGCGGGCGGTACGGGACCAGTAGGTGCGGGTGATCCAGCGGATCTGGCCGCCCCCGGCGTCTGCGGGGCACCGCACGTGGCGCAGGTGTCCGGCCACGCCCAGGGCCCTCAGCGCGCTGCCCACGGCCATCTGCCCGTACAGCGGCAGGGACTTGGCCAGGGACTTGATGTCCATGGCCGCACCGTCGGGCAGGTGGTCGACGTATCCGGCGACGTACCGCTCGCGCTCCGGCAGCAGGGCGAAGTCATCGGCCCGGGGCGGGCGTTGGTCCGGCGCGGAGCGCTTGCCGTAGCCCGGGTTGGCCTTCGCGTACGGGCGGGAGGGGGGTGCGGGGGCGCGCAGGGCGGAGTTAATGTGCTGGATAGCCACGAGATCGGGTCCGTTCGATCTTGGGGTGAGACCCCGGCACGGTGCTACCAACACCACGTCGGGGTCGTTCAGTTGTGGGCACCGTAAGCATTCGTGACGTTGCGCCGCAAGCTGGTCACGATTAGTCATACTTGCTGGCCGTGACGGGTCCGGGAGGGTGGGGAGGTTCTCTTTCCACCCTTCTTTTCCCTACCGGACGACTACACGTCTCGGGTCCCGGCCCTCGAATCCCGACCCCCGGATCCCGAAGCTCAAGCGTCGGGCTCGCGCCCGTCCACGTACCCCCGGACGAGTGAACCGCCCGGTCCCGGCGCTCGGATATCGAGACTCGGGGGCCGGGACTCGGGGCCGGGGGCCGGGACTCGGGACCGGCACGTGCGGCTGTCGCCGAGGTGTACGCGTATGCCGGGCGATAGCCTCGGACGGTCAGCTTCAGACCTTCCCCTCCCGAACCGGACAGCCGGACCCGGTCTGATGCAGAATTTCGACGGAGAGCAAGTCCTCCTTGCCCTTGAAGGCGTCCGCGACCACCGGATCGGTGGGGAAGACCATCTCTGCTGAGACATTGTCCTGAACGATGCGGGCGAGGTTGTCCAGAGCGACGAAGACCGGGTCCCGAGGCACTTCGACGGTCGGCAGGTCGATCAGGTGCGTGGCGGCCTTCGCCGGATTCATGCATCGTCTGATGATGATCGACGCCTGATTGAGCTCGGACGTCGTCCAGATCGAGAGCACGACCGCATACAGGTCCTTCCACGCCTCCTCGCCGATCTTGACCCGCCACTCGCGCATGAGACCTTCCACACCGGAGATCTGCGCCGCAGCCGCGAACTTCATGTTCACGCGGATGCTGGGGTACGTCCTGCCCGAGAACTCCTGGAACGACGCCATGTCGAACATCCCGTTCATCACGGAATCACCGATGAACGTGAGCGCTTCGTCGAGGATCTTTCCGCAGGAGGCTTCCAACTCCTGCGGCAGATCGGCTTTTCCGAGCTGCCGACGCGCAGTCCTGAGCGTGGCAGCGTAGCTCCGGAGTGGGCTGATCCAGCCCTCCGCCCGGGGCCCCTCGAACGCGACCATGTCCAGGTCGTGGGGGTCGATGCGGTCGGCGTTGGGAACATTGGGCACCGTGTCGCCCACGTAGGCGGCGATGATCGAGAAGATCCCCTGAGGTACATGACTGATCGACTTCGCCAGCTCGAACAGCTCGGGCACCGGGCTGACGGATTCCCGTTCGCCGCCCTGATGGATCAGGGTGAACCTGCCGCCCGTGGCATCGTTCTGGACGACGATCACGGGACTCAAGCGGCTGATCAGTGCGGACTTGAGTGCGGCATAGCTCGACCGCATACCGACGTTGGCGGCGCGCATCGCGTCGCGGGCCTTCAGCTCGGCGTCCGCCGCCGTCGCCCCCGCAATCGACGTGGCGGCGGCCGGTGGGGTGATACCGAAGAGCGTCGCGGCACCGGCCGCCGACATTCCGTCGATGAATCCTCTGCGTGTGACCATGCCCTGTCCTTCTGCCGGGCGAGGCCCGGGCCGACCGACCGCACGAACCTCGCCGCGCAAGCTCGGCGACCGACCATGGGCAGTGTCCCGAGAGAATGGGCGTGGGGCGGTGTACGCCACGCACATGCGTGGCATGAGCCTCGGCTGACGGCGTGCGTGCCGCCGTCAGCGATGCCGGACATCGGCAAGCCGGCTCGTCGGCCTGTCCAGGCGAGGGGATTACCCGTCGGCGCTGTTCAGGACACCAGGCTCTGCTCCTCCAACTCCGTCAGCTTCACGGTGCACAGGCCGCCGCGTTCGGCCTTCACCGCCGTCACCTTCAGCTGCGTGCCCGGCGTGAGGATGAACTCCTCCTCGCCCGTGAAGGCGGAGAAACGTCGGATGCCCACCGCCCTGGCGGGGGTCACCTCGAAGAGTGTCCGCTTGCCACGGCTGCCGAGGAAGGACCGCGCCACGCCGACCTCGGACGTGCAGGAGGACACCCCCCACCAGGTCACCGTCCGGCCGAGTGGGTACTGCGCACGCAGGTCCAGTGACACTCCGCGCCACAACGGCCGCGTGTGCGCGGGGAGCTGTGAGACCGCCGAGAACAACAGTCGTAGGTAGGGGAGGTACGGGACGACCTTCGCGCGGTCCGGGGAGCGCAGGACGGCGTTGATCTCCCGGTAGAACGCGGACTCGCAGGTGTAGAGGTAGAGGGCGGCAATCGCGTCGGCGGACAGCTCGCCGGCTGCCTCGTCGGCACGCCTCTTCCCGAATTCGTGCGACTGCTGGACGTGCCGGTCGATGCCGGCCAGCAAGGATGCGACCGGACCGACGGCCTCCGGGAAGTCCAGGAGCGGGGTGTCGAAGACACCGGTGATCGCGGGCAGGACGAGCCCTTCGTCCTTGACGCCCGCGAGCCGGTCCAGATACAGCTGATGCAGCTCCATGGTCGACGCGATGAACGCCCCCATGCGTTCCGCGACACCGTCGCCCGCCCCGTCCGGCCCCTCCCCGACCGCGTTCCACCCCTTGCTCGGCAGCCAGTCGATCTCGTCGGCGCCCAGCGAGTCGAGTGCGGCGTTGACCGTCCCGAAGTGCTCGCCCTCGCAGAAGATGTCGCCCTGCGCGGCGGGGTTGGGGTGGTCGATGTGCCGGACCTCGACGTCCGGATACTTCTTCTGGAGCCGGAGGACGACGTTCTTCAGACTGCGTGCGTGAGCGCCCCACCAGGCGAAGACGACGTAGCGGTCCTCCGGCTCGGCGTTCTGTTTGGCCTTGAGGATCTCCTCGACGATCCGCTCGACGGCCGGGCGCCAGAACCTGGTGTGCTGGTCGGTGGCCATCGCACCGTCGCTGCTGGCGGTGAGTGCCGCGTTCAGCAGCAGTACCCCCTGCGTGAGCATCGCCTGGAACCACTCCGGCGGCTGGACGGCGTCCTTCTCCTTCAACAGCGCGCGTACATCGGCGATCGGGGTCTTCTTCGGTATGCCGTACTTCCACATCGCCGCTGCCTTGATGATGCAGCGGATGCTGACGACCCGGCCGAACTGGCTGTCCTTCCAGTCGTGGAAGGTGTTGTCGAACATCGCGATGCCGGTGGCGCTCTCCGGCCTCGGGTAAGGGTTCTGGCCGAAGACGACGACCTTCCACTTGTGCGGGGGATTCGGCTTGAGCGCCTGGAAGGTCAGCTCACGCACCGGTACGACTCCCGGCCCCCGGCCCGGGCCGATGAACTCGGCGGCATCCGCGTGCGATTCGATGACCGGCTTCAGCAGGGGGAGCCACGGTTCGCCGCCGCCGTCGAACAGGTCGGCGAGGGCCAGCGGGTCGTTCGGGTCGGGCTGGGACGGGGTGGTGACATCGCTCATGGTGGAGGCGCTCCGCGGGGTCGGTCCGGGCTGGGTTCGAAGTCGTCGGCGCGGTCCGGCGCCGTACGCACCGTGGTCCCGCATACGAGGAGTTATAGCCGTCGCTACTGACAGCGGAGGTGTGCCCGGCTTCCGGTCGTGGGTGCGCTGTCAGTGGCGGGTTGTAGCGTCCTGATCAGTGGGAGAACACCTCTTGATCGGAGCGAACGATGTCCGCGAACCGCATGCAGTCGCCACCTGTCCGGGTGGTTCTGGCCGACCTCAACGCCGATGTCGTGGAGGCCTGGCGGGCCGCGTTCGCCGACACCCCGGAGATCGAGATCCGCCAGGGGTCGATCCTCGACGAGAAGGTCGACGCCTGGGTCAACCCGACCAACTCACGCGGCCGGATGGACGGTGGCGCCGACGCCGCCATCAAGCGACACCTCGGCGCCGGCATCCAGCTGCGCGTGCAGCGGGCGATCCGCGACGGGTTCGCGGGGAACCTCCCCGTGGGCAGCGCGGTGTGCGTCCCGTCCGGAGCGGTCAACCCGAAGTTCCTCATACCGACCCCGACCATGGAGGGGTCCTCGCAGAACGTCAGCGAGACCCTGAACGTGGCCCTGGCCTGCGCCGCCGCCTTCCAGGCGATCCATCAGCAGAACAGGAAGGCGCCGGGGAGCATCGAGTCGGTGGCGCTGGTCGGCATGGGCGCGCGTACCGGCCGGGTGCCGGCGCGGGTGTGCGCCAACCTGATGTGGACGGGCTACACCCTGTACAACGACTACCGCTTCGAGGACTACGACGAGCTGCGCGGCACGATCACCGCACAGCTCCACGACATCGAGGCCGCGCCGGCCACGGAGCGCGTCCGCATCGACCCCACCAGGCGCGGCGCGGCCGGTCGCTGAGAGGTGGGCACGCTGGTCGGGAGAGGGCTCGCATTCGGTCCAAGGACGAAGCGGAGTGGGGGAGTTCGTGCGCGGCGAGGTGTCCGGCGGCAAGATGTCCGTATGGCAGACACTGTGTCCGCCCTGGCCGCCCTGGCCGAGAACCGAGGAGTCTCATGCCCGCGTACGTCATCGTCAATGTCGATGTGCTCGACGAGGAGGCCGGCCTGGCCTACGCGGCCGTGGCCCAGAAGTCCGTCCTCAGCCACGGCGGCCAGTACCTGGTAGCAGGCTCCACGCCCCAGCCGGTCGAAGGCACCTGGGACTCCTCCCGGTTCATGGTCATCATGTTTCCCGGCATGGACCGGATCCGGGAGTGGTACGACTCCCCCGAGTACCGGCGCGCCCGGGAGATACGCGAGGGCAAGGCTCGGGTGGGGATGCTGTTCGTCGAGGGCTCACCGCCTGAGGGCTTCTCCCTGCCGTCCTAGCCACGGGTCCGACTCCGGCTTCAGGCCGAAGGCGTCGTCGAGTCGCGCCTCGGCCGTCTTGAGGCTCTTGACGCCCTTGTCGAACATGTTCCACCCGTACGCCGCCTGCCCGGCCTCCTGGGGCGACTGGATCATGGAGTTCTCGGGGACCGAACCGAGTACGTCGCCGGCCCCCCTCTCCAGGTGGTCGAGCGCTGCCGACCAGGCTTTCTGGGTTTTGGGATCGGGGATGGAGCCGAACACGCGGGCGGTGCGCACGGCTTCGAGGAGGTCCTCGAAGTCCACGGTCACGATGCTCAGGTCTTCGGTGGGACGACGGGCCTCGGCCCTCACGGTCTCGCCGATCAGACTGGTCATCGCCGTACCGCCGCCGTACTCGTACCAGTGGTCGACGGCCTCGGCGATCTCGGCGGCCGTGCTCGGTGTGGGCGAGACGGTCGGGGTCGGGGTCGAAGTCGAGGTCGGGGTCGGCGTCCGGGTTGGTTGCGTGGCCTGCGTGGCGTCGGGCGGGGCCGCCTCGGAGCCGGCTCCCGTACAGCCCGTGAGCAGCACTGCGGCGGCGACCACGGACCACAGGGCGCGGACGCGTCCGGGCCGGCTCACCGCAGGCTCCTCGTGACCCGGCCGCCTGCCCGGATCGCCGCAACTCGACTTCGTAGCATCGCACTTCCCCCTCGTACGGCATGGGGGATCAGCCCCCCGGAGTGGTCGGGGCGGCCCGTGCACGGCCGCCCCGACGACGACGCTAGGGCGAGGCGATACATTCCACCAGCGACTGGATTGCATGGAAACCATGCGTCAGGAGAATGGGTCGGACGAAGGAGAGGTGTGGCTTGTGTTCGAGATCGATGCGCTGCGGCTGCTGGTGGCGGTGGCCGGGACAGGGTCCTTCACCAAGGCGGCGGCCGGCCTCAACTACACGCAGTCGGCGGTCTCCCGGCGCATCGCGTCGCTGGAGCAGGAGGCGGGCGGGCCGCTCTTCGAGAGGCTTCCGAGAGGCGTACGGCTGAACCCGGCGGGCCGCGCCCTGTACCGCCACGCCGTGGACGTCCTCGACCGCCTGGCACGTGCCGAGCAGGAACTGACCGTGCTGCACACGGGACACGGTGGGCTGCTGCGCGTAGGGGCGTTCTCCACCGCCAACGTCTCGCTGATGCCCGCCGCCCTGCGGAAGTTCCGGAAGGCCAGGCCCGATGTCGAGGTCATCGCGGTCGAGGGCCGCAGCGCCATGCTGACGACACGGCTGGCTGACGGGGCGCTGGACCTGGCCGTGGTCAGCGACTACCCGTCCGGACTGCCCTCCGCCGACGGGGTCACCACGACGCCGCTCTGCGAGGACGAACTGCTGGTCGCCCTCCCACGCGATCACCGTCTGGCCCGTGCCGACGTGATCGATCTGTGCGAACTGCGCGACGAGGCCTGGTTGCAGGACGCGTACGGGGACCGCCCCACGATGCTCGCCGACGCCTGCGCGCGGGCGGGCTTCGCCCCCAGGAAGGTCGTCCGGATCGGGGAGTGGACGGGGAAGTTCGGGTACGTGGCGGCAGGGCTCGGGGTCGCGCTGATCCCCTCGCTGGCCGCCTGGGCGGTGCCGGACGGACTCGTGCTCGTCCGGCTCACCGACCCCGCGCTGCGCCGGGCCCTGCACATCGCGCTGCCCGCCGCCCCGTTGGCGGCGGCGCTGACGTTGCGCGATCTGCTGCTGGACGGCGGCCACCCGCAGCAGGCCGTGCCGGACGGCCGGGGCGCCGACCCCGTGTGAGGGCCCCGACGCCCGTCGGCTCAGCCCTCCGCGACCGCCGTGGCCCGCCACGGGGCCAGCCGCTGCACGTCCTTGGCCGTCTCCGTGACTCCGCTCAGGAAGCCCTGGGCGCGCGGGGAGGCCGTGTCGCGGAGCCACTCCGGCGCTATGTCGCACACGGCGACCTTCACGCCCGTGCCCACCAGGGCCAGCGGGAGGGTGTGGACCACCGTGGACGGGAAGCTCAGGACCGTGTGGCCGATGGGGCCCCTGCGGGCGATGAGTTCCAGGGGAAGGTCGGGGCGAACGATCTCCAGGCCGGTGGCGGATTCCAGGGCGTGGAGCTTGTCCGCGGACTCGCGGCGGTGGGCGAAGTAGCGGGTCGCGCCGTGGGCGCGGGCCAGGGTGGTGACCGCCTCCTCGTACGGGACCGGGTCGACCACGCCCGTCTCCACCAGGGAGGTGCCGACCAGGTCGGCCCCCTTGGTGATCAGGGGCGGGCCGAAGCGCTCCCGGGTCCAGGCGAAGGTGTTCGCCGTGACGTCGACGCCCTCGGGGGCCTCCACCGGCATGGCGGTGAACACCTCGACCGTGCGGGTCGCCGACGGGGTGAAGCTGCGGCGGGCCGCGGAGCTGACCGGAGCCAGGAGCAGCTCGCGCGGGCCCCCGCTCCCCCGGCGGTGCCAGCGCACCAGGCGCTCACCCCGGGCCAGCTGGGCGACGAACTCCATGGTGGCGGTGCCGTCGTCGACCACCGTGATCCGGCGGGCGCGGACCAGGCTGAGGAGCAGTTGCACGTACCGGGAGAACGGGTCCCCGATGACGATGCGGTCGGCCTTGCGGATCAGGCCGGTCAGCGCCCGCAAGGCCTTCAGAGGCGCGCCGGTGTCCCCGCGCGCCTCCTGCCAGCGGACGGTGATGCCCTCGTCGCGGGCCAGCTCCGCCATCCTGCGCAGCTGTCCGCGCGACATCGGGTCGACCGGGGGGAGGATGACGACCGTGGTGTCGGGTCCTCCCCGGGTGTGGGTCCACTCCAGGACGTTCAGGAGCTGGACCGGGCTCTCGACGAAGGCGAGGTTCACCGGTCGGCCCGTCAGACCGTGACCGGCTCGGCGGCCGGCGCGTTCTCGGTCTCGGCGACGACGCCCGCGACCCGGCGGAGCTTCTTCATCGGGCCGAGCTCCGACTCGTACACCTTCTTGACGCCGTCACCGAGGGACTCCTCGATGGTGCGGATGTCACGGACGAGGCGCGTGAGGCCCTGCGGCTCGACGGAGGCGGCCTGGTCGGAGCCCCACATGGCGCGGTCCAGGGTGATGTGGCGCTCGACGAACGCGGCGCCCAGCGCGACGGCGGCGAGGGTCGTCTGCAGGCCGGTCTCGTGGCCGCTGTAGCCGATCGGGACGTTCGGGTACTCCTGCTGCAGGGTGTTGATGACCCGCAGGTTGAGCTCCTCGGCCTTCGCCGGGTACGTCGAGGTGGCGTGGCAGAGCAGGATGTTGTCGCTGCCGAGGACCTCGACCGCGTGCCGGATCTGCTTCGGCGTCGACATGCCGGTGGAGAGGATGACGGTGCGGCCGGTGGCGCGCAGCGAGCGGAGCAGCTCGTCGTCGGTGAGGGAGGCGGAGGCGACCTTGTGCGCGGGGACGTCGAACTTCTCGAGGAAGGCGACGGCCTCGGTGTCCCACGGGGAGGCGAACCAGTCGATGCCGCGCTTGGCGCAGTGCTCCGAGATGGCGGTGTACTCGGCCTCGCCGAACTCGACGCGGTGGCGGTAGTCGATGTACGTCATCCGGCCCCAGGGGGTGTCGCGCTCGATGTCCCACTGGTCGCGCGGGGTGCAGATCTCCGGGGTGCGCTTCTGGAACTTGACCGCGTCGCAGCCGGCTTCGGCGGCCGCGTCGATCAGGGCGAGGGCGTTGTCGAGGTCACCGTTGTGGTTGATGCCGATCTCACCGGTGATGTAGACGGGGTGGCCGGGGCCGGCGGTGCGGGTGCCGAACGTGCGCAGACGGGAGGTGCTCATGGTGGTGCTTCCTTACGTGGTGGGGACGTTACTTGGTGGGGGTGCTGGTGGTTTCGGTGGAGAGGGTGGGGCCCAGGAGCCAGGTCGCGATCTCGCGGATGGCGCCGGAGCCGCCGGGCTGTGCGGTCACGGCGCGCGCGGCGGCGCGCACCGAGTCGTGGGCGCTCGCCACGGCGACGGGCCAGCCCGCCAGGCCGAAGCAGGCCAGGTCGTTGACGTCGTTGCCGACGTAGAGCACGCGGTCGGGAGCGACGGAGTGCTCCTCGCACCACTGCTTGAGTGCCAGGTCCTTGCGGTCGATGCCGTGCAGGACCGGGACCTGGAGCTTGCGGGCGCGGGCGGCGACGACCGGGTTCTGTTCCGTGGAGAGGATCAGGAGCGGTACGCCGGCCCGGCGCAGGGCGGCGATACCGAGGCCGTCCCCGCGGTGCACGGAGACGATCTCGCGGCCGTCGGAGTCGATGAGGACGCGGTCGTCGGTCTGCGTGCCGTCGAAGTCGAGGACCACGGCGTCGATGTCCGCCAGGGTGGGCAGCGGCGAGGGGTCCAGGAGCGGCGCGAGCGCACGGGCGCGGGCCAGGTCGTGCGGGTCGTCGATCTCCAGCACCCGGGCGGGGTCGGTGGGGACGAGCGCGGTGTGGCCGAAGAAGCGGTGGCGGTGGGTGCGGAAGCCCTCGACGTCCATGGCGTACGCGGCGCCGGTCTCCAGGTAGTCCTGGGGCCGGTCCTGGCGGCGGGGGCGTACGGCCTTGTCGTGGTTGACGCCGTAGGTGTCGTCCTCGACCGGGCTGCCGTCACGCCACACGAAGCCGTGGAAGGGGGCCACCGTGACCGCGGTGTCGGCGCCTTCGCGGGTGACCGCGGCGGCGACGCCGTCGATGTCCTCGCGGGTGATGAAGGGGCTCGTGCACTGGACCAGGAGCACCACGTCGGCCTTGCGGCCGTGCGAGGTCGTCTCGTAGGTGTGCAGGGCGTGCAGGACCGCGTCCTCGCTGGTCGCCGTGTCACCGGCGATGGCGGCGGGACGCTGCACGCAGTGCAGCCTGGCCTCCTCCCCCAGTGCCTCCGCCGCGGCCCTGGCCGCGGCGGAGATGGCCGGGTCGTCGGTGGTGACGACGACGTCCGTGACCTCGGGCGAGGAGAGGCAGGCGCGGACGGCTCGGGCGACCAGCGGTACGCCGCCGACGCGGGCGAGGTTCTTCGCGGGCACGCCCTTGGATCCGCCGCGGGCGGGGATCACTGCGAGGACGGTGGGGGGCGGGGTCATGGTTGCTCCTGAATCGGTGGTCACAGCTCGCCCATCCGCCGGATCACGGGGGCGACCCGCTGGACGCCGTGGCGGTAGGCACCGCGTGCCGCGTTGCGTACGGTTTCGCGGACCACGCCCCGGACCCGGCCCGTCTCCTTGGGCGTGACGGCGCCCGGCAGGGGGTGGCCGTCGGGGCCCAGGTGGTAGCGGGCGAGGATGCCGGGGAGGTATCCGGGCGCGGTGGCGGGGGTGTAGTAGGGGGCGAGGCCGGGGAGCGGCCCGGCGTCGAGCAGGGCCGCGACCCGGGCGCGGGCGGTGTCGTAGGCCGCCCCGTAGGTGCCGTCGGCGGCGACGCCCTGGCCCGCGAGCCATTCCTCGTCGGGCTCGGGGCGGAGGCCGCCGTCGAGGTGGTCCCAGGACGTGATCAGTCCCGATCCGATGAAGTGGTGGTTGCCGAGGGCCTCGCGCACGCCGAGGTCGGAGAGGATCGCGGTCGGGATCCGCCGGTGCAGGGACTCCAGCGCGGCGGTCGAGGACACGGTGACCAGCAGGTCGGTGCGGTCCAGGACCTCACCCATGTGCCCGTACACGAGGCTGAAGTTGGGCGGCAGGCCGCCGGGGATCCGCTCGGCGAGCCGCTGGTAGGGCAGCTCCTCGATGTGTGTGGTGTGCTCACCCGGCTTGGAGCGCAGCTTCAGCAGCACCTCGCGGCCGGGGTGCAGCCGGGCGTGCTCGACGAGCCGGCGCAGCAGGTACGTGCGGTCGGCGCGGGATGCCGGTACGGAGGGCTGGGCGGCGAACACGACGGTGTCGCGGCCTTCCTGCTCCCGGTGCGGCTCCCCGCCGAGGAACGGCAGGGCGGCCTCCGTGACGGACGACGCGTCGGCGCCGACCCCTTCGTACACCGCGCGGAAGCGCTCCCCGTCGTGGCGGGAGTTGGCGAGGACGATGTCCGCGCCGTGGCGCAGCAGGAGCCCGTCGGCGAGCTTCTCGTAGACGACGCCGACATAGCCCGTGACGACGACGGGCCTGCGGGGCAGGTCCAGTGCGGCCAGGCCGTGCAGCATCGCCTGGACCGCGCCGCCGACGAGGGCGAGGACCACGACGTCGTACGCCTCGTCCCGCACCGTGTGCAGGAACTCGACGGCCGTCACCTCGCGCACCCGGCCGGCGTCGATCCCGACCTCGCCGACCTCGGCGAGCTGGCGGGGCGTCGGGGTGGCCCGGCCGCGTAGCAGCAGTCCGCTGATCTCGACGGGGCGCTCCGTCGCGCCGGCCTCCGGGGCCGTGGAGAGGCGGCGCGCGGTGAGCGCACCCCATTTCCAGCGGGTGTCGGAGTCGGCGAGCACGGCTATGCGGAGGGCCGCGCGGTCGGCTGCTGGGGTATCGGCCTGAGCGGCCGTGTCATCGGTACGGGGGGGCACGTCGTAAAAGCTAGGAAGCCATTTCGATCCGTGGCCCAACGTGGTGGCAACAGATGGTTAACAGCCGGTCGACGGTTGGGGATTCGGGCCGCCGAACAGATGAAACAGCCCGGAAAACGGCCCGGTTCACTTTCCTGCCGCGTGTCGTTCACTTTCCGTACGGACAGGGGTCAAAGCAAAGGCCGGGGCCACCCCTAGCGTGATGCGGGTGGTTAAGCTCTCCGTCATCGTGCCGTTCTACAACGTCCAGGCATACGCCCCCGACACGCTCAGAAGCCTGCGGGCCAATACCCGCGAGGACTTCGAGTTCATCCTCGTCGACGACTGTTCGACCGACGGGACACCGGATCTCCTGCGCCGGGCCGAGGACGGCATCGAGGGGGTGGTCGTGCGCAGACACGAACGCAACTCCGGTCTGGCCACGGCCCGCAACACCGGTCTGGACGCGGCCCGCGGCGAGTACATCGCCTTCCTGGACGGAGACGACTGGCTCGCCCCCGGCCACTACGCCCGTCTGCTGGCCCGGACCGAGGCCCTGAGCTGCGCGTTCGTGCGCACGGACCATGTCCAGGTCACCGGCACCTCCCGTACGGTGCGCCGCGTCCCGCACGGCCTGCGCGGGGTGGTGAGCGACCCCCGGGACGCGATCCTGCCCGCCGACCGGACGACGTCCGTCGACTACGCGTTCGCCTGGGCGGGGCTCTACCACCGCAGCCTGCTGGACCGGGGTCTGCTGCATTTCACCGACGGGCTGCGCACCGCCGAGGACCGGCCGTGGATCTGGCGGCTGCACCGGGAGGCGGAATCCTTCGCGGTCCTGGGAACGCTGGGGCATTTCTACCGGAGGGGTGTCGCGTCCTCCCTCACCCAGATCGGCGACGAACGCCAGCTGGATTTCATCCGGGCTTACGACCAGGTGCTGTCCGAGACCGCGGCGGACCGCGACGCGGACACACTGATGCCGAAAGCGGTACGGACCTACTGCGCCGTCATCTCCCATCACGTCGGAGCGATCGGGAAATTCGAACCGGACGTGGCCCGCACCCTGAAAGCACTCGCTGCGACGGCTCTCGGAAACATGCCCCGGCGTGTACTCGACGACGTCCTGGACTCCATGGACACCGAACGGGCGACCCTGCTGCGCAAGCTGCGCCGCCGGTCCGCCACCACCGAGGGAGCGGCTGCCGCGTGACCACCCAGATCTTCGTCGCCTCCAGCCTCCACGGCACGGCCGTGCTCGCGGCGGCACTCGACGCCGGCTGCTTCGAGGGCTCCGGCCGCGCGGAGGGACCCGCCCGCCGCATCCTGCTGCTCAGCGACGACACGGCGATCCCCGAGGCCACGGTCCCGATCGACGCGATGCCCGGTTTCGGACGGCTGCGCACCCGCTTCGACGAGGTGCGCTCGTGGAACGACGCCGTCTTCCCCCTGCACCCGAGCGCCTGGACTCCCCGCGCCGACGACGTGCCCCTGTGGGAACGCCACCTGCGGCGCGCGTGGGACCTGGGGGACGAGGAGGTCGAGCTGGCGCTGGAGTCCCCGCACGCCGCCCCCGCCCAGGCGGTGGTCCAGATCTTCACCGGCGGACCGGTGACCGTGTACACGGTGGGCCTGACCGGCTACGGCCCGACCGGCGGCAAGATCCCGCCCCTGATCGGCACCCGGGTACGGCGGCTGCTCCACCCGGACCTGCTCCCCGGCCTGAAGCCGCTGCTGCTGGGTGAGTTCGACGCCGTACCCCACCCGCTGCCCACCCCGGCCCTGCTGAAGGTCTACGCCGAACTGGCGGACGCCTCACCGGAGTTCGACGTACCCGAGGGGGCCGCGCTCCTGCTTCTCCCCGAGGCGGGCACGCTGCCCGCCGCCGAGGAGGCGGAGCTCCACCTGCGGATGGTCCGCGGCACGGCCGCCCTCGGTCACACCCACCTGGTGCTCCAGCCCCACCCCGACGGGCCCGCGCCCGTCACCCCGGCCCTGCGGGCGGAGGCCGCACGCCTCGGCGTCGAACTGACGCTGCCGCACTCCGGCCTGTCCGGCGCCCCGGTCCCGGCCGAGGTCCTCTACGAACGGCTGCGCCCCGCGCTCGTCGTCGGCTGCTCCTCGACGGCGCTGCTCACCGCCGCCGCGTACTACGGCCTGCCGGTGGCCAGGACCGGGACCGGAACCCTCCTGGAGCGCCTCACCCCGTACGAGAACCCGGCGAGGATCCCGGCCACGATCGTCGACGCCCTGCTGCCCGACCTGGCCGAACCCGCCGCCGTGTCGGATCAGTCCCCGTTGACCGAGGCCACCGTGGCGGAGGCCCTCGACGGACTGTTGCCCGCCGTCGCCTTCGCGATGCAGCCGCGCGTCCGGCCGGACTTCCGCCCGGCCGCCGAGCGCTATCTCTCCGCGCACCTGAACACCCGGACCTGGCGCTACTTCAAGCGCCGCCGCCTGGGCTCACTGGCCCTCCCCGGCGTGGTCCCCGCGCGCCTCGCCTTCGTCCGCCGCAACGCCACCCTGCGCCGGATCGCACGCCGCGCCCGCGCCCTCAAGCGCCGCTGACCGCCGGGGCCGGGCCCGAGGGCCGGGCCCCGGGCTCAGCCCAGCAGTCGCGTCAGGCCGAGGCGGGTCCACAGCATGGCCGCCCCGAAGGAGAGGGCTGTCGTGGCGGCGGTGACGGCGAGGGCCAGGACCGCCGCCACCGGCAGGGTGAGGTCGGCGTCGACCAGTACGTCTGTGAGGACGCCCAGCACCAGCACATGGATCATGTACGCGCCGAACGACGCGCCCGCCAGGCGGGTCAGGGCCGGGCGCAGGCGCTCCGGGACGCGCAGCCGGTGCAGGGAGAGCAGCACACCGGCACTGAACAGGGCCACCAGGACGCTCGCGTACGGGATCGCGTAGTGCACCTCGTGCTGGTACGCGATGATCGCGGCCAGGAACGCGCCCGCCGGGAGCAGCCACCACAGGCTCCGCCCGCCGAACGTACCGGCGGGCAGCGCGAGGACGAGGGCGCCGAGGACCGCGTAGATCAGCTGGTACGGACCGAAGCCCCAGCCGAAGCGCGGCAGTTCCAGGTCCGTGACCCGGGCGAGATCGCCGAACAGGGACGGAGCGGCCCCCAGGGCGAGCAGGGCGACACCGAGGCCCCACGGACGCTTGCCCGACTTCACCAGGGCGGCGAAGGCCAGGAGCATGATCACGGGGATGTAGGCGTACAGGTACCAGAGGTGGTAGGCAGGGCGCACCGAGGCGAACAGCGCGTCGAACGCCAGCTCGGTGGCCGGGGCGTCGTTGGTGTCGCGCAGCCGGCCCCAGGCCACGTAGAGCAGGGTCCACACGGCGAGCGGCACCAGGATCCGTACGATCCGCTGCCACAGCTGCCGGCCGTCCCGGACCGGGGCGCCGACGAGGACGACCCATCCGGCGATCGCGAAGAACAGCGGTACGGCGAAGCGGCCTGCCGAGTCCGCCACCAGGCCCGCCCAGTAGGTGCCGGGACCGTTCGCGGCCTCGCGGCCCGCCGTGTTCACGAACGCGGAGCCCGTGTGGCAGAGGATCACGCCGACGGAGCAGAGCAGCCGGATCAGATCGATGTCGTACCGGTGTTCGCGGCGCGGGCGGGCTTCGGGGGCGGGCTGCGGGGACTGCGCGGTGACAGGTGCGCCGGCCGGGGAGACAGAGGAAGGCATGGTCAACGAAGGCTATGAACGCGCGGGCTCCGGGTGAACTCCGCCCAGGTGAACAGTCACTTCGTCCGGGTGTCCGGCAGGTGAAGGCTCCGTGCCGGCTCGGCGGCACGGGGGCCGGGGACACGCGGGCCCTCGGGGAACGGGTCCGGCAGCCCGAAGAGGTCCCGGAGCTCGGCGAGGTTGGCGCGGGTGACCGACCACAGGTGCTCCTGCCGGCCGTGTACGTCGGCCACGGCTGCCCCGTGGTCGTCCAGCACGGCCGCCGCCCGCTCGGCGAGGCGGGCGCCCAGCGACCGGTCGTGGACGGACACTCCCCAGTCGGGGCGGTCCAGGTCGGAGAGGAAGTAGGCGAGCTTGGGGTGCGAGACCAGGCTGATGATCGGTGTGCCGCAGCCGAAGGGGATCATTCCCGCGTGGCCGCGCATGCCGATCACCAGGCGCGTGCGCCGGTAGAGCTCGCGGATGCGGTCGTTGGAGAACAGGTACAGCGGTTCCACCGGGAGGGCGATGCCGTGTTCCCTGCGCAGGTCGTGGACGAACTTCTCGTCGGCCGGCATGTGGGCCGCGTAACGGACCTCCGCGCGCTCGCCGATGGCACGTACGGCGGTTGCCGTCTCGGCCAGGAAGTGGCCGTAGTCGTGGCCGAAGCGCAGACCGGCGCGGTCGTACGCGCAGTTGACCAGCACGGTGTCGTCCCGGCCCGCACCGTCGTCCGGTCCGGGGTCGAGATGGCGGGCCACGGTCGTGGGGCAGGGCTGGTAGCGCACCCGGTCCCGCAGCTCCTCCGGCAGGAGTTCCCTGACCCGGTCCACGGAACCCTGGTTGCGCAGCCCGAAGAAGGCCGACTTCCCGACCAGGGCGCGCAGACTCGCCGCGAAGCGCTCCCGGCGGTAGCGCTGGCCGTCGAAGACGTTGTAGCCGACCGCGAAGACGGCGAGCGGCGCGGTGATCCGGTCCAGGACGTCGTCGGGGATGTTCCACTGCCAGCCGCTGTTGCTGTTGGGCGCGGTGTCCGGGAGGAAGAGCCCGCCACCACCGACGACGATGCCGCGCCGGGCGTTCAGCTCCTCCAGGGCGGGCTCGTCGACCAGCAGGTGCACGGACCGCTCGTGCCAGCGGCCGGGCCCGGTGTCGGGGCCGAAGCACATCCGCACGGCTTCGGGGAGCACCTTGTCGCCCGCGTTCTCCTGGCCGTCGGCGAACAGGGCGACGTGGGCGAGCTGTTCGGCCGCCGACGCCGGGCCGGCGTCCCGGGCGGTGACTGCGGCGGGGCGCGTACGGACGTACCAGGCATGGCAGTTGCCGTCGGCCGGGTCGGCGTCGAGCCCTTCTCGGGCATAGGCGTGCGCGTCTTCGTTCCGGCCCAGCAGCCAGGCGAGCCGTGCGAGCTGGCCGTAGGCGCGGGCGGCGAAGTCCGGGGACACGGTGGCCAGGAGGAGGTGCGCCTCGGCCTCCTCGTAGCGGGACAGGGCCATCAGACTGATGCCCAGCGTCTCGTGGCAGCGCGGCAGGTCGGGCCGGTCGGCCACGGCTGCGCTCAGCAGGGCGACGGCCTCCTCGTAGCGGCCCTGCTGCCGGTGCACCTCGGCGACCTGGCGGACCAGGTCCACCGGCGCACGCCCCCCTTCGGGGAACGGCAGGGCGCAGTGCAGGAGCAGTTCGGGGTGCTTGGGGCCCGGCAGGACGCGATAGGCGGCGCGGAACGCCTCGTCGTCCAGTTCGTAGCGCTCACGCGCCGCGCGCGCCGGGGCGGAGGGCGTGCGGTCCTCGCCGAAGTGCAGGACGACGGTGCTCTCGGGCACGGCGGTGTCGTCGTACAGCCGGTCGGCCGGGAAGTCGTAGCGGGAGCCGAGGGGTTCGAGGAGTCCGGCCGCCGTCAGCGCGCGGTCCACCGTGTCCTCACCGCCTTCGGCCAGCGCGTCCAGCACGGCGTCCGTCACGTCCTGGCGCTGGATCACCAGCAGCCCGTCGTCCCGCACGGTCCGTTCGCCGCCGGGGCCCGGCTGCGGCACGGCGGCCACTCCGGTGCGGAGGGTCAGCAGCGGCAGGAGGGAGCCGAGCACGACCATGCCGGGACCGAGGGCGATCACGGTGTCGTAGCCGGCCGCCCGGAAGACGTCGAGACGGCTCCCCGCGGCACGCGGGACGATGCGCGGGTGCAGCCGGCGGGCGGCGTCGAACGCGGAGTCGGGCAGCCCGGGGTGCAGGAGGAGGAAGTCCTCGCAGACGGCCGGGTCCGCCAGCGCGAGGCTGCGCAGCAGCACCAGGAGTCCGGGCATCCGGTCCTCGTCGGCGTACGCGGCGAAGGCGATCCGGCGCTTGCCGGTGACGGCGCGCCGGTCGTCGGCGTCGGGCCGGTCGGGCGCGGCGGACGGTCCGGGCGCGGCGGGCTCGGCGCGTCTGCCGTCGGTGGGCTCGGCGGGGCTGTTCATCGCAGCGCGGTCCTCATCTCGGTCTCGTCCTGGTGTGTCGCGCGGGCCGTGACCCACTCCCGCTCGCGCGGCGGCAGCTGCCCGGGGAGTCCGAAGCCGATGAGGTCCAGGCGGTCGGCCGCGTCCAGGAAGTCCAGGAGCCGGAGCACGGTGAACGCGGTGCCGGTCCGAGGGCCCCAGTCGCCCTCGCCGAGCAGCGCGGGATCGTCCAGGGGACGCCGCAGCGTGGCGTCCCCGATGTGGTCCTGCGCGCCGGCGACCAGGCGGGCGCGCAGCGAGCGGCGCCACTGCGGGAGCGGGTCGCCGAAGACCAGCCGGGTGCCCGCCCGGCGGTCCCAGGCCGGGCCCGTCCACGGGGTGTCCCCCCGCAGGGTGACCGCGTGCAGGTCGGTGCGCCGGGCGGCGGCCGGAAGGGTGTCGCAGCGCACCACCAGGTCGTATCCGTCGATCAGCTTGCCGAGCGGGCTGCCGGGGATCTTCTCCTCGTCGGCGATCCGGGCCGCGCCGGCGACCAGGCAGACGGAGCGGCCGGCGACCAGGCGGCGCAGTCCGGTGACCCCGAGCGGCTCAACGCCGCCGAGCAGGGGGTCGGCCATCCTGTCCCGGTCCAGCAGCCGGCGGTAGGCGGCGTACAGGGCGGTGAGCCGGCGGACGGCCGGGTCGGCCGTGCCGCCGCCCTCGGCGGTCCGCCGGCGTACCACGTCGGCGAAGGCGGTACGCGCCTGCCCTGCGGGCGCGTCGTGCAGCGCCCGCAGGGCGGCGCCGTCGTCGCCGGGGAGCATTCCGGCGGCCTCGTCCAGACAGGCGCGGAGGTCCTTCAGGGTGGCGATCCGGCGCACGACGTCCTCGGCCGACGCCGGGTTCTGCTGGAGCGCCAGATGCCGTTCGTACGCGTCCACCGCCTCGTCGCGGCGGCCCAGCGCGTCCGACGCGCTGCCGCGCAGCCGCCACGCGCCCTTGGACCTGGCCCGCAGTCCGGTGGCCTCGACGGCGATGTCCAGGGCGAGGCGGGTCTCCGCCTCGCCGTCGGCCTCCAGGGCGCGCTGCCCGGTGCGGAGCAGGGCGTCGAACAGGTCGTCCCCGTCGGTACCGCAGGCGGCGGTGAGGCCACCGATGGCGGAGACCAGCCGGGTCTGCCGGGCGTCGTTCATGGGACCGCCCGCGGCGAGGCCCGCGAGGTAGTCGCCGCACAGGCGCAGGGCGGCCGCGGGCTCCGGCCGCGCCGTACCGCCCTGCCCGGTTCTCGCCCGTACCGCCTTGAGCAGCCCCGTGAAGGTCTGGCCCATGCTCGTTCCGCCGTTCTGTCATCAGTGGCCGGGCCGGGGGACACGCCCCGGCCCGGGATCAGAGGCCCAGGCTGCTGCGGGTACGCCGTACCGTGCGGCGCAGCCGGATCGCCGCTCCGCGCGGCCCGCCGCCGGGCAGGGTGAGCTTCTGCAGGCGACGCCGCTTGAAGTAGTACTGCGTACTGGTGTCGAGATGGACCCGCAGCCAGGACTCGGCCTCGGCACGGAGCGTCGGGTGGAGCCCGGACTGCATGCAGTAGCCGACCGTCCGGACCAGCGGCGCGAGGGATTCCGGTGCCACGGACGGGAGTTCGGGCACGGGCTCGCCGGCCTGCTCGTCGAGGTCGGGCACGAGGTGGTCGACGATCGTCAGCGGGATGCGGTTGCTGTTCTCGTACGGGGTGATGCGGTCGAGGACGAGACGGGTGCCGACGCGGGCGACGGGAATGCCGTAGTACGCGGCGGCCGTGAACATCGCGGTCGAGAAGCAGCCGACGACGAGCGTGGGCGCGCACCGCTCGTAGAGGGTCTCGGCGAGCAGCGGGCTGTCCAGCGTGGTCAGCCGCACCCCCAGTGCGGCGGCCGCGTCGTCGAGCGCCCTGGAGTAGCGGGCCGGAGCGGTGGGGTGGGGCTTGAAGAGGATGGAGGTGTGGCCGGCCCGTGCCGCGCCGCGCAGCATGCGCAGGTGCAGGTCCTCCTCCTCCTCGGCCGTGAGGATGTTCAGGGCCGCGAGGTACTGGCCCAGAAGCACGGCGGTGGGCGCCTCGGCCTCGGCCTCCGTGAGCCGGCGGTCGCCTTCCGCCGCTGCGGCGATCTCGCCGAGGACCTTGCGGAAGGCGTCGTTCGGGACGAGCTCGGGCTCGACGCCGGACTCGGCGAGGAGGAGCGGGCGCAGTCCCGGTACGAGATCCAGGTGGAGCACCCGCTGGACGCGGCAGGCGATGGAACGCGGCACCTTGTTGCGGGTCGGGCCGTAGCTCATCAGGCCGTCCGCGTAGACGTGCACGGCGCTCTCGGAGAAGATCGCGGCCAGCGCGCGGGCCGGGTTGACCTGGATGGATTCGACGGCGAGGTCGACGGGCGCGTCGGGAGCGATGCCCCAGGCGAGGCGGAAGGCGCGCTGCCAGAGCTCGGTCTCCTCGGCGCGCGGGCCCCAGCCGCTCGGGTGGTGCGGGCTGATGGCGTCGTTCCAGTCGACGACGGAGTCGAAGCGGGCGGCGATGTCACCGTAGCCACGCATCTCCTCCAGCCGGAGGGCGGTTTCGGGGATCGCCGCGTTGTTGGAGACGAGCAGGACGCGATGGCTGTCCTGCCCGGGCCCGAACTGGCCGGCGTCCAGCGCCGCCGCGAGCGTGGCCGCCCCGTACAGGGTCGAGACCTGGAAGATCTGGGTGCGCGTGGGCATGGGTCAGGCGGCCTTCTGCTTGTCACGCAGGCGGTTGAGCACAGTGCTGCGCCTGGTGTCCATCATCGTCAGGGTGTGGTCGAGGACCTGCTGCGGCATGCGGTGCAGCGCGGCGGCCGACTCGTGGCGCAGACGCCGGAACGTGGCGGGTTCGTACGCGTCCGCCTTCTCGTTGTGGAAGGCGATCATCGCGCAGTAGGTGCGGACCGCCTTGGGGAGGAGGAGCTCCGCGTCCGGGTCCTCGCGGATCTCGTCGAGCAGCGTGTCGTAGGCGGGGAAGAAGTCCAGCTGGCGGGAGTCCTTGATCTGCGTCAGGGACGTGGTGACACCGCGCCGGTAGAAGATGCCGTACAGGTTCAGCGCCGCGTAGCTGCGGGCCCGCAGGTGCAGCTGCCAGATCCACAGCCGGTCCTCGGCGGTGCGCAGCCGCTCGTTGAAGCGGTGGCCGCCGTCCTCGAAGAGCCGCCGGTGATAGACGCCCGCCCATACGAAGGGGTAGTCGACCATCGTCTCCCATTCGGGGGCCGCGATGCCCTCGCGCGGGTCCAGCACGGTGTCACGGAGCCGGGCGGGCGCGCGGCGTACGACGCGGCTGGTGCCCGTGGCCTGGACATGGTCGGTGCGGGCGAAGTCGCAGTCCAGCTCGGCGGCGGCGTGCAGCAGCCGGCCCAGGTGGCCCGGGGCGTACCAGTCGTCGCCGTCGAGGAAGGTGACGAAGTCGCCGCGGGCCGCGTCGATGCCGCTGTTGCGGGCGGACGCGATGCCCACGTTCTTCTCGTGCCGGATGACCTCGGCGTGCGGGAGTCTGTCCGCCCAGCGGTCGATGACGGCCGGGGTGTCGTCCGTGGAGCAGTCGTCGATCAGCAGGAACTCGATGTCCGGGCCCGCGTTACGGGCAAGACTGCCCAGCGTCGTGTCGGCGAAGGCGCCGACATTGTGGAACGGAACGACAACGGACAGTTTCGGCACGCGGGCCCTCACCTTCGATCATGGTCCGCACACGCTAGTGACACGGGTGAAGGAGCGGGTGTCCACCGGCCCGACGAACGGTGAACTCTGGGCGTCGCCGGGGTGACCTCCGCCGGGGAGCCGCCCCATGGACACCACAGACAGGCCTTGACCTCAACCTTGACTGAGGTCCTACGGTCCAGGGCATGGACTACTCACATGACGACGCGGGACTGGCACGGCAGCCCATCGGCTACTGGAGCTGGGCCGCCCACGAGGCGACCGTGACCCACATCCGGGCCGCACTGGCCGAACACGGACTCACCCAGCCCCCCTGGTGGGTCCTCAACCAGCTCACCGAAGCGGACGAACGGGGCCGTCCGCGCGCCGAAGTGGTCGCGATGCTCCGGGGTTATCTGAACGTCGGCGACTCACTGGAGCCCGAGATCGACACCCTGATCGCCCAGGGCCTGGTCACGGAGGACCCCACCACGCGCCTGCGACTCACCGCCGAAGGACACGCGCTGCGTGCCAAGGCCTTCGAACGGGTCAGCAGGGCGAGCGCGGAGATCCACGCCGGGATCCCCGACGAGGAGTTCGTCGCCGCACTCAAGGTCCTCCAGCGGATGATCCACAACGTGGGCGGCAAGGCCTGGCACCACTGACCACCGCCACGCTCACACGCTGCTGAACGACAGCTTCGCCGCGAACCCGAGGAACAGCACACCCGCCGCCGACGTGGCCCCCGCCGACAGCCGCTTACGGCGGCGGAAGGCGGCGGCCAGGCGGGTGCCGCCGAATATCAGCGCCGAGAGGTACAGGAAGCTGCCGATCTGCAGCAGCGTGCCCAGCAGCAGGAAGGAGAGCCCCGGATAGGCATAACCCGGATCGACGAACTGCACGAAGAAGGAGATGAGGAACAGGATCAGCTTGGGATTGAGCAGGCTGACCACGAGCGCACGACGGTAGGGCCGCTCCGCCTCTGTCGCGGGCGCCCCGCCCTCGTCCGCCAGACCGGCCATCCGCTGGTGCCGCTCGCGCCACATCGACAGGGCCGTCCGCATCATCCCGATCGCCATCCAGGTCAGATATCCCGCGCCGGCGAACTTGACGACGCTGAAGAGCAGGGGCGTCGTCTGCAACAGGGAGGCCGCGCCCAGCGCGGACAGCGTCATCAGGATCGTGTCCCCCGTCCACACCCCGGCGGCGGCCACATAGCCGGTGCGCACCCCGCGTCTGGCGGCGACGGAGAGCACGTACAGCGAGTTCGGCCCCGGCAGCAGAATGATCAGCACCAGGCCGGCGAGATAGGTCGGAAGATCGGTCACACCCAGCATGAACGGAGTGTCGCACGCGGGTGCGACACTCCGTCCGGTCGTTCCGGAATGCGGCGGATCAGTCCTGGTCACGGGCGGTCCTCGCCGCGGATCAGTCCTCGTCGCCGTCCAGCAGACGGCCCACGGCCGGCTGGACATCACCCCTGGGGGGGCGGCCCCTCAGAACGCGTCGGTCGGGACGTACGCGCCCCAGACCTCCCGCAGCGCGTCGCAGACCTCACCCACCGTGGCCCGCGCCCTGAGCGCGTCCTTCATCGGGTGGAGCACGTTGGCTGTGCCCGCGTCACTCCCCGCCGCCCTCTTCAGCTCGGCCAGCGCCGCGTCCACCGCTCCCTGGTCACGTTCGGCGCGGAGCTTCGCCAGGCGGGCCGCCTGCTGGGCCTCGATCGCCGGGTCGACGCGCAGCGGCTCGTACGGCTCCTCCTCGTCGAGGCGGTAGCGGTTGACGCCGACGACGACGCGCTCACCGCTGTCCGTCTCCTGCGCGACGCGGTAGGCGCTGCGCTCGATCTCGCTCTTCTGGAAGCCGCGTTCGATGGCGTCGACCGCGCCGCCCATCTCCTCGACCTTGAGCATCAGTTCCAGCGCCGCCGCTTCGACGTCGTCGGTCATCTTCTCCATGACGTACGACCCGGCGAAGGGGTCCACCGTCGCCGTCACATCGGTCTCGTACGCGAGGACCTGCTGGGTGCGCAGGGCGAGGCGGGCGGACTTGTCCGTCGGCAGGGCGATGGCCTCGTCGTAGGAGTTGGTGTGCAGCGACTGCGTGCCGCCGAGGACCGCGCCCAGGCCCTGCACGGCGACCCGGACCAGGTTGACCTCGGGCTGCTGGGCCGTGAGCTGCACGCCGGCGGTCTGGGTGTGGAAGCGCAGCATCAGGGACTTGGGGTTCTTCGCTCCGAACTCCTCCCGCATCACCCGCGCCCAGATGCGGCGCGCGGCACGGAATTTGGCGACCTCCTCGAGGATCGTCGTACGGGCGACGAAGAAGAAGGAGAGCCGCGGCGCGAAGTCGTCCACCTCCATGCCGGCCGCGACGGCGGTGCGGACGTACTCGATGCCGTCCGCGAGGGTGAAGGCGATCTCCTGCGCGGGCGAGGCACCCGCCTCCGCCATGTGGTAGCCGGAGATCGAGATCGTGTTCCACTTCGGGATCTCGGCCTTGCAGTACTCGAAGATGTCGGCGGTCAGCCGCAGCGAGGGCTTCGGCGGGAAGATGTACGTGCCCCGGGCGATGTACTCCTTGAGCACGTCGTTCTGGATCGTGCCCGTCAGCCGGCCGGCCGGTACTCCCTGCTCCTCGGCGACCAGTTGGTAGAGAAGGAGGAGGAGCGCCGCAGGGGCGTTGATCGTCATCGAGGTGGAGACCTCGTCCAGCGGGATCCCGCTGAAGAGGACGCGCATGTCGTCGATCGAGTCGATCGCCACGCCGACCTTGCCGACCTCACCGGAGGCGATCGGGGCGTCCGAGTCGTATCCCATCTGGGTGGGCAGGTCGAACGCGACGGACAGGCCCGTCGTGCCGTTGGCGATCAGCTGCTTGTAGCGGGCGTTGGACTCGGTGGCCGTGCCGAATCCCGCGTACTGGCGCATCGTCCACGGCCGGCCCGTGTACATGGTGGGGTAGACACCGCGTGTGAAGGGGAAGGCACCCGGGGCGCCCAGCTTCTCCTCGGCCCGCCAGCCGTCGAGCGCCTCCGGCCCGTACACCGGCTCGATGGGCAGTCCCGACTCGGACTCACGCGTCATCTGCTGTGCCTCCCGCTCAAGCCATTCATCGGTAACACGCCTCGCGACGGACTCCGGCGGCGGCGCCACGGCCTGCGGGAGCCCTGTGCCGGGACCTTCCTCACAGCACTACCACGAGGTCCGGACGCACACTTCCCCTCACGCGCAGGATTCGGCAACCGTGCGGGACGGGAATTCGTCTCATGAGACATCCGCGCCGCGCCACGGGTCACGCACAACGGGCCGGGCACGGCCCGCGACGGGCGAGCCGGAGGGAAGAGCATGAGACGCACACGGACGAACAGGTACGCGCGCAGAGTACGCACGGCGGCCGTGGCAGCCGTCGGCGTACTCGCGCTGGCCACGCTGACGGCGGGCTGCGAGGTCGAGAAGGTGGGGGCGGCGGAAGCCTCCGCACTCCCCGCGAAGACCTCCCCGCCCCCCGCGTCGCCACGCCCCATATCCCCGCGCCCCACGGACGACGCCAAGCCGGGCAGCGGATCGCCGAGCCCCTCGGCCACTCCCCCACGGACGCCGAGCGCACGGCCCTCTCCGGAGCCCAGCACCCTGATGTCCGTCGGCGACCGCGGCAAGCGGGTACGGGAGCTCCAGGCCAGGCTGCGCCAGATCGGCCACTTCGGCCGCAGCCCCACCGGCTACTACGGCACCACGACCGTCGCGTCCGTCCAGTCCTTCCAGGGCAAGCGGGGCCTCTCCCGCACGGGGAGGACCGACACGGTGACCTGGGAGCGGCTGCTCGCGATGACGCGGCAGCCGACGGCGAAGGAACTCGACCCGCCGGCCGCCGAGCCGACGGCCGCGAAACCCGACGCCCGCTGCATGACGGGCCGGGTCCTGTGCATCAGCAAGAACAGCCGCTCGCTGTCCTGGATGATCGACGGCAAGGTCGTCTCGTCGATGGACGTGCGGTTCGGCTCGCAGTACACGCCCACCCGTGACGGCGTCTTCTCGGTGTACTGGAAGTCCCGCCACCACGTCTCTACGCTCTACGACTCCCCCATGCCGTACGCCATGTTCTTCAGCGGCGGCCAAGCGGTGCACTACTCCTCGGACTTCGCGGCCCGCGGCTACAACGGCGCCTCGCACGGCTGTGTGAACGTACGGGACGAGGGGAAGATCGCGTCGCTCTACGCCCAGGTGCGGAACGGCGACAAGGTCGTCGTCCACTGGTAGACGTGCGAGCGGGTCAGGGGCGCGGGCGGGACCGGGGGAACGTGTCCCGCCCGCGCCGGATGCGCTGAGCCGAAGGTACGGGGGGAACCCCGGCTCTTTCGCGCGGCCGATGACCAGTCGGCACTCACTACTGCGTCGGAGTGCCGGAGAACGTTACAGCTGACGTGTTCCAGCAGGTCAGCGCGTTGCCGAGGGGAGAGCGGAAGGCGTACGCAAGGAGACCGCGGGGAGAGAGCTCTCGCCGTCCCCGTCGTTGTCCGCACCGCTTTCCGCGCCGCCGCTCCCGCCCGTGTCCTTGTCGCTGTCGCCGCTCTTGCCGTCCTCCGCGCCACCGCCGTCACGGTCGTCCGTACCCAGGAGCTGGTCACAGAAGCGGTCCAGATTGGCTTCCCCGTCCGCCAGTTCGAGGAGCCGTCGCTCGTCCGGCCGGCTCAGGGCGTCCGCACGGTAGTCGCGGCAGGCCTTGACCGACTTCTTGTACACCTCGGCCGGGGGCCGTCCGGGCACCTCGCGTCCGTCCGAACCGTTCTCGGCGTCACCGGTGGCGTCGGTGCCACCGGTGACGCTGTCCGGGGCCTCGTCCTCGCGCTCCGTCGCGCCGCCGTCCTGCCCGGTCCGCCCGTCGCTCCCGGCCGTCCCGGCGTCCGGCTCGTCCGCGGCCGCCGGCGGGCTGGGCTCACCGGGCACGGCGGGGGGCAGGGGCGAGGGTTCACTGCCATCGGGCACCTCGACGCCCAGTTCCTCGGGCGACGCGGCCGCGGAGACGGACGTCGCCGGAACCGGCGAGCCCTGGCCGCCGAACGGTGCGGGAAGCATGCCCGTGCCCCCGGCGACCGCCACCCCGCCGAGCGCGCACCCGGCGAGCGAGACGGCAAGGCCGTAGCGCACCGGACGGGTCCAGCGCGGACGCCGGAGCGTGGCCTTGGGCGCCTTCCCCATCCGTACGGTGCGCAGCGCGTCCTGCTGCCCCGCGAGCCCGGCGGGACGCACAGCGCCGGCCCGTTTCCCGGCCAGGGACGCCTCGCGGAAGGCGGCCAGCACGGCGGCCTCGCCGGGCAGTTCGCCATCGGCCGGGCCCGGGGTCCGCAGGGCGAGCACCGCGGCCTCCAGCTGCCGGGCCTCGGTTCTCGCGTGATCGTCGACGGGCTCGACGGACTCGCCACGGAGCAACTTCTCCGCCGCGTCCGCGTCAAGCCACTCCTGCTGCTCGTCGGCCATCACATGTCCTTCTGCGTCCACGGACGCGAATGCGTCACACCGGCGGGCGCCACCGCACCCTGACGGCCAGGGCGTTGCGAGGGTACGGCGCCGAGTTCCGCGCCCGCCGCCGGAATTTCGTCCTCCGAGCCGGGGTCCGCGCCGACCAGCTCCGCCAGCCGCTTCAGTCCGCGGTGCGCGGCGGTGCGCACCGCGCCGGGCCGCTTGCCCAGCGTCCGGGCCGCGCTCTTCGCGTCGAGACCCATCACCACGCGGAGCACGACCGCCTCGGCCTGGTCCTGCGGCAGCTGCGCGATGAGGGACATGGCGCGTCCGGTGGCCAGCGACTCCAGCGCCTCGCTCGCGGTGTCGGACTCGGCGGCCTCGCTCGCCAGTTCACTCTCGTCACCGCCGACAGCGGGGCGCCTTCCCCGCATCCGTATGTGATCGAGCGAGCGGTTGCGCGCTATCCGCGCGGCCCAGCCGCGGAACCGGTCGGCGTCGCCGCTGAACCGGCCGAGGTCACGCGCTATCTGCAGCCAGGACTCGGACGCCACGTCCTCGGCGTCCGAGTCGCCGACCAGCGTCCGTATGTAGCCCAACAGCCGTGGGTGCACGGCGCGGTACACAGTCCGGAAGGCGTCTTCGTCCCCGTCCTGTGCCGCGAGCACCGCGGCGGTCAGCTCCGCGTCGTCCCCCAGCACTTCCTCAACCCGCCCTGCTGATTCGAATCGTAGCTGGTCACCACTACTGCGCCACCCTGCGCGACTCAGCACGCTACGTGGTCGGACGGTGTCCCGTCCATGACTTGTACAACCCGCAACTGTCTCCTGACCCAGGGCGGTGTGACAGAAAACGCACCCGTGGCGCTGAGATGAGTACGGGGTCGCTCTGCGGCCCTGTGGAAGACGGCCGGGGCCTCTCCTGTGGGGGGTGGCGGCCCCGGCCGTCGTCCCCTTTCCCCGTCCGCCCAGGCAGAACGCGGGCACCGGGCCCCTCGGATGACCAGCGCGTGGCCGGCGGGGCGCGCTCGAGGTCGGCGGCGCCGACGAGGGCGTGGTCGGGATCAAGGCCCGTCGGTCTTCTCCTCAGCGGTCGGACACGTGACCGCGCATGACCGACAGCGGCCAGGAACAGGCGGGAACACCCAGGTGGTGGCGGCCCCGGTCGTTGTCCCCTCCCCCTCGCGGCGCACCTTCGGACCTCACTCCGGGGACGCGTCACCGGGCCGGCCACGGCCGCGAGCGCGGCGGGACATCACCGCGCGCAGTACCCGACGGCCCTCGGTCGACAGATCCAGGATCCGGCGCAGGCCCGTACCGCCGCCCGCCGGTCCGGCGGTCTCGGCGAGGCTCTCCAGGATCTCGGCCTGGCGGCGGAGTTCTCCCGTGACGAGCGGACCACTGCCGGTGGCACCGCCGGCGCCGTCGGCCAGATGGCGCAGGGACGCCACCGTGCCGTCACCGGCGGGGAAGTCGAACTCCCGGTGGATCTCCAGCGCGAGGAGCGAGCAGGCGTCCGCCCACGCGCGCAGCGGTCCGACGGCGAAGTCCCGGGGGGCCTCGCCGAACAGCACCCGGACGCGCGCCGCCGTGGCGTCGCCCGCTGCGGGGCCTTCCAGCGCCGCGTGTACGGCGTCGAGCCGGGCGGCCCATTCCGCGCCGCTCTCACAGCCCGCCCAGAGCGAGCGCAGCGGCTCCGGCTCGCTCCCGTCCGCCGGCGACGGAAGGCAGCGGTCCAGACAGGCGACCCCGCTCGCCGCCAGACCCCGCTCGTCGGCACCGGCGATCAGCTCCAGCAGACTCATCGACATCGCCCCCATCGGCCCGTCCGGCCCTCGGTCCCCGGGAGCACACCACTCCCGTCACCGCGTACTGCGCCAGATGGCTGAAAAGCGTCACTCGTCCGACACGGGGCATCACAGCAAAGCGTCAGTCCGACAGGCTCTCGACGCCCAGACGGTCCAGAAAAGCGAAGAAAAGCACCTCCGCGGACTGCTCGGGCCGCTCGATACGCAGCAGTTCGAGCAGGGGCCCTTCGAGGACTCCCCGGCCGGATTCGGCCGCCCACTCGACCGCCCGGGCCGCCGCGTCCTCGGGTGGCAGGAAAAGGTCCTCGAGCGCGGTGCCGTCCCGGTCGAGAAGCGCGGCCATCGGTGTCCTGCCGAGGCAGGCGTACCAGGATCCGCTGTACGGCGCCGAGGCCTCGACGGCCACGCAGGCACCGTCCATGACGAAGCCGAGAAGGACCGGCGCCCGCGCGGCGTCGGCCAGCGCGGTCATGCTGCCCAGCGAGGGCTCCGTGGGATGGGACCAGACCTGCCAGCCGTCCGCGCGGTACTCCCGCAGCGTCAGCCGGTCGCGCGCGTCCCGCAACGCCGGGTGGCCGATGAGCGGCTCACCGCTGCGGCCCACCAGATAGCAGCCCCAGAAACCCACCTCATGCTCCCCCCGTGGCACCCGGCTGTCATTCTTCCCGCCCGGCACCACGGGGAAGCGCGAAAACGGGTCAACGAAGCGCATGTGCCGCGCGCCCCTCCCCAGGGCGCGCGGCACATGGAGCCCGGGGAGTGCCCGGACCTCAGCGGACCTCGTCCGCGAGTTCTTCGAACTGCGCCCAGGTCAGCTTCGGCTCCTGCGGGTCCCACAGCTTCTGGGAGACCGCGTTCAGCGGCATCCGGATCCCTTCCGCCACCTGCGCCTGCGTCTGCGCGTTCGGGAAGTCGCCCCAGACCGCGAACCGGCCGCCCAGGATCTGCTTCGAGTAGCGCGCGGCCACCGGCTCGGTACCGCGCAGGACCAGCGGGGTCCACTGCTCGTAGATCCGCTCGCCCGTCGGATACGTGAAGTCGTTGGGCTCGCCGAGCACGTAGTAGAGGAACTCGTCGTTGAGGTTGATCACCTTGCGGCCCTCGGCGAGGTACTCCTGGGGCGGCCGGGCGCCGATCTCCTTGCCGGTCCAGTACTCGACCTCGATGTCCTCGGCCGCGGTGACCGTGCCGCCGCTGAAGAAGCCGTCGTTCCAGGCCTTGGGGATCTTCTCCGCCTCGCGGAGCACCGCCGCCCGGTCGTTCAGCCAGCCCTCCGTGAGGTCCTGGACGGTGGCACCGTCGCCGTGCTTCTCGCGGGCGGCGGCGGCGAGCTGCGGGTAGGAGGCGGCCGGGTCGCTGACCGTCAGCGCCTGGTACTCGTCGGCGCCGACGTGGAACCAGCGGCCGGGGAAGAGCTCGGCGTACTCGCGGAGCAGGTCGTCGACGATCTCGGCCGATTCGGCCTTTGAGATGTCGATGGCCCCCTGGCGGGCGGTGCCCTGGGTGTTGCGCAGTTGCAGATCGGGGTGCGCCTTCAGAACCGCCCCGAGGTGTCCGGGCGAGTCGATCTCGCCGACGACCGTGATGTGGAGGCTCCGGGCGAGGTTCACGATCCGGCGGACCTCCGCCTTGGTGAGGTGCTCCTCGGCGACCACCTCGGGGTGCGAATCGGACTCGATCCGGAAGGCCTGGTCGTCGGAGAAGTGGAGGCCGAGCTGGTTGAGCTTGAGGTCGGCCATCTCGCGCAGCCGGGCCTCGATCCAGTCCGCGGAGTAGTGCTTGCGCGCGATGTCGAGGTTGAGCCCGCGCTGCGGCCGGTCGGGGGTGTCGCGCACCACGCCCTCGGGCACGGTGCTGTCGGTGTTCAGCGACTGCTTGAGGGTGCGGGTGCCGTAGAAGACGCCCGCCTCCCCGGGACCGCTGATCGTGACCCGGTTGTCCTCGGTCTTCAGGGTGTACGACTCCGGGCCGCCCTTGCCCGAGGCCGTGAGCGCCAGCTCGACGTCGCCGGAACGGGCGGACTTCTCGCCCCGGTAGCCGATCTTCAGCTCCTCGGCGAGCAGCTTCGCCTCGTCGGCGAGCTCTGGGTCGGCCGCGACGACCGCACTGTCCTTGGCCGGCTTCCAGCCAGGCCCGCGCGCGGCGGTGTGCTCCCGGACCGCGGGTATCGTCCGCGGCGTCGTGGAGAGCGGGTAGCTCCGGGTGGGCGACGGTGCGGCGGAGGTGCGGGACGACGCGGACGCGCCGTTCCCGGCGCCGGGGCCGGAGCCCTCGGGCCAGACGACGACGGTCAGGGTGACGGCTGCTGCCACCGCGACAGCGGCTCCGGCCACCAGGGGTGCACGTGAAGGCGACATCGGTCAGAAACCTCCGGATCGGGGGATAAACCATGCAAAGAGAGTGAGAAAGTCGGGCATTTCCCCCGCTATTTCGTCCATCAAGCGTTCCGAAACTCTCCCGTCCAGGTGAATTTCTCACGCCCTTGGGTTGCGTGACGCTCAGCATCGCTAGCGTGACGGGTACAGGAAACAGTCTTCACTCCCACCCCGCGCAACCTCGTCGCTCTCCGACCCCTCTCCAGGGTCACAGAAGTCATTCATTCGAGGAGTCCCGCTGTCCAGGTCCAGCGAGTCCCATGCCGACCTGCCGAAACCACCGCAGCAGGCGGGGCGGACGGCCGTTCCCGTCCAGAACCGGGGTTCCGCCCCGGCCCTTCGGGAGGCCCCGGTGGAGGCCCCCGTACCGGAACCAGTGTCCGTGAGTACCCGCCGACATGCCCACTCGAGCGGGCTCGCCCGCTTCAACGCCTGGCCCCGGGACCTGGCGGAAGCGGCCCTGCTGGAGTGCTGCGGCAGCAGCCGCTGGGCGCAGCGGATGGCCGCCCACCGCCCCTATCCGGACCTGGACACGCTGCTCGCCGCCTCCGACGAGGCGGGGTACGACCTCGCGCCCGCCGATCTCTCCGAGGCGCTCGCCTCGGAGAGCGCCCCCTGCCTGCACCACGACGCGCCCCGGGCCGCCCATCTGGCGCTACGCGCCGCGCACGCCGCGTACGAGAGCCGGTTCGGCCACGCCTTCGTGATCTGCCTCGACGGCCTGCGCCCCTCCCAGCACGTCGACCAGGTGCTGGCCGCCATCCGTACCCGGCTGGCTCACGAACCGGACGAGGAGCGCTCCCTGACCGCGGAGGAGATGCGGCGACTCGCCCGGGGCCGCATCATCGAGCTGGTGACGGAGGCGAGCCTGGCCCCCGGCCCGCTCCCCCCGGTGGCATATGACCCCCGGTAGCCCGTCCGTGCCTGTTTGGCTGCCGCTTTGATCACACCGGAGGCCCCGCCGCCATGGAACCGACAAAGCGTCGCTACGATGGCCAGGGCCGGTGGACCGTACCCGGCCGGGTCAGACCGACAGTCAAGCCGGCCGACCCCAATCCCCGCTCCCGGAGGGTTCTTCCGTGCCGGCTGGAACGCTGTACCGCGGCCGGGAAGGCATGTGGTCCTGGGTGGCTCATCGAGTCACCGGTGTCCTCATTTTCTTCTTCCTGTTCGTACACGTCCTGGACACCGCCCTCGTGCGTGTCTCCCCTGAGGCGTACGACGATGTCGTGGCCACCTACAAGACCCCGCTCGTCGCACTGCTCGAGTACGGCCTGGTGGCCGCAATCCTCTTCCACGCGCTGAACGGTCTCCGGATCGTCGCCGTGGACTTCTGGGCCAAGGGCCCGCGCTACCAGAAGCAGATGCTCTGGACCGTTCTGGGTATCTGGATCGTGCTGATGGTCGGGGCCCTGTACCCCGTCCTCGGACACGCCGTACGTGAAGTCTTCGGGAGCTGAGGCCGATGTCCACCGAGACACCTTCTTCCGCGATCGGTGACGTCGAGGGCGTAAGCCTGTTCGACGTCGACAACCCGGCCCCGGTGATCGAGCCCCCGCGCAAGCGCACGGGCAACACCCCCAAGGGTTCGCGCACCAACTTCGAGATGTACGCCTGGCTCTTCATGCGCCTGTCGGGCATCGTGCTGGTCGTCCTCGTCCTCGGCCACCTGCTGATCCAGCTGGTGCTGGACGGCGGCGTGTCCAAGATCGGCTTCGCGTTCGTGGCCGGCCGCTGGGCCTCGCCGTTCTGGCAGGTCTGGGACCTGACGATGCTGTGGCTCGCCATGCTCCACGGCGCCAACGGCCTCCGTACGGTCATCAACGACTACGCCGAACGGGACAACACCCGCTTCTGGCTGAAGATGCTCCTGTACACCGCCACGGTGTTCACCGTCCTGCTGGGCACGCTGGTGATCTTCACCTTCGACCCGAACATCCGCTAGGCGCCGGGACAGAGGGACCAGAGGAAAACCATGCAGATCCACAAGTACGACACCGTCATCGTCGGCGCCGGCGGCGCCGGTATGCGCGCGGCCATCGAGTCGACGAAGCGCAGCCGCACCGCCGTGCTGACGAAGCTCTACCCCACCCGCTCCCACACGGGCGCCGCGCAGGGCGGCATGGCCGCCGCGCTCGCCAACGTGGAGGAGGACAACTGGGAGTGGCACACCTTCGACACGATCAAGGGCGGCGACTACCTGGTCGACCAGGACGCCGCCGAGATCCTGGCGAAGGAGGCCATCGACGCGGTCCTCGACCTCGAGAAGATGGGCCTGCCGTTCGGCCGTACGCCCGAGGGCAAGATCGACCAGCGCCGCTTCGGCGGTCACACCCGTGGCCACGGTGAGGCCCCGGTCCGTCGCGCCTGCTACTCGGGCGACCGCACCGGCCACATGATCCTCCAGACGCTCTACCAGAACTGCGTCAAGGAGGGCGTGGAGTTCTTCAACGAGTTCTACGTCCTGGACCAGCTGGTCGTCGAGGAGGACGGCGTCAAGAAGTCCGCCGGCGTCGTCGCCTACGAGCTGGCCACCGGCGAGATCCACGTCTTCCAGGCGAAGTCGGTCATCTACGCCTCGGGCGGCACCGGCAAGTTCTTCAAGGTGACGTCGAACGCGCACACCCTGACCGGTGACGGCCAGGCCGCCTGCTACCGCCGGGGTCTGCCGCTGGAGGACATGGAGTTCTTCCAGTTCCACCCGACGGGCATCTGGCGCATGGGCATCCTGCTGACGGAGGGCGCCCGTGGTGAGGGCGGCATCCTCCGCAACAAGGACGGTGAGCGCTTCATGGAGAAGTACGCGCCGGTCATGAAGGACCTCGCGTCCCGTGACGTCGTGTCCCGCTCCATCTACACCGAGATCCGTGAGGGCCGCGGCTGCGGCCCCGAGGGCGACCACGTCTACCTCGACCTCACGCACCTCCCGCCGGAGCAGCTGGACGCCAAGCTGCCGGACATCACCGAGTTCGCGCGTACGTACCTCGGCATCGAGCCCTACACGGACCCGATCCCGATCCAGCCGACCGCGCACTACGCCATGGGCGGCATCCCGACCAACGTCGAGGGCGAGGTGCTGGCCGACAACACCACCGTCGTCCCGGGCCTGTACGCCGCCGGCGAGGTCGCCTGTGTCTCCGTGCACGGCGCCAACCGCCTGGGCACCAACTCGCTGCTCGACATCAACGTCTTCGGACGCCGCTCCGGCATCGCCGCCGCCGAGTACTCCACGAAGAACGACTTCGTCGAGCTTCCGGAGAACCCGGCCCAGCTGGTCGTCGACCAGGTCGAGCGGCTGCGTAACTCCACCGGCACCGAGCGCGTCTCCGAGCTGCGCCTGGAGCTGCAGGAGTGCATGGACGCCAACGTGATGGTGTTCCGCACCGAGCAGACGATCAAGACGGCCGTCGACAAGATCGCCGAGCTGCGCAAGCGGTACCTCGACGTGTCCATCCAGGACAAGGGCAAGCGGTTCAACACCGACCTGCTGGAGGCCGTCGAGCTGGGCAACCTGCTCGACCTGGCCGAGGTCATGGCGACCTCCGCGCTGGCCCGCAAGGAGTCCCGCGGTGGTCACTACCGCGAGGACTTCCCGAACCGCGACGACGTCAATTTCATGCGCCACACCATGGCGTACCGCGAGGTCGCGGACGACGGCACCGAGTCGATCCGGCTCGACTACAAGCCGGTCGTGACGACCCGCTACCAGCCGATGGAGCGTAAGTACTGATGGCTACCCCGACCCTGGAAAAGACCGACAAGGCCGAGGCCGGCTTCGCCGACACCCCGTACATCACGGCCACGTTCCGGATCCGCCGCTTCAACCCGGAGGTGTCCGACGAGGTCCAGTGGCAGGACTTCCAGATCTCGATCGACCCGAAGGAGCGTGTACTCGACGCCCTTCACAAGATCAAGTGGGAGCAGGACGGCACTCTGACCTTCCGCCGTTCCTGCGCGCACGGCATCTGCGGCTCCGACGCGATGCGGATCAACGGCAAGAACAGGCTCGCCTGCAAGACGCTGATCAAGGACATCAACCCGGAGAAGCCGATCACGGTCGAGGCCATCAAGGGCCTCACGGTCCTCAAGGACCTCGTGGTCGACATGGACCCGTTCTTCCAGGCCTACCGCGACGTCATGCCCTTCCTCATCACCAAGGGGAACGAGCCGACCCGCGAGCGCCTGCAGTCCCCCGAGGACCGTGAGCGCTTCGACGACACCACCAAGTGCATCCTGTGCGCCGCGTGCACGTCCTCGTGCCCGGTGTTCTGGAACGACGGCCAGTACTTCGGCCCGGCGGCCATCGTCAACGCGCACCGCTTCATCTTCGACTCGCGTGACGACGCCGGCGAGCAGCGGCTGGAGATCCTCAACGACCGTGACGGTGTGTGGCGTTGCCGCACGACGTTCAACTGCACGGACGCCTGCCCGCGTGGCATCGAGGTCACCAAGGCGATCCAGGAAGTGAAGCGCGCGCTCATCACCCGCCGCTTCTGACCCACGCGTTGCCAAGAGGCCCCGTTCCGCACACGAACCGTGCGGGAAGCGGGGCCTCTTGGTGCATCGCACGGGCCGGGACGGTACGGTCGTGCGGAGCCGGTGACCGGCTCACCTCTCCCGGAGCAGCACAGCACGGGAGCAGATGGCTTGATGGAGAACGGGGAACGTCATGAGCGATCCGAATCCGTACGCGGACGACTCATACAAGTGGGGCCCGCCCCAGCCGCCGGGCAACCCGCCCACGATGCCGGACGGCCAGGGCTACGGTTACCCGGCGCCGGGCGCCACTCCCGCGTACGGCTATCCGCAGCCGCTCCCCGAGTCCGCTGCGCAGCCCGGCCCCGGGTACGGCTATCCGAGCCCCGGACAGCCGACGGAGCCCGGCTTCAACCTGCCGGTGCAGCAGGGCGGCGGCGGAGTGCCGATGCTCTCGCTCGGTGACATCACGGTGATGAACGACGGCATCGTGACCCCGTCCGGCACCCTCCCGCTCAAGGGCGCGGTGTGGACGGCGACCGACATGTCGCGCACGGAGGAGAAGATCCCCACCGTGGGCATCGTGCTGGCGATCGTCTTCGCGCTGTTCTGCCTCATCGGCCTGCTCTTCCTCCTGATGAAGGAGAAGCGCACGACCGGCTTCGTGCAGATCACGGTCACCAGCGGTGGACGGCACCACGCGACGATGATTCCGGCGACGGGGCCCGAGACCTTCCAGTGGGTCATGTCCCAGGTCAACACCGCGCGTTCGCTGAGCGCCTGAGACCGGGCCGGCCGCCCGGATCCGGCGGAGAGTGATCTCCCGGTTAGCCTGGGGACCGTGGTGAAGCAGGAGAAAGAGCCCAAGGCGCCGAAGAGCGAGCAGACCCGCACCCTGATCCTGGAGACCGCGCTCCGCCTCTTCGAGGAGCGCGGTTACGACCGGACGACGATGCGGGCCGTCGCCCAGGAGGCAGGTGTCTCCGTCGGGAACGCCTACTACTACTTCTCGTCGAAGGAACACCTGGTCCAGGGCTTCTACGACCGGCTCGCCGCGGAGCACGAGGTGGCGGTGCAGCCCGTCCTGGCCGGGGACCGGGATCTGACCGTACGCATCCGGGGCGTGCTGCTCAGCTGGCTGGACGTGGCCGGGCCGTACCACCGCTTCGCCGCGCAGTTCTTCAAGAACGCCGCGGACCCGGACAGCCCGCTCTCCCCCTTCTCCCAGGATTCGGCCGCGGCCCGCGAGGCGGTCATCTCGGTGCACGAACGCTGCCTGTCCGGCTCCTCGGCCAAGGCCGACCCTGAACTGGCCGTACTGCTGCCGCAGTTGATGTGGCTGATGCAGATGGGCCTCGTGCTGTTCTGGGTCTACGACCGGTCCGATGGCACGGAACGCAGCCGTCGGCTCGTCGAGCGCACCGCGCCGATCGCCGCCCGGGCGATCGCGCTCTCCCGCTTCCGGGTACTGCGCCCCCTCGTGCGGCAGGTCCACGACGTGCTGGTGGAGTTCATGCCCGGGGCGCCCGCGCGGGGTGCGCGGGACGTCGGAGCCAGCTGAGTTCCCACAGCCGCCGGACACACGGACGACTTCAGGGGGTACGGGCCCGAGCCGTCGACCTGGTCGTCCGTGCGGAGCGTGCCGTATCCACCTACGGAAGACCAGGTCAGGCGCTCACAGGCTGCGGGGTCAGGCCTGCGGGGAAGCGAGCTCCACCACCGTGATGTCGGAGGGCGCGCCGACGCGCACGGGCGGCCCCCAGGCTCCCGCACCCCGCGAGACGTACAGCTGGGTGTCGCCGTAGCGTTCGTATCCGGCGACGGTCGGGTTGGCCAGCTCCGCCAGCAGGTTCCCGGGCCAGAGCTGGCCCCCGTGCGTGTGACCGGAGAGCTGGAGGCCGACGCCGTACTCGACGGCCTCGTCGATGACGACGGGCTGGTGCGCGAGGAGGACGGAGGCGCGGCTGCGGTCCCGGTCGCCGAGCGCGCGGGCGAAGTCGGGGCCCTGGCCCTCGCTCTCACCCGCGACGTCGTTGACTCCGGCGAGGTCGAAGCCGGCGATCTCGACGCGGGCGTTCTCCAGCGGGTGCAGACCCAGCTCCCGTACGTGGTCGACCCACTCGGCGGCGCCGGAGAAGTACTCGTGGTTACCGGTGACGAAGTAGCTGCCGTGGCGGGCCTCGAGCCCGGCGAGCGGCTCGGCCGCGGACCCGAGATCGGCGACGGATCCGTCGACGAGGTCCCCGACGACGGCGACCAGGTCGGAGTTGGTGGCGTTGATCGCGTCGACGATCCGCCGGGTGTGGGCGCGGCCCAGGATGGGGCCGAGGTGGATGTCGCTGACCACCGCGATCCGGAAGCCGTGGGCGGAGCGCGGCAGTCCGGCGAGCGGGACGGTGATCCGCTTGGTCCGGGGGCCGCGCAGCACCCCGTAGGTGCCGTAGCCGACGGTGCCGAGCCCGGCGAGGGCGGCGGCTCCGCCGACGGTGCGGGCGACGAACAGCCGCCGCGAGGGGTCGGCGACGGACGGGGCGGGGGTCTCGGTGCGCGGCGCGACGTCCGTACGGGTGCTGCCGCCGCCGTCCGGCACGGAGTCGGGCTCGGCGGCCGCCACGGTGGTGACGGCGGCCTGGTCCGCGGGCGCGCGCCCGTCCACCCGGGCCCGGCGGGCGAGCAGCCGGCGCAGCAGGGGGCGTACGGCCTCTCCCACCAGCAGAGCGAGCGTCAGGTAGAGCAGGGCGGCCAGCCACATGTAGCCCGGCCAGGCCAGCACCTGCTGCAGCCAGAAGGGGAACCCGGCCCGGCTGGACATGAAGGCCCCGACGGACAGCAGCGGCAGCACGAAGGCCGCGACGGTGCCCACGCGGCGCGCGAGGCTGCCCTTCTCCGTCGTGTCACCGATCAGCCGGCGCCACACATATCGGTGTACTCCTGCCAGCAGCGCGAAAACCGCGACCGCCACGAGTACGAAGACCACAACCACGTACGCTCCCCCGCTGAAACGATCCTGTCCGGACGGCGACCCGCGCCCGGCACGTCATCTTCCTTCGCGACGCAAAGCCCTGACACCACGGAACCCGATCACCCCTACAGCCGTCCCCAGAAGAAACGAGGTGATGGCGAGCAGCAGATGGACCCAGAAGTACGCAGTCGGGTCGCCCGCGTCGTCGAACGCGAGCCCGCTGCCGTCCTTCCAGAGATTCTTGACAAAGGTGACCCAGATGACCCAGCTCCACGCTCCGAAGACGAGCAGGAACCAGGAAACGGGGCGGCTGAGCTTCATGGGTTCAGTATCGCCGTCGCGCTCCCGCGCGAACGCCCGGGGTGGGCTGTCCCGGCGGTATGCCCGGCGGGTCAGCCCATCCGGGTCCCCATCCTCGGCAACTCCCTGTACGTTTCCGATCGTGCCTGCCTTGAAAAAGACCGTGATGACGGTCCTCTCTGCTGCGTTGCTGTCCGTATGTGTCGTCAGTCCCGCGGGGGCGGCCGACAAGGACAAGACCGACGACAATCAGCCGAAGCCGACCGGTCCGATGTCGACCGTGGGCGGCGAGCGGCTGGGCGTGGTGGGCACCCAGGTCGCCCTGGGGCCGGGCGCCCCGGTCCTGCCGAAGGAACTCAGCGCACGGTCGTGGATCGTCGCCGACGCGGAGAACGGCCAGGTGCTCGCGTCCCACAACGCGCACTGGCGGCTGGCACCCGCCTCCACCCTGAAGATGCTCTTCGCCGACACGGTGCTTCCCGCCCTGCAGCCGAAGACCCTGACCCATCGGGTGACCGAGGAGGAACTCTCCGGCGTCGGTGAGGGCAGCAGCCTGGTGGGCGTCAAGGAGGACCACATCTACACGGTCCACGACCTGTGGCTCGGTGTGTTCCTGCAGTCCGGCAACGACGCGGTGCATGTGCTGTCCGAGATGTACGGCGGCGTGCCCGCGACGGTCGCGGCGATGCAGCGTCACGCCGAGGAGCTCCAGGCCCTGGACACGACGGTCGTCTCACCCGACGGCTACGACTCCCCGAAGCAGGTCTCCAGCGCGTACGACCTGACGCTGTTCGCCCGGAGCGGGATGCAGAAGGCCGACTTCCGCGAGTACGCGGCGACGGCCACGGCGACGTTCCCCGGCGAGCAGAAGAAGGGCAAGAAGCGGGAGAGCTTCGAGATCCGGAACACCAACCGACTGATCACCGGGGACATCGGGGTGGATCCGTACCAGGGCATCGCCGGCGTCAAGAACGGCTACACCACCCACGCGGGCAACACCTTCACCGGAATCGCCGAACGCGACGGGAAGGTGCTGCTGGTGACGGTCATGAACCCCTCGTCCGAGGAGAGCCACGCCGTCTACAAGGAGGCCGCCCACCTGCTCGACTGGGGTTTCTCCGCCAGTGGCAAGGTGACCCCGGTCGGCGAGCTGGTACCGCCGAAGTCCGCCGTGACCGCGAAGGGCACCGAACCCGCGGCGGGCGCGGACAAGGCCGAGAAGAAGAAGCACGCGGCCGCGGCGGCCACCGCCGCCCCGGCCGGCTCCACCGGGGTCTGGACCGCGCTGTCGGTCGTCGGCGGGGTGCTGCTGGTCCTGGCGGCCGGGGTGTTCCTGGTCAACCGGCGCTTGCCGCTGCCCGACCTGGTGCGTCGTCTCCCCCGTCGCTGACGTCCTCGCCCTCCCCGTCGCTGACGTCCTCGCCCTCCCCGTCCGCTGGGCCCGTCACGTTCTTCCTGCTCGGCGTCGCGGTCCAGGCGGCGCAGACCAGCAGCAGCTTCGCGCTGAAGTTGATCCAGAGGAGGAGCGCGATGGGCACCCCGAAGGCGCCGTACATGCTCTTCGACGCGACGTCCCGCATATAGCTGCCGAGCAGCAGCTTGAGCAGTTCGAAGCCGACCGCGCCGACCAGACCGGCCACCATCAGCCGCCGGCGCGGCGGCTCCACCCCGGGCAGCAGGGTCAGCAGGTAGAGCAGGATCAGGAAGTCGGCGAAGACCGCCACGACCACGGCGGCCACCTGGAGCAGCACCCCTCCCACGCCGTTCTCGGGGATGCCCAGGCGGTCGACCGTCCAGCCGATGGCCGTGGAGGCGACGGTGGACACGGCGAGCGTCACCAGCACCGCTCCGCCGAGGCCGAACAGCAGACCGGCGTCCTTGAGCTTGCGGACGACCGGGTTCCCCTCGTCCACGTCGTCCTTCTCCCACACGGCGCGCAGACAGTCCCGCATCGAGCCGATCCAGCCGATGCCGGTGAAGAGCAGCAGCGCACCGGCCACGACTCCCACCGTGCCCGCGTGGGCCACGAGGTTGTCGATGCCGAGCTGGTCCGAGATGCCGGGAACCTGGTCGGCGAGCTTCTCCTTGATCGTGTCGACTTGCTGGGGGGAGAGCAGCGCGGCGCTGATCGCCGCGCCGACCGCGATCAGCGGGAAGAGCGCCAGGAAGCTGAGGAAGGTGATCGCCGCGGCGAGCCTGGTCCAGTGGACCCGGTCCAGCGTCTCGTAGGTGCGCCAGGCGTGGGTCTCCATCAGTCGTGCGGCGAGCGGCCCGATGACGGGAAGTTTCTTCAGCCAGTCCATGACGTACGCGTACCCTTCCGGGCGCAGAAAACCGGTGCCTGGGGCCTCCCACGCCACCAATCACCCATTTCGGTGAGTCCTGTAACAAATCCCGCAATTGGGTTTTCTCGGGCGATACGGTCACGACCCTGTCTGTCGGCCATCCCCGCTAGGAGTTATCCCGTGAAGGACGCCTTCGGTGCCCCGCAGTCCCTGCTCGTCCTCGGCGGCACCTCGGAGATCGGCCTGGCCACCGCGCGGCGGCTGATCGCCCGCCGCACCCGGACCGTCCTGCTGGCCGGACGGCCCTCCTCCGCCCTGGAGCACGCCGCGGCCGGCCTGCGCGAGCTGGGCGCCGATGTCCGCACCGTCGCCTTCGACGCGCTCGACTCCGCCTCCCACGCGGAGGTGCTCGGGAAGCTCTTCACCGAGGGGGACATCGACATGGTGCTGCTGGCCTTCGGCGTCCTGGGCGACCAGGCGCGGGACGAGGAGGAGCCGCTCGCCGCGGTCCGGGTCGCGCAGACCAACTACACGGGAGCGGTCTCCGCGGGGCTGGTGTGCGCCGGCGCGCTCCAGGCGCAGGGCCACGGTTCGCTGGTGGTGCTCTCCTCGGTCGCCGGCGAACGTGCCCGGCGCGCCGACTTCATCTACGGCTCCAGCAAGGCGGGCCTGGACGTCTTCGCACAGGGGCTCGGCGACGCCCTGCAGGGGACCGGGGTGCACGTGATGGTCGTACGCCCCGGCTTCGTACGGTCACGGATGACGGCAGGACGCGAGGAGGCACCGCTCGCCACCACCCCGGGGGCGGTCGCGGACGCGATCGTGGCGGGGCTGCGGCGGCGCTCGGAAACGGTGTGGGTGCCCGGGGCGCTGCGGGTGGTGATGTCGGCCCTGCGGCACGTGCCGCGTCCGCTGTTCCGGCGGCTGCCGGTGCGGTAGCGGCCCGCTCCCGGCCCGGCGTGGGGCTCAGGGACGCAGGGACGGCTGGCCCATGGAGCTGCCGCCCTGGGCCGGTACGACGGGCCCGGCGCCGCCGGCTCCGAACGGGAACTCGTTGATCTTGCGCCAGACGCCGTCCGTGCCCTGTTCGTACAGTGCGAAGGAACCGCAGGTCCAGGCCGCCTCGTACGACGAGAGCTCCTCGTACGCGCGGTCCATGGCCTCCTCCGCGATGCCGTGCGCCACGGTCACATGCGGGTGGTACGGGAACAGCAGCTCGCGCACCAGGGGCCCGGAGGCCTCCCGGACCCGCTTCTGGAGCCAGGAGCAGGCCGAGGCCCCCTCGACGACCTGGACGAACACGACCGGCGACAGCGGGCGGAAGGTGCCCGTACCCGACAGCCGCATGGGGAAGGGACGCCCGGCCGTGGCGATCTGGGCGAGGTGGGCCTCGATCGCCGGCAGGTCGGCCGCCTCGGCCTCCGTCGGCGGAAGAAGGGTGACGTGGGTGGGGATGCCGTACGCGGCAGGGTCCCCGAAGCTCGCGCGCCGCTCCTGGAGCAGGCTGCCGTACGGCTCCGGGACCGCGATCGAAACGCCAAGCGTTACGGTCCCCACATCGTTCTCCTCAATCGTCGAAAATCGTCGAAGGTCGCTCTTCGGTCGTACCGACGCCAGTGTGGCCCTTCCGGCCGTGATCTCGCCAGGGTCCTTGGACTCAGTGCTTCGCCGGCAGCAGACCCATTCGATCGTACGTCTGTGCGAGCGTCTCGGCCGCGACGCCCCTGGCCTTCTCCGCTCCCTTGGCCAGCAGGGCGTCCAGGGTCTCGGGGTCGTCCAGGTATTCCTGGGTCCGGGTCCGGAACGGAGTGACGAACTCCACCATGACCTCGGCGAGCTCGGTCTTGAGCGCGCCGTACCCCTTGCCCTCGAACTTCTGCTCAAGATCCTGGACGGTGGTGCCGGTGAGGGTGGAGTAGATGCTCAGCAGGTTGCTGACGCCGGGCTTCTTCTCCACGTCGTAGCGGATCACGGTGTCCGTGTCGGTCACCGCGCTCCTGACCTTCTTGGCGGTGACCTTCGGGTCGTCGAGGAGATTGATGAGGCCCTTCGGCGTCGACGCCGACTTGCTCATCTTGATCGCCGGATCCTGCAGGTCGAAGATCTTCCCCGTCTCCTTGAGGATGTACGGCGCCGGCATGGTGAACGTCCGGCCGAAGCGGCCGTTGAACCGCTCGGCGAGGTCCCGGGTCAGCTCGATGTGCTGGCGCTGGTCCTCACCGACCGGAACCTGGTCGGCCTGGTACAGCAGGATGTCGGCGACCTGGAGGACCGGGTACGTGAAGAGACCCACGGTCGCCCGGTCCGCACCCTGCCTCGCGGACTTGTCCTTGAACTGCGTCATGCGGGACGCCTCGCCGAAACCGGTGAGGCAGTTCATGACCCAGCCGAGCTGGGCGTGCTCGGGGACATGACTCTGGACGAAGAGTGTGCACCGCTCCGGGTCGAGCCCGGCCGCCAGCAACTGGGCGACCGCGAGCCGGGTGTTGGCCCGGAGCTCCTTCGGGTCCTGCGGCACGGTGATCGCGTGCAGGTCCACCACCATGTAGAAGGCGTCGTGGGACTCCTGCAGCGCCACCCACTGGCGGACCGCGCCGAGGTAGTTGCCGAGGTGGAACGAGCCTGCGGTGGGCTGGATTCCGGAGAGCACGCGGGGTCGGTCAGAGGCCATGAACACATTGTCTCAGGTGCCGAACCGATCTCCGGCAACCGGTGCGGGAAAGATGCCAGGGCGCGGGACGGGTCAGCGGTGTCCGGCGTCAGGCGCGCCGCGCGGGGGAGGTTTCCCCGTCCGGGATCCGACCGACGATAGACAGTGGGCACCACCCCCGCCCACGCCGCACGACGAACGGAGACCCCGTGTCGACCACGGAAACCGCCATCGCCTCCGCCGAGGCGCACAGCGCGCACACCTACCACCCGCTGCCGGTCGTCATCGCCTCGGCGGACGGCGCCTGGATGACCGATGTCGAGGGACGCCGTTACCTCGACATGCTCGCCGGTTACTCGGCGCTCAACTTCGGACACGGCAACCGGCGTCTGATCGACGCGGCCAAGGCTCAGCTCGACCGGGTGACCCTGACCTCGCGCGCCTTCCACCACGACCGGTTCGCCGAGTTCTGTACGCGGCTCGCCGAGCTCTGCGGCATGGAGATGGTCCTCCCCATGAACACCGGGGCGGAGGCCGTGGAGACGGCGGTGAAGACGGCCCGCAAGTGGGGCTACCGCGTCAAGGGCGTCCCCGACGGCATGGCGAAGATCATCGTCGCCGCCGACAACTTCCACGGCAGGACGACCACGATCGTCAGCTTCTCCACGGACCATGAGGCACGGGCCGACTTCGGTCCGTACACGCCGGGGTTCGAGATCGTGCCGTACGGGGATCTCACCGCGCTCGCCGCGGCGATGACGGAGAACACCGTCGCGGTGCTGATGGAGCCGATCCAGGGCGAGGCCGGGGTGCTGGTTCCGCCGCCGGGCTACCTCGCCGGGGTGCGGGAGATGACCCGGGAACGGAACGTGCTGTTCATCGCGGACGAGATCCAGTCGGGTCTGGGCCGGACGGGCCGGACCTTCGCGTGTGAGCACGAGGGCGTCGTGCCCGACATGTATGTGCTGGGCAAGGCGCTGGGCGGTGGGGTCGTGCCCGTCTCGGCCGTCGTGTCCTCGGCCGCGGTCCTCGGGGTCTACAGGCCGGGCGAGCACGGATCCACGTTCGGCGGGAACCCGCTGGCCTGCGCGGTCGCCCTGGAGGTGATCGCGATGCTGCGGACCGGTGAGTTCCAGCAGCGCGCCGCGGAGCTGGGCGACCATCTCCACCACGAGCTGGGGCTGCTGACGGGCGGCGGAGCGGTGCAGGCCGTGCGGGGCCGGGGTCTGTGGGCCGGCGTCGACATCTCCCCGGCTCTCGGCACGGGCCGGGAGATCTCGGAGAAACTGATGGAGCGCGGGGTGCTGGTCAAGGACACCCATGGCTCCACGATCCGGATCGCCCCGCCCCTGGTGATCAGCAAGGAGGACCTGGACTGGGGCCTGGACCAGCTCCGCGGCGTACTGGCCCGCTGAGACCCGGTTCAGCGGGAGGCGCCGGTCACCGGCTCAGAGGATGACGTGGGGCAGGAAGCGGGCGTACTCGTCCGTGATCAGCCCCGCCGATTCCCTGATGCCGAGCCCGGCGGACTCGTCTCCGACCACCCAGGCGCCGAGCACCACACGGTTGCCCGCGAAGTCGGGCAGGAGGGCCAGCTCCTGGTAGCAGCACGGCTCGTCCCGCCGCACCGGTGCGCTGCCCGGTTCGTGGACGGTGACCCCGGCGCCCTCACGGCCGAGCAGCGGCTTGGCGACGTAACCCGCTCCGTCGGGCCCGGCCAGCTCGCGGGGGCCGTCGAGATAGGCGGGGAGGAGGTTGGGGTGGCCGGGAAAGAGCTCCCAGAGGATGGCCAGCAGCGCCTTGTTGGAGAGGAGCATCTTCCAGGCGGGTTCGATCCAGCAGGTGCTGCCGGTGCCTCCGCCGTTGTCGAGGGTGTCCAGCACATACGGGCCGAAGCGGTCCGTCGCCAGCCATTCCCACGGGTACAGCTTGAAGCAGCTGCGGATGAAGCGGAGCCGCTCGTCGACGAAGCGGCGGGACAGATGGTCCCAGCCGATCCGTTCGACGGAGAGCGCCTCGGTGTCGATGCCGGCCTGCTGGGCGGTCTCCCGCAGATACGCCACCGTCATCAGGTCCTCGCCCAGCTCGTCGCCGTCGGAGTGGGCGAAGTGCAGGGGGCCCGGCGGCAGCAGCGGGGCCTGCCGCTTCCACGCGTCGACGAGTCGCTCGTGCAGGGAGTTCCACTGGTCGGCCCCGGGGAAGCGCTCCTCCATCCAGAACCACTGAGGACTGGCCGCCTCCACCAGCGAGGTGGGGGTGTCCGCGTTGTACTCCAGCATCTTGGCCGGACCGGTCCCGTCGTACCGCAGGTCGAACCTGCCGTACAGGGACGGAAGTTCGGCACGGCGCCGCCAGGACTCGGCGATCAGGCGCGCCAGCCGGGGGTCGGTGATGCCGAGATCGGCGAAGCGGTCGCGTTCGACGATGTGCGCGGCGGCGGCCAGGCACATCGTGTGGAGCTCCTCCACGACCTCTTCCAGCGCCTCGACCTCGGGCAGCGAGAAGACGTAGTAGGCGCTCTCGTCCCAGTACGGGCGCAGGGAACCGTCCGGGTGGCGGGTCAGGGGGTAGATCAGCCCCTGTTCCTCGACGGTCTCCTGCCAGCCGGGACGCGGTTCCGTGGTGCGGCGTTCCATGGAGGTCTCAGCCGCCGCTGGAGCCGGAGGAGCCGAAGCCGCCGCTCTCGACCGCGGACTTGTCGAAACTGCCGCCGGAGACCCGGTTGTTGTGCTTGCTGCCGCCGTAGTAGAACTTCCCGGCGCCGGTGCCGTCTTCGCACTCGTACTCCGGCAGGATCTCCTGGGTCACCGGATCGACGCACCGCTCGTCCGGTTCCGAACCGCACGCGGTGAGCGTGGCCGCGAGCAATCCCATGCCGCCGAGCACCACGGTGCTCGACCTCAGCTTGCGCCTGACCATGTTCTGTTCTCCCCCGTCGTACCCACGGCCGGTGTCCGCCCACCCGCCAACTGCCAGTCAGATTAGATGCACGGCACCCTTGGCTGAAACCCGGTACCTCCTGGCTGTTCCGCATATCCCGGCATCCCCCGCTACGGAAGCACCCGGCACAGCGCGTCCAGCGCCCCGGCCCAGCCGCTCTCCGACGGCGTGCCGTAGCCGATGACCAGCCCGTCGCGGCCCGGCTCCGCGTCCTGGTGCCGGAAGCGAGAGAGCCGCTCCAGAGCGAGCCCCTGCCAGGTGGCCGCCTGGACGACCGACTGCTCGGTCCCCTCGGGGAGTTCGAGCACGGCGTGCAGGCCCGCCGCGATGCCGCTCACCCGGAAGTCCGGCGCCCGCCCGGCGAGCACCTCGACCAGCTGGTCGCGGCGGCGCCGGTAGCGCAGCCGCATGGCCCGCACGTGCCGGTCGTACGCCCCTGACGCGATGAACTCCGCGAGGGTCAGCTGGTCCAGCACCCCGGACATCCAGTCGAAGCCGCCCTTCGCCTCGCACACCTCCTCCACCAGGCCTTCCGGCAGCACCATCCAGGCCAGTCGCAGCCCGGGTGCCAGCGACTTGCTGGCCGTGCCCACATAGGCGACCCGGTCCGGATCGAGCCCCTGGAGCGCCCCCACCGGCTGGCGGTCGTAGCGGAATTCGCCGTCGTAGTCGTCCTCCAGGATCAGTCCGCCCGAGGACCGCGCCCAGTCGACCGCCGCGGCCCTCCGGTCGGGATGGAGCGGGACGCCCGTGGGGAACTGATGGGCGGGAGTCAGCAGCACCGCGCCCACACCCGGTGTCGCGCCCAGCTCCCCGGTCCTGGCTCCGAGCCCGTCCACCGGGAGGCACGGCGTGCGCAGTCCCGCCTCGGCCAGGAGATTCCAGTGGATGTCCAGGCCGTACGACTCGACGGCCGCCCCCCGCACCCCGTGGCGCCGCAGCACTTTCCCCATCAGCCTGAGCCCGTGGACGAACCCGGAGCAGATCACGATGCGTTCCGGGTCCGCGTACACCCCGCGTGCCCGCGCCAGGTAGTCCGCCAGGACCGTCCGCAGCTCGACGCGGCCCCGCGGATCGTCGTAGCCGAAGGCCACGTCGGGAGCGGCGGTGAGGGCGCGCCTGGCGGCCTTGAGCCATTCGGCGCGCGGGAAGGACGAGAGGTCCGGTGACCCGGGCATCAGATTGTGGGCGGGCCGCCGGCGCACCTGCCGGCCCCTGGCCCCCCGGACGGCCGGTACCGGCACGGTGGCCCGCTGCGCGACCCTGGTCCCCGATCCCTGCCGTGCGGTGAGCCAGCCCTCCGCCACGAGCTCGGCATAGGCGTCGGCGACGGTGTTACGGGCGATCCCGAGGTCCGCGGCGAGGGTCCGGGAGGAGGGCAGCCGGGTGCCGGCCGCCAGCCGGCCGGTGCGCACGGCCTCCCGCAGGGCGTTCATCAGCCCGCTGCGCAGGCCCGCGCCGACCGGTTCGATGTGCAGGTCGGCACCGAAAGCGGCCCAGGGATCCGTCATGGAAATGGACCATACCGGTGCGCCATCCGGCCAGTAGCTTCGTATCCATGACCACGCACACACATCACCCCGTGACCACCGACAACGCCCCTGAGCACCCGGCCCGCCTGCAGTGGGCCCAGCTCGCTCCCGACGTCTACAAGGCCATGGTCCGGCTGGACGTCGCGGCCCGTAAGGGGCTCGACCCGACGCTGCTCGAACTGGTGAAGATCCGCGCCTCGCAGCTCAACCACTGCGCCTTCTGCCTGGACATGCACGCGAAGGACGCCCTGGCGGCGGGCGAGTCCGTCGAGCGGATCGTGCAGCTCAGCGCCTGGGAGGAGTCGCAGCACTTCTACACGGAGAAGGAGCTGGCGGCGATCCGGCTGACGGAGGCGGTGACGGTCCTGACCGACGGTTTCGTGCCGGACGAGGTCTACGCGGAGGCCGCTGAGCACTTCGAGGAGGCCGAGCTGGCCCATCTGGTCGCCGCGATCACGACGATCAACGCCTGGAACCGCTTCGGTGTGACCTTCCGGCTGCCCCCGGGGCACTACACACCCGGCGACATCACGCACTGATCCGCCGGGTCCGCGCGGCCGGGGCGAGGGGGCCCCTCGCCCGCCGCCTGCCGGACCGCCTGCCCCGCCCCACACACTCCCCTCCCGCCCCGGAGCCTTGATGAACGAGCACGCCTCCGTCTTCCGCGCCCTGCACCACGGCCGCACTCCGGGCGATCCCCTGGTCCTGCCCGGCCCGTGGGACGCCGCCAGCGCCCGGGTGTTCGAGGAGGCCGGATTCCCCGCCCTGGCCACACCGAGTGCCGGTGTCGCCGCCTCGCTCGGTCACGCCGACGGACGGACGCCCGCCGCCGAGATGTTCGCGGCAGTGAACCGGATCGCCCGAGCGGTGTCCGTTCCCGTGTCGGCGGACATCGAGGGCGGCTACGGTCTGGCTCCCCGCGAGCTCGTCGACCGCCTCCTGGAAGCCGGAGCGGTCGGCTGCAACCTGGAGGACTCCGCCGAGGGTGCCCTCGTCGACCCCCGGCGGCAGGCCGACCGGCTCGCGGAGGTGCGCGCCGCGGCAGGCGGGCACCTCTTCGTCAATGCCCGCGTCGACACGTACATCCACGGGGACCCGGCCGCCACGGACGTGGTCGGGGACACGATCGCCCGCGCCCGGCTCTACGCCGAAGCCGGTGCGGACTGCGTCTATCCGATCATGGCCCCGGAGGATGTCCTCCCCCGTCTGGCCGCCGCGGTCCCGGTCCCGCTTAACGCCGTCGGGGCGCCCGACGGCCCGTCCACCACCCGCCGGCTCGGCGAGCTGGGCGCGACGCGGATCACCTTCGGCCCCCAGCTGCAACGCAGGGCGGCGGACGCCGTGCGCGAGCTCGCCGACCGGCTGCGCGGCCGCTGAACGCACGCATGAGGGCGCCCCCGGCTGCTGCTGCCGGGGGCGCCCTCATACGGTTCCGGGTCCGGCCGTGGCCGGACTCCGGTCAGATCAGGCCGAGCTCGCGGACCGCGTCGCGCTCCTCGGAGAGCTCCCGCACCGACGCGTCGATGCGCGCACGGGAGAACTCGTTGATGTCCAGGCCCTGGACGATCTCGTACTTTCCGTCCTTCGTGGTGACCGGGAAGGAGGAGATGATGCCCTCGGGGACGCCGTAGGAGCCGTCCGACGGGATGCCCATCGAGGTCCAGTCGCCCGCGGCGGTGCCGTTGACCCAGGTGTGCACGTGGTCGATGGCGGCGTTGGCGGCCGAGGCGGCCGAGGACGCGCCACGGGCCTCGATGATCGCGGCGCCGCGCTTGGCGACGGTCGGGATGAAGGTGTCGGCCAGCCATGCCTCGTCGTTGACGACCTCGGCGGCGTTCTTGCCGGCGATCTCCGCGTGGAAGATGTCCGGGTACTGGGTCGCCGAGTGGTTGCCCCAGATCGTCAGCCGCTTGATGTCGGAGACGGCGGCACCGGTCTTGGCGGCCAGCTGCGAGATCGCGCGGTTGTGGTCCAGACGGGTCATCGCGGTGAAGCGCTCGGCCGGTACGTCCGGGGCGGCGGCCTGCGCGATGAGGGCGTTGGTGTTGGCCGGGTTGCCGACGACGAGGACCTTGATGTCGTCCGCGGCGTTGTCGTTGATGGCCTTGCCCTGCGGCTTGAAGATGCCGCCGTTGGCGGCCAGCAGGTCGCCGCGCTCCATGCCCTTCGTACGCGGGCGGGCGCCGACCAGGAGGGCGACGTTCGCGCCGGCGAAGCCGACGTTGGCGTCGTCCGTGATCTCGATGCCGCGCAGCAGCGGGAAGGCGCAGTCGTCGAGCTCCATGGCGGTGCCCTCGGCGGCCTTCAGGCCCTGCGGGATCTCGAGGAGTCGCAGGTTGACCGGCACATCCGGGCCGAGCAGGTGGCCGGAGGCGATGCGGAAGAGCAGCGCGTAGCCGATCTGGCCGGCTGCGCCGGTCACGGTGACATTCACGGGAGTGCGGGTCATGGCGATCTCCGTTAGACAGCTGGCGGTGAGGGGTCCCTGCCCCTGGTGCTGGACATCTCTGAATCTTGACGTGAAGAGATATCCAGCGGTCAGGCTATCCGACCCTCGCCGCCGGGGCCGCCCGCCCCCCTGTGGGGCCGCACACAGCCGGTCACGCAGCGCAGCGGCCCCTCACGTCACTCCGGCGTGGTGCACCCGGTGGCCCCGGAGGCGAGGGTCGCGCAGGCCTCGGCGTCGGAGGCCTTCTTCACGGCGACCATCGGGGTGTACGCGTCGGCATCAGCTTCCACCGTGCCGGCCTGCGCCGAGGAGCCGGCGGTGATCCGCACGGTGTCCCCCGAGGACGCCTGGGTGATACGGGCCCAGGCGGCTCCGCAGGTCTCGCTGTAACGGACCTCGACGAGGCCGACGCCGACGGTCGCCCGGGCGACCGTGCCGGCGAACTGCCCGCCGCAGCCCATGGCTTCCGGGTCCTCCCCGGTGCAGTCCGCGCCGCTGCATCCGACGCCGGCGGGCAACCGGGGCGCGCTGGTGCCGGGCTCGGCGGACGGTGTCGCCACGACAGCGGCGCCGTCGTCCCCGCCCGGATCGGTGAGCAGCACGGCCCCGGCCATCAGCAGGAGCGCCCCCACGAGACCCGCGAGGAACAGCGTCGCCCTGCGGCGGCCGCCCTCCGGACGCCCTCCACGACCGCCGCCGCCCGTGCGGTGTCCGTCTCCGCCGGAGTCCGGCGCTGCCCCCGGTTGCGGCTGCCGCGGGATGGGAGGGGCCGTGCCGCGCTGGGCGGGTACGGACAGCGGACGGCCGACGTCGCGCCCTTCTCCCTCCGGCCCCGCAGCGGTGGAGACTCCCGTGCCGCCGCCCGGGTGCCCCGCACGCCTGCTCGTCACGGGGGCCGCGGCCACACCCGCCTCGCCGAGCGCCGCACGCGCCTGGGAGATCCTGATGGCCTCCATCGTCATGTCGTGGCGCATCTCGGAGCGGCTCCAGGCCCGTTCGGCCAGTTCCCACATGGTCGTCAGATGGTGCTGCTGAGTGCCCGTCGCCTCGGCCAGCGCGACGATCGCGCCCTTGGGCGCGAGCAGCCTGCCGTTGAGATAACGCTCCCACGACGTCTTGCTGTAGCCCGTGCGGTCGGCGACCGCGGCCAGGCTCAGCCCGCTGCGGTCCACCAGTCTGCGCAGTTGGCCCGCGAACTCCCGCAATTCCGGGTCGAGTTCTTCCGGTAACGCCTTCCAACGAGGCATTGCTTCCCCCGATCGATTCCCCCGAACGTTCCCGGCGCGCCCCCGTCCCCCGGCGCCGGGTCCTTCACCCTGCTGTCGGAGCGGTTGGTCCGCGCTCCGAACTACCCAGAAGGATGCACGGATCCAGGATGCCAGTTCCGGACAAAGGGGCGCACGGGTGCATTCGGTATGAGCGGGTGCTCCGTTGCGCGCCGTAGCGCGTACCGCGCCGTTGCGTGACGATCACACGATGGCGGAAGGGTCACCTCCGTGCCACGGGCACCAGGCGCCCCTTGAACCCGGCACCCCACGTCCACGACGCTTGTTCCGGGACAGGGCAGGGCCGCTCAAGTCACCGCATTCCGGCGCTTCTTGCACCGGCGCCCTGTCCGGTGTCCGTCCCTTCTCGGGGGAGGGGACGGACACCTCTCAACGGACGGTGAAGCGGATCACGTCCTGCAGGAAGGGCACGTTCAGCCAGGGTGAGGGCTGCGCCATCATGGCGAGCAGCACGATCAGCGCGCCCATCAGGGCGTACGTGACCAGATCGGTGAACCGCGACCGCACGGCCAGCATGCCGACGGAGGGGACCACCCAGCGCAGCACCGCCCCGGCGAGCAGCGCGATGCCCATCAGCATCACGCCGATCCTGAACGCCTGGTCGAAGGGATCGGTGCCCACGATCAGCAGGCCGAGTCCGGCCGTGCAGAGCACCGTGAGCAGCGGCCACTGCCGGGCGGGGGCGGGCGCGTCCCCCGGGGCCGCCCGGCCGCCTCCCTCAGGACGCGCGGTGTCACGGGTCAGCGAGAAGCGACGCGAGGGCTCCCCGGTCGAGCCACTGCCCCCGGCCGCCTCGGCCGCTCCGTCCACCTCGTCCGCCCCGTCCGTCCTGACGGTGACGGGTGCCCCGGCTTCCTCGGGCGTCCCTGCCTCCTCGGCCGGCCCCTTCGCGTGCGTACCGTCCTCGTGCCGACGGTCCGTGTGCGTGCCGTCAGCCGGACTCGTACCAGCGCCCATGACGTTCCTCCGGTCGGTCCGGGTCAGCCGGCGGATACGGCGGAGGCCTCGGCGGCAGCGCGCTCGGCCGCCTCGACCACGTTGACGAGCAGCTGGGCCCTGGTCATGGGGCCGACACCGCCCGGGTTCGGGGCGACCCACGCGGCCACCTCGGCCACACCCGGGTGGACGTCGCCGACGATCTTGCCGTTCTCGTCCCGGCTGACGCCGACGTCCAGCACGGCCGCGCCCGGCTTCACGTCCTCGGGCTTGATCAGGTGGGGCACACCGGCGGCGGCGACGATGATGTCGGCCTGCCTGAGGTGCGCCGAGAGGTCACGCGTGCCGGTGTGGCACTGGGTGACGGTCGCGTTCTCGGACCTGCGCGTCAGCAGCAGCGGGAGGGGGCGGCCGATGGTGACGCCCCGCCCGACGACGACCACATGGGCGCCGTTGATCTCCACGCCGTGGCGGCGGAGCAGGGTGACGACGCCCTGCGGGGTGCAGGGCAGCGGGCCGCTCTCGTTCAGCACGAGCTTGCCCAGGTTCATCGGGTGCAGCCCGTCCGCGTCCTTCGCCGGGTCCATCAGCTCCAGGATGCGGTTGGTGTCGATCCCCTTGGGGAGGGGGAGCTGCACGATGTAACCCGTGCACTCCGGGTTGGCGTTGAGCTCCCGTACGACCTCCTCGATCTCCTCCTGGGTGGCGGTGTCGGGGAGTTCGCGCTGGATGGAGCCCATGCCGACCTGGGCACAGTCACGGTGCTTGCCGTTCACGTACCACCGGCTGCCCGGGTCGTCGCCGACGAGCAGGGTTCCCAGGCCGGGTGTGACGCCCTGTGCCTTGAGGGCCGCCACGCGGACGGTCAGATCGGACTTGATCGCAGCTGCGGTGGCCTTGCCATCGAGAATCTGGGCAGTCATGACACCCATCCTCCCGGATGACCCCGCCCGCATACCAATCCGGGCCCGCCACGTGGACACGAGATTGCACTTGCACAACACATTCTGTATTCGGCTGGACAAAAAGCGGATGTCACGACGACGATAAAGCCCGCATAACCGCGGACAGTGTCGGGGGGACCACCGTTCAGATTGCACATGTTTCCTCCGCCTGGGCCGCGTCGTCCCCAGCACTTCCCAACGGAGGAATTCAGCGATGAGCTTCGGCGACCCCAACAACCCCTACGGCCAGCAGCAGGGTGGGCAGCCGGGCGGGCAGCCGGGCTACGGCTACCCGCAGCAGGCCCCCCAGGGTGTTCCCCAGCAGGGCTACGGCTACCCGCAGGCACCCCCGGTCCAGGGCGGTTACGGCTTCCCCGGCGGGCCGACCGAGATGCCCGGCGGTGTGAAGGCCGCGCGCGTCATGCTCTTCGTGATCGCCGGCCTCCAGGTCATCGGCACGATCTTCGTCGCCCTCGCCGCCGCAGCCGTGAACGCGGCCAAGAACGACGCGACGCTGCAGGAGGACGTGCAGTTCCAGCAGCTCGCCGACTACTCGGGCAACGCGCTGTGGGGCATCGCCGTCTTCGCCGTGCTGTGGGGCGTCCTCGCCGTCGTCCTCGGTGCCAAGTTCGGCAAGGGGGGCAGCGGAATCCGCGTCACCGCCATCGTGTTCGGCGTGATCACCGCGATCCTCGGCATCTACCCCTTCGTCGTGATGGGCCTCGTCCACACGGTCCTCGCCATCCTGGTCGTCGTCTTCGTGGCGAAGTCCGACGGCGGCGCCTGGTTCAACCGCCAGCAGCACTGAATGTCCCCGCGTACGCGGGCGTGAAGGCCGTGACACCCGCTCACCGGCGGGTGTACGGCCTTCAGCCGTTTCCGGGTGCCGGTGTGGTCCGCTGCATGACGACGAAGGAGCCGGCCTCCCGGGTGATCCGGTAGCGCGCCTCCGGGTGGAGCTGTTCGGCGTACTTCACCGGGTCGTCGATCGGCCGTGACCAGCCGAAGTCCAGGTTGATCGCGACCACGTCGGGGGCGGTGCCGGGCGCCCCGCCGACCCAGTAGACCGTGCGGTCCGCGGTCAGGTGCGCCATCAGCGTGATGTCCGTCTCGACCCGCGCCCCCACGGGAATGGCCTCCAGTGCCGCTTCGGCCGCGTGGGTGCGGGCGTCGGCGCGATACGTCTCCGGGCGCAGCAGTTCGCGAAGCGGAAGGTGCTGGGTGAGGGCGACGGCGATCGCCGCGGCCACGGGGACGGCGACGTTCGCGTACGAGACGAGCCAGGGCCGTTCCGAGTCCCGGCTGCGGCGGATGCCGTCGGCCATGGCCAGGAAGACCACCGGCATCAGGATGGCGCTGTAGTGCCAGACCATGCCCCAGTGGTTGGAGTCCTGGGAGAGCAGACGCCAGCCGATCGTCGGCAGGACGAGCAGGATCAGGGGCGAGCGGAGCGCCATGAAGGCGGTGATGCCGACCAGGAAGACCAGCATCTCCAGCTTGACGGAGGAGTCGAACACGCCGAGGACGGAGTCGAGCAGGGAGACCTGCTGCCCGCCGTTCTCCTCGATCTTCTTCCAGTAGTCGTACGTCCCCGCGCTGCTGGCCGCCGGTATGAGCACCAGTACGGTCAGCGCGAACGCGGCCACGCCGAAGGCCGCCAGCAGGAAGCCCTGGAGCCGCCGCCCGTACAGGGCCAGGAGCACGCCGACGACGGCGACGGTGACGCCGAGGTCCTCCTTGACCAGGACCAGCGGCAGCGACCACAGGACGGCGGCCCGCCACCGCTCCATGAGCAGGGCCCGGCAGACCAGGGCCAGCAGCGGGACGGCGAGGGCAATCTCGTGGAAGTCGGCCTTCACCGCTTCCTGGAGCCCCCAGGACAGCCCGTACGCGACGGTGACGCAGAGGCCGGTGCGGCCGCCCAGGATCTGCTGGGCGGTGCGCCCGACGACGACCGCGGAGGCGGCGAACAGGGCGGCCTGGGCGAACAGCAGGGCGAGGGCCGACGGCCAGATCCAGTAGAGCGGGGCGAGGAGAGCCACCACGGGACTGAAGTGGTCGCCGAGTATCAGATAACCCGGCCCCTTGATGTCGACGACGGGGGCGTCGAACCCGGCGTACGCGCGCACCTCCTGCTCGAAGATGCCCAGGTCCCAGGAGGGCGACTGGAAGTGTCTGTACCGCAGGTACCCGTAGAGGAAGTAGAGCGCGCACAGGACCACGGCGGCGATCAGGTACGGCCGCAGCGGCGCCGGGTGCGGCGCACGCGCGACGGCCTCCGGGGCCTGCTCCCCGGGCACGTCGGTCCCGCTCTGGTTCAGGTCAAGCACGATGCCCCCGCAACGGAGTCCCTCACTGGTCGTTGCCGGTCGCACCGGACCCACCCGACACGGCCCGACAAGGCCATTCATTAGAACAGAGGGACGACTGATCTCCGTACGCCGGGACGCAGCGCAGGCCGCACCCGGGAGGGGTACGGCCTGCGGCGTGTCACTGCGGGCGTCGTCAGTGGAAGAAGTGGCGCGTGCCCGTGAAGTACATGGTCACACCCGCCTTCTTCGCGGCCTCGACGACGAGCTCGTCACGGACCGAGCCGCCCGGCTGGGCGACGGCCTTGATGCCGGCGGCGGTCAGGATCTCCAGGCCGTCGGGGAAGGGGAAGAAGGCGTCGGACGCGGCGTACGCGACGCGGGCCCGCTCCTCGCCCGCCCGCTCGACCGCGAGCTTCGCGGAGTCGACACGGTTGACCTGTCCCATGCCGACGCCGACCGAGGCGCCGTCCTTGGCGAGCAGGATCGCGTTGGACTTGACGGCCCGGCAGGCCTTCCACGCGAAGGCGAGCTCCCTGAGCTCGTCGGCGGAGAGCGCCTCGCCGGTGGCCAGGGTCCAGTTGGCCGGGTCGTCGCCCTCGGCCTGGAGCCGGTCGGTGACCTGGAGGAGCGCACCGCCGTCGATCGGCTTGACCTCGAACGCGGAGGCCGGGGCGTCGGGGCAGCGCAGCACCCGGATGTTCTTCTTACGGGCGAGCACCTCGACGGCGCCGTCCTCGTACGCCGGGGCGACGATGACCTCGGTGAAGATCTCGGCGACCTGTTCGGCCATCTCGACGGTCACCGGCCGGTTGACGGCGATGACGCCGCCGAACGCGGACAGCGGGTCACAGGCGTGGGCGTTGCGGTGCGCCGTCGCGACGTCGTCGGCGATCGCGATGCCGCACGGGTTGGCGTGCTTGATGATCGCGACGCACGGCTCGGCGTGGTCGTAGGCGGCGCGGCGGGCGGCGTCGGTGTCCGTGTAGTTGTTGTAGGACATCTCCTTGCCGTGCAGCTGCTCGGCCTCGGCGAGGCCGCCCGCGCCGTCGGTGTAGAGCGCGGCGGACTGGTGCGGGTTCTCGCCGTAGCGCAGGACGTTCTTGCGCGTGAAGGTGTCCCCGAGGAACTCGGGGAGGCCCGAGTCGCCGGAGGCCGCGTAGTCGGCCGCGAACCAGGAGGCGACGGCCACGTCGTAGGCGGCGGTGTGCCGGAAGGCCTCGGCGGCGAGCCGCTTGCGGGCGGTCAGGTCGAAGCCGCCCGCCGTGACCGCCGCGAGGACGTCGGCGTAGCGCTCCGGGCTGGTCACGACCGCCACGGAGGGGTGGTTCTTGGCAGCGGCGCGGACCATCGACGGCCCGCCGATGTCGATCTGCTCCACGCACTCGTCGTCGGACGCGCCGGACTCGACGGTCTCCGTGAACGGGTACAGGTTGACGACCACGAGGTCGAACGGCTCCACGCCGAGCTCGGCGAGCTGCTCGCGGTGGGCGTCCAGGCGCAGGTCCGCGAGGATGCCGGCGTGCACGCGGGGGTGCAGCGTCTTGACGCGGCCGTCGAGGCACTCGGGGAAGCCGGTGAGCTCCTCGACCTTGGTGACCGGTACGCCGGCGGCTGCGATCTTCCCGGCGGTGGAGCCGGTGGACACCAGCTCGACACCCGCCTCGTGCAGACCGCGGGCGAGGTCTTCGAGCCCCGTCTTGTCGTAGACACTGACCAGGGCGCGGCGGATGGGCTTATTCACCGACATGACCGAGATGAACCTTTCGTCCCTCAATGCGATAGCCGTCACGGGCGAGCCGCCCCACGGCCTCGACGAGCAGCTTGCGCTCGACTTCCTTGATGCGTTCGTGGAGGGCGGCTTCGCCCTCCACCGTTTCCTCTTCGGTCACCTCGACCACGCCCTGCGCGATGATCGGACCGGTGTCGACGCCGTCGTCGACGAAGTGGACGGTGCACCCGGTGACCTTGACGCCGTACGCGAGCGCGTCGCGGACGCCGTGGGCACCGGGAAAGCTGGGGAGCAGGGCGGGGTGGGTGTTGACGACCCGGCCGCCGTACTCGGCCAGGAAGCCCTTGCCCACGATCTTCATGAATCCCGCGGACACGACGAGGTCCGGGCGGTGTTCCGCCACGGCCGCGGTCAGGGCCGTGTCCCACGCGTCACGGTCCGCGTACTCGCCGAGCTTGCACACGAAGGTGGGAAGCCCGGCGCGCTCGGCACGCTCGAGGCCGACGGTGCCGTAGCGGTCCGCGCCGACCGCGACGATCCGGGCGCCGTAGCCCTCCGGGTCGTCACCGATCGCGTCGAGGAGCGCCTGGAGGTTCGTGCCTGAGCCGGAGACGAGCACGACCACACGGGCCGGAGCGGCGGAGGGGGGCGGGGAGGCCACGGCAGGGCCCTTTCTCGCGTGGTGCAGCGGTACGCGATGTGCAGGAGGTGCGTTTGTATGGTCGTACGAAAGAAGCTCGTCCCGCGATACGGGGAACTCTACGAACGGTCCGACCGTCAGCAACGATACCGGCACACCCGGCGGCCCCCACGGGACGGGGGCGTGACCGGGAGGTAGCGTCAGGGGACAGGGAACCGCCCCCGGGCGGAAATGACGAGATGGGGAAGACGTTCACCACATGCCGGACCGCCTCCGCACCGCCCTTGGCCACCCGCTGCCCGAGCGGGCATCCACGCTGATGCGGGAACGCCAGTCCTCATCGCCGGACTCCTCGGCGGGCTCGGGATCCCCGTCGGGACCGGGGCCCTCCGGGTCCTCGTCGGGCTCCTCCTCCGGGTCGTCCGGGTCGTCCGACGACAATCCGTTCGCGGCACCGCCCGAGGACCGGCCCGACCAGCCCTGGCAGCCCCGCCACCCCTCCCACGCGCCCGGGAACCACGGCAACGGCGGGAACGGTGACAGCGGCGAAGGCCCCTCCGACAACCGTCCGGTCTGGGGCAGCCAGTGGAGCGACAAGCAGCCGGGCCGCCAAGGCGGCGGATTCGGCGGCCGCCCCGGGGGGCCGAGCGGCCAGGGCGGTGGGCCCGAGGGCAATCCCGGCGGGCCGCGCTGGGATCCGACCGACCCCACGCAGCGGCGCGCACGCTACGCGGTGCTGGGCGGCATGTGGGCGTTCTTCTTCGCCCTCTTCGACTTCCCCGAGATCGCGATGCTGCTCGGCGCCCTCGCCGTGTACTGGTCGATCAGCGCCCTGCGCGGTGGGCCGCGGAAGCCCCAGGCGGCCGGTGCCGCGGGCACCGGGTCGGCCGCGGCACCCGGCACGGGCGGTGCGGACCGGCCTGCCACACCCCCGCTGCCGGGCGCCGCGCCCGGAGTCGTCCCCGGCGCCGCACGGAGCAGCAGCCGGCAGCAGACCACGGCGGCCGTCAGCGGCCTGGTGACGGCGTTGCTGGCCCTGGCGATCGTGGCCACCGGCTACACGGTCCAGCTGGTCTACCGCGACTACTACACCTGTGTGAACGACGCGCTGACCAAGACCGGCGCCCTCTCCTGCAATGCCAAGCTGCCCGACCCGCTGGAGCCCTTCTTCGGCGTGAAGAAGTAGCACCGAGCACCGCCCACCCGCACCGGAACGCTCGTTACGAAGCATCCTCCCGGCCGGGTTCCGGGTGCCCCTGGGCGCCCGGAACCCGGCCGGCCGGCGTATCGGTCCCGGGCGCGGGGGCATCTGCGGGGGCGGGGGCATCGGCGGCGGGGGCCGATGCGGGCGGCGACGTAGGCGCGGGGGGCGGCGCGGGGGCCGGGTCCGGTACCGGGGGTGCCTCCGCCGGGGCCGGGGCCGGGGCTTCCGCCGACGTCAAGGCCAGGGCCGGCGCTTCCGCCGGGAAGTCCGCCATCAGCCCGCCCGAGTTCTTCTTGAGCGCGGCCCACCGCGCCTCCCTCGCCCCGTCCTCGTGCCACGTCCCGGCCGACAGGAAGTCGTACGGCTCCGCGTCCTCGCCCGCTCCCCCGGGCTCCTCGTCCGTTCCCCGGTCCGGCTGTTGTCCCGGTTCCGCCTTCACCGGTTCCGCCTTCAGCGCGTCCCACCGCCACCCCCACCGGTGTTCCCTCAGCCGCCACGCCCTGAGCAGCAACGCCACCGGTACGCCGATCACCGTCGTCCACGCGAGAGCGGCCGGGCCCACCAGCCACCACACGGGGCCGAACTCCGCCAGCGCCCCGGTCCCCAGCGGGCCTCCCGACGCCGCCGCCAGTACCGCCGCGCCGGCACCGCAGCCCATGGCCGCCAGCCCTGCCACCAGCGCCGTCCGACCCTGCCCCCACGCCTCCCCGCGCTCGCCACGCACCGGGGCAGCCCCCCGCGCGACGAACCGGGCGACGGCCAGGCCGGCCGCGACCGGCACCGCGACCGCCGCCCAGTTCGCCGCCGTTCCTGGGCCGTGGGACGGCACCGCGGCCAGCAGGGGGAAGTCCGGCAGTGCGGGAGGCCCGGTGAAGGCCAACGGGGTGGCCAGGGACGCCGTACCGACGGCGAAGCCCGGTCCGAGGCCGTAGGCGGCACCCCACATCGCCGCGTTCGGCACGAGCGCTGTCGCCAGCAGGAGCACGGAGATCCGGCCGGCCCAGTCGCCCGACAGACCCAGGAACGACTCCCTGGCCGCCCCCGCATGCCACACCAGCGCCACCGCGACCAGCAGCGCACCGCCGCCGATCAGCATGAGCACACCGGCGGCGGCCGACCTCAGGGCCACACCGGCCCCGGACCGGAACCCCGAGCGGGCGGCCGCTTCCTGCAGCCTCAGCGGCGCCCGGACCAGCAGCGGAGTCAGCGGGCGCCCACGTGCCGCCCACACTCCCGCGGCGGCCGCGGCGGTCACCACGACGGTGACGGGGAAGGCGATCGAGGCCCGGTCGACGGACAGCCCGCCGTCGCGCGCGTACGCCGCCGCGGCCAGCACCACCAGCAGGTATCCGGCGCTCACCGCACAGAAGGCACCGATCGCCGAGTGTCCGTCCGATCCCTTCCCGTCGGTCTCCGCCGAGGACCGGGCGGACCGGTGCACCAGCCACACCGGCAGCACGACGAGCAACAGCGGGACCGTCGCCACGGGCGCGGGATGCCCTCCGACGGTGTCGGCTCTGACGAGCTCGGCGCCGTGGGCGAGCAGCCAGAGCCCGGTCGCCACGTGGAGGGCCCCGCCGGGCCCGCTGTCGGGGTACGGAGAACTGATCCACAACAGCATGACCAGGACCGCCAGGGAGCCGAGCCCGAGGCCCGCAGCGAGCGCCCCGCGCACGAAGGCGGAGGCCAGGGCGGTGGACCTGCTCCGCTCGGCCGGCAACATCGGGCTGCGTTCCGTCACTTGGGTCACGCGGCCATGCTGCCAACGACACGCGCCTATTCCGTGTAACGGGCGAACGGCCGCTGTGTCGCCCAATATACGTTTATGTACTTTTTCACCCAGTGCAGTGCCCTTGCCCTCGGGAACGGGGGTCCGGCATGACGCGGAACAGCACCGGCCCGGCACCCGCCGCCTCGTTGCCTTCCCCCAAGGAGCGCCGCAGGCTGCGCGAGGCCAGGGCACTGAGTGAGGAACAGGTCGCGACGGCCGTGGGCGTCACACCCGCCACCGTCCGCGCGTGGGAGACAGGGCGCACCAGCCCGCGGGGCCGCCGCCGCGCGGCCTACGCCAGGCTGATCGGCTGCGCCGAGCAGCACCCCGCGCCTGAAGCGCGTGCCCAGGACGCCCCCGCCCCTGACGCCCCCGCTCCGGACGCTCCGGCGCCGGGCGGGGACGCGCCGGCCCCGTACGCACCGGCCGAGGAGGCGCCACCGGCCGAGCCCGCCCCTGCCGAGCCCGTCGTCGTCCCGCAGCCCCGGGTGTACCTCACGGCCGAGGAGGCCTACGACGTCCTGTACGGCCGCACCGCTCCTGGCCTCACCCGTCAGATGTACCTGCTGACAGGCCGCCGGAAGTTCGCCCTGGAAGCCGTCGAACACGCCTTCCGGACCGCCTGGCAGCGCTGGCCCGAAGTGGCCAGGGACCGCGACCCGGCAGGCTGGGTGCGGGCGGTCTCGTACGAGTACGCGATGTCGCCCTGGCACCGGCTGCGCCGCTCCCACCGCCGGGCCGACGCGCCGCCGAAGGACCCGGCGCGGGGAGCGCTGCTCGAGGCGCTGCTCGGCCTTCCGCCCTCGTACCGTCGCACGCTGCTGCTCCACGACGGTGTGGGGCTGGGGCTGCCGGAGACCGCCGCCGAGACGGAAGCGAGCACTCCGGCCGCGGCGAGCAGGCTGCTGAACGCGCGAGCCGCCGTCGCCGAGCGGCTGCCCGAGCCCGTGGAACCCGACGGCCGGCCCGCGCTGCTCCACGAGCGGCTCAGCGAACTCGCCCTCCTGGAAGAGGTGCCCGCACCGCCACCCGCCCCCGCCGTCCGCGCGGGCGGCGAGCGCCTCGCGGAACTCTGGACCAAGGCGGCGCTCTGCTTCGGGGCGCTGCTCATCGGCACGACCGCCTTCACGCTGCACACGGCGCCCACCCAGTACGAGCAGCCGCTGGCGCCCCCCGAACGCGTCGACGGCGTCCCTTCACGGGGCGGGCCGGAAAGGCTGACGCCGCAGGACCTGAATCTGCAGAAGTCCCTGCGGGGCGAGCTCATGCACGGCCCGGAGCGCCTGGTTCCCCGCATTCCCTGACGCGTTCCCGGCCGGGACGGAAACGGCGCGGGCCCGCACCCCCTCGCCGAAGGGGTGCGGGCCCGCGCCGTTTCCGCAGTGAGGCGGAGATGCGGCAGGCGGTCAGCCGCCGAGGATCTCGCGCGCCAGCTTGGCGGTCTCGGTCGGCGTCTTGCCGACCTTCACGCCTGCGGCCTCGAGGGCCTCCTTCTTGGCCGCGGCGGTGCCGGAGGAACCGGAGACGATGGCGCCGGCGTGGCCCATGGTCTTGCCCTCCGGGGCCGTGAAGCCCGCGACGTAGCCGACGACCGGCTTCGTGACGTTCTTCGCGATGTAGTCGGCGGCACGCTCCTCGGCGTCGCCACCGATCTCGCCGATCATCACGATGAGGTCCGTCTCCGGGTCCGCCTCGAACGCCGCGAGGGCGTCGATGTGCGTCGTACCGATGACCGGGTCGCCACCGATGCCGACGGCGGACGAGAAGCCGATGTCACGGAGCTCGTACATCATCTGGTAGGTCAGCGTGCCGGACTTGGACACGAGACCGATGCGGCCGGGCTTGGTGATGTCGCCCGGGATGATGCCGGCGTTGGACTGGCCGGGGGTGATCAGACCCGGGCAGTTCGGGCCGATGATCCGGGTCTTGTTGCCCTTCGATCCGGCGTACGCCCAGAAGGCGGCGGAGTCGTGGACGGCGATGCCCTCGGTGATCACGACGGCCAGCGGGATCTCGGCGTCGATCGCCTCGACGACGGCGGCCTTCGCGAAGGCCGGCGGCACGAAGAGAACGGACACGTCGGCGCCCGTCTTCTCCATCGCTTCCTTGACGGAACCGAAGACCGGAACCTCGGTGCCGTCGAAGTCGACGGACGTGCCGGCCTTGCGCGGGTTCACGCCGCCGACGATGTCGGTGCCGTCAGCCAGCATGAGCTTGGTGTGCTTCATGCCCGTGGCGCCGGTCATCCCCTGGACGATGACCTTGCTGTCCTTGGTGAGGAAGATAGCCATGGTGTTGGAGTCCCTCGTCCCTTACTTCGCAGCCGCGGCGAGCTCGGCGGCCTTGTCGGCCGCGCCGTCCATGGTGTCCACACGCTGCACGAGCGGGTGGTTGGCATCGGAGAGGATCTTGCGACCCAGCTCCGCGTTGTTGCCGTCGAGGCGCACGACCAGCGGCTTCTCGACCTTCTCGCCCTTGGACTCGAGCAGCGCCAGAGCCTGCACGATGCCGTTGGCTACCTCGTCGCAGGCGGTGATGCCACCGAAGACGTTGACGAAGACGGACTTGACGTCCGAGTCGCCGAGGATGATCTCGAGGCCGTTCGCCATGACCTCTGCGGAGGCGCCGCCACCGATGTCGAGGAAGTTGGCGGGCTTCACGTTGCCGTGGTTCTCACCGGCGTACGCGACGACGTCCAGGGTCGACATGACCAGACCGGCACCGTTACCGATGATGCCGACCTCGCCCTCGAGCTTGACGTAGTTGAGGTTCTTGGCCTTCGCGGCAGCCTCGAGCGGGTTGGCCGCGGCCTTGTCCTCGAGGGCCTCGTGGCCGGGCTGGCGGAAGTCGGCGTTCTCGTCGAGCGAGACCTTGCCGTCCAGGGCCAGGATGCGGCCGTCCTTGGTCTTCACCAGCGGGTTGACCTCGACGAGGAGCGCGTCCTCGGCGACGAAGGTGTCCCACAGGGTCACCATGGCCTCGGCGACACCCTCGGCCACCTCGGCCGGGAACTTCGCCTGGGCCACGATCTCGCGGGCCTTCTCGATGTCAACGCCGTCGACGGCGTTGACCGGGACCTTCGCGAGGGCCTCGGGAGTCTTCTCCGCGACCTCCTCGATGTCCATGCCGCCCTGCACCGAGGCCATGGCCAGGAAGGTGCGGTTGGTGCGGTCGAGGAGGTACGAGACGTAGTACTCCGCCTCGATCTCCGGAGACAGCTCGGCGATCATCACCTTGTGGACCGTGTGGCCCTTGATGTCCATCCCGAGGATGTCCGTCGCGCGAGCGACGGCCTCGTCCGGGGTCGCCGCCAGCTTCACGCCGCCGGCCTTGCCTCGGCCACCGACCTTCACCTGCGCCTTGACGACGGACTTGCCGCCCAGCCGCTCGGTCGCCTCGCGGGCTGCCTCAGGCGTGTCAATGACTTCACCGGCCAGCACCGGTACACCGTGCTTGGCGAAGAGGTCCCTCGCCTGGTACTCGAACAGGTCCACGCGCGTCCGTCCCTTTTAGTGGTCTCGCGGTTGGTTTTCTGCGTGGGCGTGCCGCGAGGGCAACGTGACTGCGCGGTCACTAGGGAGGCGCACACGGTGACCGGGTACGCGGCATGTCCATCCGGCAGGTTATCCCCGCGCCGCACAGGACCCTAAATCACAGATCACACCAGGGCGGTGATACCGGTCACAGATCGTGCTGGTAGCCGGGGTACGCAGGACATAACGGCACCTCCGAGGGGCAGGCCGGACGGCCTCGGGGCCCGGCGAGGGCCCCTCCGGTCACCGGTCGGCATCCGGTATCGGCAGGGGCCTCTTCTCGATCGCCGCCGCCATGATCTCGGGGAACAGGTCCGGAGTGCAGGCGAAGGCCGGGGAGCCGAGTGCTCCCAGCGCGGCCGCGTGCTCCCGGTCGTAGGAGGGTGTGCCCTCGTCGGAGAGGGCCAGCAGAGTGACGAACTGCACACCGGACGCCTTCATCGCGGCCGCCCGCTCGACCATCTCGTCGCGGATCCCCCCCTCGTGGAGATCGCTGATGAGCACGACGACGGTGTCCGCCGGACGGGTGATCCTCGACTGGCAGTAGGCGAGCGCGCGATTGATGTCCGTGCCGCCGCCGAGCTGCGTGCCGAACAGGACGTCGACCGGGTCGTCGAGCTGATCGGTGAGGTCGACGACAGCCGTGTCGAACACCACGAGCCGGGTCGCCAGGGTCCGCATCGAGGCGAGCACCGCACCGAAGACCGAGGCGTGGACGACGGAGGCGGCCATGGAGCCCGACTGGTCGACGCAGAGGATGACGTCCTTCTTCACCGACCGGTCGGTGCGCCCGTAACCGATGAGGCGCTCGGGGATCACCGTGCCCGCGCCGTCCGGCCCGGGAAGGGGCACGTAGTTCTTCAGGTTGGCCCGGATCGTGCGGTCCCAGTCGATGTCGCCATGGCGCGGCCGGCCGGTCCTGGCCGAGCGGTCCAGGGCGCCGGTGAGCGTGGCCCTGGTACGGGTGGCCAGTCGGCGCTCCAGGTCCTCGACGACCTTGCGTACGACGGCACGGGCCGTCTCCTTCGTCGTCTCCGGCATGGCCTTGCCGAGCGAGAGCAGGGTGCCGACCAGGTGGACGTCGGGTTCGACGGCCTCCAGCATCTCCGGCTCCATCAGCAGGGCGGAGAGCCCGAGGCGGTCGATCGCGTCGCGCTGCATGACCTGGACGACGGAGGCCGGGAAGTACGTCCGGATGTCGCCGAGCCAGCGGGCTACGGACGGGGCGGACGCCCCGAGCCCCGCGGAACGCTCGGCTCCGCCCCGCCCGCCCGGCTTCTTCGGGCCGCCGTACAGCGCGGTCAGCGCTCCGTCCATCGCCGTGTCGCGTCCGGCGAGCGCGTGTCCCGTGCTCTCGGCGCTGTCCGCACCGAGCACCATGCGCCAGCGCCGCAGCCGCTCGTCCCCGGCAGGAGTCGAGTCCATCGCCGCTTCCTCCTTCTCCGTGTCCGCCCGGCCCGTGCTCATCTGCTCGCCTCTGCCGGGACGTCGACGCCTAGCAGCAGCCGAAGCACCGGCACCACCGCCTCCGCGCGCTCCTCGTCGAGTCCTTCGCCGAAGCCCGGCACGGCGGGCACGCCCCCGCCGTCCTCCCCGCCGACGTCCGGTCCGCGGCGGACGAGCTCGCCCAAGGTGCGCCGAACGCCCGGCTCATAAGCCGAGAACGTGCGGCGCAGCAGCGGCAGTACGGCGGTGAACGTGCCGGCCGGTATGCCCGTCAGCCAGGTGTCGACGAGCCCGAGGAGCCGGTCGTCGTGGACGAGGAGCAGTCCTCCGCCCGCCGCTCCGCCGACGAAGCCCTCGATCCAGGCCGCCGCTTCGGCCGGAGCGGTGCCGGGCGAGAGGGCCAGTCCCATCAGGCGCGCGGCGTCGCCTCCGGTCAGCCGCCCGTCGTCCAGGAGGAGGCGCGTGGCGCGGCCCCGGATCACACCGGCGACCGCGTCCCTGGCGGACAGCTTGCGCAGGACGCCGGCCCAGCGCTCCGGCAGACCGACCGCTCCTACGGCGTCGGCGAGCAGCCCGATCACGCTGTGCACGCCGTCCACCCGGCGGTGCGCCTCCGCGGCCGCGGCCGCGTCGAGGCCGGTACAGGCGGGCGGCAGGCCCACACAGACACGCTCGGCGAGGCCCACGGCCACCTCCCCCAGGGCCGCTGTGCCGGTGGACCGTACGTCCCCGTACCGCAGGGAGCGGGCCAGGGCGGGCAAGGCGTCGGCGAGGTGGCCGACGTCCGCGTCGAGGGCGGCCCGGTCGGCGAGGGCCCTCATCACGACGGGCAGGGCCTCGGGCAGTCCGGCCAGCAGACACTGCTCGGCGAGCGCGGTGACCCCGGCGAGCGACGACGCCGATACCGCGTCCGACTCGGCCTTGGCGGTCGCGGCGCCGAGCACGGTGGTGCCCCACACGCCGGCCTCGGCGATCCGGACGAAGAGTTCGGGCTCCCAGTGCAGCCGCCAGCTCTCCCGGAACGTCCCCGTGCTGCCCCGGCCGGCGGCGGGTTCACCCCAGTCCACTCCGAGGAGCCGCAGCCGGTGCAGCAGTCTGCTGCGGGCCGCGTCGGTGTCCTTGCGCAGATCGAGCTCCAGCTCGCGCTGCTCCGCCTCGGGCCTCAGCCTCAGCGTGCGCTGCTGTCTGTCCAGGTCGCGCTGGAGCGGGACGGCGGGGGCGGTGTCAGGGACCTCGCCGAGGACCTGGCCGACGACGAGCCGGTCCCGCACGAGGGCGAGCGGCACATCGGAGCCCTCGCACATGACGGCTCTGACCGCGTCGGTGGCTTCGGCGAGGCCGACGGCCGGGCGGCCGCGCAGGGCTGCCAGTGTCCCGGCGAGCCGGACGGTCTCGATGACGTCCGCGGAGGACACCGCCCTGTCCGTGTCGCGCAGCAGTCCGGCGACCTTCGTCATCCAGCGCTCGACGGGCCGGTCGGGGGCGCCGAAGAGATGCCCGTACCAGCCGGGCGACTCGATCCCCGCGCCGTATCCGCTGTGCCGGGCGAGCCGGCGGTGGGTCCAGGGGACCCAGGTCAGCTCCGCCTTGACCTTGGGCATTCCCTTGAGGAGCGCCCGGTCGGCGGCGACCGTCGTCCTCGCGGTGAGCGCGGGCACGTGCCACGCACCGCAGACCACGGCGACGCCGTCGCCGAACTCCTTGCGGGCGGCGCGCAGCTGGAGGCGCATGCAGGCCTCCCGGACGGCGTCCAGCGGGTGTCCCCCGTCCCCGTACACCTCACGGAGCGCCGTCATCGCCTCGGCGAGCGCGGCGAACGGGGCCTGCGGGTCGGCGGGCCGCCCGTCCGCGGAGCGGTGCTCGACGACGTCCTCCCACCAGCGCTCGGGGTCGTCGTAACCGGCGGCCCCGGCGAGGACGCCGATCGGGTCGATGCCGGGGCTCGCCTCCTCCGGTTCGCCCTCCCGCTGTTCCGCCAGGGCCAGGGAGTGCGCGGCGGGCAGGTCCACGAAGCGCACGGGAATTCCGTGCCTCGCCGCCCAGCGGATCGCCACCCACTCGGGCGAGAAGTCCGCCAGCGGCCAGAACGCGGCGCGCCCCGGATCGTCCACGGCGTGGGCGAGGAGCGCGACCGGCGGACGCATCCGGCGGTGCGCGGCGAGCGGCAGCAGGGCGTCGCCCTCGGGCGGTCCTTCGACGAGCACGGCACTCGGCCGGGCGGAATCCAGGGCGGCCAGGACCGCGCGCGCGGAACCCGGGCCGTGGTGGCGCACCCCCAGCAGCAGCGGCGCCCCGGGGGCTGGGGCGGTCCCCCCGGCGTGGGGTCTCATTCGGCGGCCTCGCGGGAGGCGCGGTAGAAGTCCTTCCAGCCGTCCCGCTCCCGGACGACGGTCTCCACGTATTCCTGCCAGACCACGCGGTCGGCCGTGGGATCGCGGACGACGGCCCCGAGGATGCCGGCCGCCACGTCCCCCGGGCGCAGGACCCCGTCCCCGAAGTGGGCCGCGAGCGCGAGGCCTCCGGTGACGACGGAGATGGCCTCGGCCGTGGAGAGCGTCCCGGACGGCGACTTGAGCTTGGTACGGCCGTCCGTGGTGACGCCGTCGCGCAGTTCGCGGAAGACCGTGACGACACGCCGGATCTCGGCCATGCCGTCGGGCGCCGGGGGCAGGTCGAGCGAGCGTCCGATCTGGGCCACGCGCCGGGACACGATGTCCACCTCGGCCTCGGGTGTCGCGGGCAGCGGCAGCACGACGGTGTTGAACCGGCGGCGCAGGGCGCTGGAGAGCTCGTTGACCCCGCGGTCGCGGTCGTTCGCCGTGGCGACGAGGTTGAACCCCCGGACGGCCTGGACCTCTTGTCCCAGCTCGGGGACGGGCAGCGTCTTCTCCGACAGGATCGTGATGAGCGCGTCCTGCACATCGGCGGGTATGCGGGTGAGCTCCTCGACCCGGGCGGTCATGCCCTCGGCCATGGCCCGCATGACAGGGCTCGGCACCAGCGCCTCACGGCTCGGTCCGTGGGCCAGCAGCTGTGCGTAGTTCCACCCGTAGCGGACGGCTTCCTCAGGGGTGCCCGCGGTGCCCTGGACGAGCAGGGTCGAGTCCCCGCTGACGGCCGCGGCGAGATGCTCGGACACCCAGGTCTTGGCCGTCCCCGGAACGCCGAGGAGCAGCAGGGCCCGGTCGGTGGCCAGCGTGGTCACGGCGACTTCGACGAGACGGCGCGGGCCGACGTACTTCGGTGTGATCAGCGTGCCGTCCGGGAGTGTCCCGCCGAGCAGATAGGTGGATACGGCCCACGGCGAGAGCTTCCAACGGGCGGGCCTGGGACGGTCGTCGGCGGCGGCGAGCGCCTTGAGCTCGTCGGCGAAAGCATGCTCGGCGTGCGGCCTCAGAGCTTCGCCGCCGGCTGCGTCGGTCTGTACGGACACGGTCATGGATCCCCCTCCGGATCGGTCGATCCGATGCGGTTTCCACCGTGCACCATGCCACTGACAACCGGTCCCGGCACACGGCCGGGACCGGTCTTGGAGCGGGCGCGGGATCAGCCCGTGCCGGGCGGGACCGCGACGCGTCCTCCACTCGTGAGGAGCGCCTCTCCCTTCACCTCCGCGGCGACCTCGCCCTTGTGGGTGAGGGTGCAGGCGTCCGCACCGCCGTGGAACCGGATCGCGTCGACGCCGCGCCCGGGCCGGTGACTTCGTACGAGGAGCGCGCGGAAGCCGAGTGGTCGAGGCGCTGCGGAGCATGCGGAAGAGCAGGTCGGAGCTGATTGTCAGTGGCGCGCTCTACCGTCGGTTCCATGGTGCTATCTCACGGGGGAGAACCCTGGCGCTCGACCGGCCCGGTGGAGCGCCGGACGACGGAGCAGGTGCGTGAGCCTGTTCCTGACGGTCCGTCACGTGCGGCGGCCCGTCGCGCCGATCGGAGGGCCGCTCGCATCACGGGTGGCGCGCAGGAGCTGGACCAGCGGCTCACGGATCTGCTGCGGGGCGGGCTCGCGGCGACGGACCGGCCGGATTACGGCCTGTGGGAAGAGACCGCGGCCCGCATGGTCGACGCGCAGGCACCAGGACTCGCGGGTCGGGTGCGGGAATTGGAGTCGGTTCCGGCATCGGGGTCCGGCTGGCCGGCCCGGCTGCTCGAGGAGTGCGCGCTTCTGCATCTGCTGGACTCGGCCTGGCTCGGACTCGACCGGCTGCCCGGACCACTGGCGGCGACCGTTCGTACGAGGGTGGGGCTGACGGGTACCGCCGAGGGGCCGGCCGTCCGCGACCACTGGTCGGTCCTCGCCCAGTACGACATACCGGAGGGCCGGATCGTCACCCGCCGCATCTGGCTGCACGGCAGGGCGTCGGGGCGCATCGCGCTGCTGCTGTCCTACGGGGCCCCTGGACGGGCCCCCGCCCGGGCGCTGCCGGTGGGCACGGTGCTCGACGCCGAAGTGACGACGTATCCGGGCGGCGGGAGACTGCGGGCCGAGCTGGGAGCGCGGTTCGGCGAGCCTGCCGTCACGACCGCACCCCCGCCCGGCGGTACGACGGCCGACGCCCTCGCCGCGTACGGCCACGCGCTGCGGGACGACCCCTGGCTCGACGCCTGGCCGGTCACGCTGCGCGATGTCATACCCGCGCCGTCCGGGGACGGCTGGTGTGTGGTCGGCGCGGCGGACGGCTCCGCCCTGCCGGTCGCACCCTCGGCGCTGTCCAGGCCAGGCCTGTGGAAGCTCGTCGCGCTCTCCGGCGGCGGCCCCCTGACGGTGTTCGGCGAGTGCGGGCACCGGGGTTTCGACCCGCTCGCGGCCTGGTGCCCCGAAGCCCCCGACGGCGTCGGGGCGAGCACAGCCGTGGCGCTCGTCTGAAACCCTTGACCGTCCCGCTCGACCGCGCCCTCTCGGCCCACCGCGTCCTCGACCCATCGCCTTCCCGGCCCACCTCGTTCCCGGCCCACCGCATTTCCGGCCCGCGTTTCCCGGACCAACGGAAGGGACCTGATGCCCACCACCGCCACGACCCCCGGCGCACCCGTGAGCGCCCCGTGGGGCGACCTCGTCACCTCGGCGCTGCTCGGCACCGACCGGCGCCCGCTCCGGGCGGAAGGCGGCGTCGCAGTCGGCCCTGCGGCACTGCTCGACATGGCGGCGGTGCACACGGTCCGGCGCCGGGCGGCTCTGCGGCCTGCCACCGGGACCGGCCTGCCCGAGCCCGCGCCCGCCGATCCCCGGCCGCCGCTGCCGGCCGCCGCCCGTCGCCGGCTCGCGCAGTTGCTCGCCGACCGCTCGGCACCTCCCAGCGGCGGCCGCCGGGGGGCGGCTCCCGATCTCACCGAGCTCCTTCCCCAGTGGCTGTCCTCCGCCGGCGCCCACGGCTACCGGGCCCCGGCGGAGCTGCTGCCCGCACTGCTGGACGCGGCGAGAGCGCGTACGGACCTGCGTCCGCACGTACTGGCCTTCGCCGGGCCGCGCGGGCTCTGGCTGGCCTCGCTGAATCCTGAGTGGAGGTTCGCGCTGCGCACCTCCACACGCGGCGCCCAGCGGCCGGAAACAGCGGATCCGAAGGCCGTGCGCCGGCTCTGGGAGGAGGGCCTCTTCGCCGAGCGGGTCGCACTGCTCGGGGCCGTGCGGGGACAGGATCCCGACGCGGCCCGGACACTGCTGGCCACCACGTGGTCCACGGAGCGGGCCGAGGACCGGCTGATGTTCCTCGATTCCCTGCGGTCCGGCCTCTCCGGGGCCGACGAGGCGTTCCTGGAGGAGGCCCTGGCGGACCGGAGCCGCAACGTCCGCTCCACGGCCGCCGAACTGCTGTCGGCGCTGCCCGGTTCGGCGCTCGCCCGGCGGATGGCGGCCCGTGCCACGTCCTGCGTGAACCCCGACCGTACGGGGGGTGCCGTATCCATCGCCGTGGAGGCGCCGCACGAGTGCGACGCCGCGATGCAGCGCGACGGTGTGGTGCCGTCACCGCCCTCGGGGCGCGGTGAACGGTCGTGGTGGCTCGGCCAGTTGGTGGAGGCGACGCCACTCGGCGCCTGGCGGGAGAGGTTCGGCGGACGGACGGCCCAGGAGCTCGTGACGCTGCCGGTCGCCGACGGCTGGGCCGGGGAGCTGCACGCCTCCTGGTGCCGGGCCGCGGTGCGGCAGCGGGATCCCGACTGGGCGCGGGCACTGCTCGGCGCGCCCTCCACGCCGCCGGCGAACGGCCCCGGGACGGCGTCGCTGGCGGAGCGGTCGAAGCTCCTCGGCACCCTGCCTCCCGCCGAACGGGCGCTCTGGGTCGCCGACTTCATAGCCGCGCACGGCCTGTCCGAGGCCTTCCAGCTGCTCGGCGTCTGCTCCGTGCCCTGGGACGGGCCGCTCGGCCGGTCGGTGGTCGACGCGCTGGACATCGCCCGGGACGCGGGGAGCTACCCCTGGAGTTTCAGCGGGGTGATGGGCCTCGCCGAGCGCTGCCTGAACCCCGCCGAGGCGGACCGGCTCGCCGTGCTCACCACCACACCGGACGAGCCGGAAGGCGCTTCACCGGGTGCGGGTGGCTACTGGTCGGAGGCGTTCCAGCGCCTTGTCTCCACCCTGCGTCTGCGCGCGGCCATGGACGCGGAGCTGGCCGAGGACGGCACGGACCGCACGGGCCGCCCCGGAATGCCCCCGGGCTGACCCAGGGCCGGCCCAGGGATGCGCCCCGGACCGTGCCGGACCGACCGGAGGAGGAGGCAGGGCCCAGGACCGGGGCGGGACCAGGACCCGGGTGGGACCAGGACCGGGGGCGGGCTCAGGACCCGGGCGGGTTCAGGCCTCCGCAGCCTGGCGGACGTGCGCGTTCACCCAGTCGACGATCGAGGCCGTCGTCGCACCCGGGGTGAAGATCTCCGCTACGCCCCGCTCCTTCAGCGGAGCGATGTCCGCCTCGGGGATGATGCCGCCGCCGAACACCTTGATGTCCTGCGCGTCGCGCTCCTTCAACAGCTCTATGACCTTGGCGAAGAGCGTGTTGTGCGCACCGGAGAGGATCGAGAGACCGATGGCGTCGGCGTCCTCCTGGATCGCCGTGTCCACGATCTGCTCAGGAGTCTGATGGAGCCCCGTGTAGATGACCTCCATGCCCGCGTCGCGCAGCGCCCGCGCGATCACCTTGGCCCCACGGTCATGGCCGTCGAGGCCCGGCTTGGCCACCACCACACGGATCGGACCGGTCACACCCATGAATGCCTCCACATGCGTCTCCCGTGCCCGGAGGGCCGGTGATGTGAACGAACGTTATCCACAGCATCCCGTACGGCGTCGTTTCACGGTGGACCGGGAGGGGGAAATCACACATGGGACATGTTCGCCGGCGTCGTTCCCAGCACCGGGCGGCCACCGGCCGCGCGGGGAACGCCGCCAGGGAGCCGCAACGAGGTCGCCGTGTCACCGCGCCGTCAGCCGCACGGCACGGTGGTACGGCCCCCGGCCGCGTCAGGGCTGCCGGTATCGCCTCTGCAGCGACCCCCGTGAGGGCGTACGGGGCAGGGAGCCGCCTCCCCCGCATGCCGGTGCAGGAGGTCGGTCATGAGAATCCCGCCTTTCCTACCCCTACTGCCGCGCATATCCTGCCCGCGCCCCGCCTGGCTGTCGTCCACGCTGATCAGAGCCACCGCGCTGGAGCTGGTGATCCTCGTCGGGCACGTACTCATCTACCCGTCCGGCCTCACCCCGGAGCGCCGCGACCCCGCGCCCCCGCCCGGCACCGACACCGGCACCCGCCCCGACGCAGGCCCCGGCCGGATCACCCCTTCGGCGGAGACGACCGCCGCACTGCCGAGCACGGCGGACGACCGCCGGCCCGTCGTCCTCCTGCACGGCTTCATCGACAACCGCTCCGTCTTCGTCCTGCTCCGCCGCTCCTTGGCCCGGCACGGCTGGCACCATCTGGAGTCGCTCAACTACTCGCCCCTGACGTGCGACATCCGCACGGCGGCCGAGCTGCTCGACCGCCACGTGGAGGAGATCTGCGCCCGCACCGGGCACCGTGAGATCGACATCGTCGGCCACAGCCTCGGCGGCCTGATCGCGCGGTACTACGTGCAGCGGCTCGGCGGGGACCGCCGGGTGCGCACCCTCATCACCCTCGGCACGCCGCACGGCGGCACCGCCGCCGCCCCGCTGGCAGGCGCCCACCCGATCGTCCGCCAGATGCGCAGCGGATCCGGTCCGATCGAGGAGCTGCGCCGCCCCGCTCCGGGCTGCCGGACACGGTTCATCAGCTTCTGGAGCGAGCTGGACCGGGTGATGGTCCCGGTCGAGACGGCCTGTGTCGACCACCCCGACCTGGACGCGGTGAATGTGCGCGTCACCGGTATCGGCCACCTCGCCCTTCCGGTGCACCCCGCGGTCGCGTCCGCGATCCGTCAGGCGCTCGAGTCCGACGGCGCGTCCATCAGCATGCAGGGATCCGCCTCGGTCGCCTGATCGCCGACCCGATTCCGGCCTCGGAATCGCCTCCGCGTCACCGCACACCCCCTCTCAAATAGAACGCATTTCGAACATAGAGCCAAGCCTGCCTCCTCGGTCCACCGAAAGGCGGCCGATTGCCCGTTTCCTGAAGGGCTGAAGGCCGCCGAAGATTGTCGTCCTCGTCTACTGCCGGGTACAGTCGCGGCCACTGCTCACCCTGGGATCCCCCCACCGGACCCCGGAACAGGTTCTGCTGCCGAGGCGAGAGAGAAGTTGGTGAACGACCAGCACCCCCACGCCGGGTATGCCGGATACGACAACCCCACCGGCAGCTTCGACACCGACCCGCTCTTCGGTTCCCTGCCCGGTCAGGACCACAGCAGCCCCGAGACGACGTACGGCGGCGGTTACGCCCCGGCCTACGACGGCGGCTACGGCGGCTACGACAGCGGCCAGTGGGACACCGGCGCACATCAGCAGGTCCCGTACGACGCCTATGGCGCCGCCCAGGCCCATCCGCAGGTTTCCCAGGGCTACGACACGGCCGCCACCTGGATTCCCGAGTCCGGAATCCCGGCCCAGGCCGCCGCCCCGGCCCCGGACGCGACGGGTCAGTGGGACACCGCGGGGTGGAACCACACCGGCCAGGCCGACCAGTGGGCGACGGGCGACACCGGCGCCTTCCCCACCACCACGTTCGACACCACGGCCTACACGACCGGCGCCTACGCCGCTCCCGCCTTCGGGTCCATGGGCCACGAAGGCTACGCAGCCGCCGACACCGGCACGTACGACGCCACCGCCTGGAACTCCGGCGCCACGCCCGAGAACGCCGCGTACGCACCCGAACAGACTTCGCATGCCGCGTACGAACACCAGCCGGCGGCCTACGAGGCGTACGAAACAGCCGAGTTCGCGTCCCACGACGGCATCGGCTCCCACGACCTCCACGACTCCCCCGGCTACCACGACCACGCCGGAACCGCTGAAGACCCCGGAACCGCCGCGTCGGAGCACACGCCGACGGACACGTACGCAGCCGTGCACGACGAGTTCCCCGAGGCCGACGAAGCCGAGCCGCTGCGGGACGTCGCCGACACCCCCGCGGAATCCGCCTCCGTGCCGCGCCCGGCGAGCCGTTCCGCCGCCCCGCGCGGCGGCGGCCGGGGCCGGCGCCGCACCCCCGCGAAGCGTTCCGCTCTCCTCACCGTCGCCGTCCCCTCCGCCTGCGTCATGAGCGTCGCGGGCATCGCCGCCGCCTCGGTGAGCGGCGTCGGCGGAGGCGAGGAGACTAAGGACGACACCACGTCCATGGCGGCGGCCGAGACGGTCAAGCCCGCCGTGGCGAACAACAAGCTGGACACCCAGCTCGCCAACCTCAGCGCCGACGCCGAGAACTTCGCCGACCGCGCCAGCCGTACCCAGGAGCGCATCGACCTGAAGGAGCGTCAGGCCGCCGACAAGAGGAGGCGCGACGCGGAGGCCGCGCGCATCGAGGCCGAGCGTCCCAAGTTCGTCCTGCCCGTGGCACAGCACGGACTCAGCGCCTCCTACGGCCAGGCCGGTGTGAACTGGATGTCCATGCACACGGGCATCGACTTCCCCGTGGCCTACGGCACCCCCGTGATGGCGGCGACGGACGGCACCGTCCGCACCCAGTGGAACAGCGCCTACGGGAACATGGCCATCGTCACCGCGGCCGACGGCACCGAGACGTGGTACTGCCACCTCAGCACGACCAAGATCCGCTCCGGTTCGGTCAAGGCCGGCGACGTCATCGCCTACTCGGGGAACTCCGGCAACTCCACCGGCCCGCACCTGCACTTCGAGGTACGGCCCGGTGGCGGCTCGGCGATCGACCCCACGCCATGGCTCCGCAGCCACGGCGTCAGCCCGAACTGAGACCGGCCGGCACCGACCGGCACAGGGGGGACGGCGTCGCCGCCGCCCATGTGCCGGTCGGACCGGGTCAGAGCTTCTCGACCGGCGCGTAGCGCAGCAGCAGCTTCTTGGGCCGCTCGTCGCCGAAGTCGACCGTCGCCTTCGCCTGGTCGCCGAACCCCTCGACCGCCGTCACCGTGCCCAGCCCGAACTGGTCGTGCGTGACACGGTCCCCGGCCACCAGGGTGACCACCGGCTTCTCCGAGGTGCGCCGGGTCGCGAATCCCGAAGGACCCGACTTCGAGCGCGCCGAGGACAGCGACGACGTGATGCCGGACGTCGGTCCCGCCGGAGCGGCCATCGGCCCCTTGCGCTTCCAGTCCAGGTGCTGGTCCGGGATCTCCTCCAGGAACCGCGACGGCGGGTTGTACGAGGGCTGGCCCCACGCACTCCGCATCGCCGCCCGGGTCAGATACAGGCGCTCGCGAGCACGCGTGATGCCCACATAGGCGAGCCGGCGCTCCTCCTCCAGCTCCTTGACCTGTCCCAGCGCGCGCATGTGCGGGAAGACGCCGTCCTCCATGCCCGTCAGGAACACCACCGGGAATTCGAGGCCCTTGGCGGTGTGCAGCGTCATCAGCGTGACGACACCGGAGCCGTCCTCGTCCTCGTCGGGGATCTGGTCGGCGTCGGCGACGAGCGCGACCTTCTCCAGGAACTCGGCGAGCGTCCCCGAGCCCTCCTCCTCCGCGCGCTCCTGCTCGAATTCGAGCGCCACGGCGGCGAGCTCCTGGAGGTTCTCGATACGGGTCTCGTCCTGCGGGTCGGTGGAGGCCTGGAGCTCGGCGAGGTAGCCGGTCCGCTCCATGACCGCCTCCAGCACGACGGCCGGTCCCGCACCGGACTCCACGATCGTGCGGAGCTCCTCCATGAGCGTGTTGAAGCGCTTCACCGCGTTGGCCGAGCGTGCCGCCATGCCGTACGCCTCGTCGACACGGCGCAGCGCCTGCGGGAAGGAGATCTTCTCGCGCATCGACAGGGCGTCGATCATCGCCTCGGCCCGGTCACCGATGCCCCGCTTGGGCACGTTGAGGATGCGGCGCAGCGGGACGGTGTCCTCGGGGTTGGAGAGGACCCGGAGGTAGGCCAGGACGTCCCTGACCTCCTTACGCTCATAGAAGCGCACTCCGCCGACGACCTTGTAGGGCAGTCCGACGCGGATGAAGATCTCTTCGAAGACACGGGACTGGGCGTTCGTGCGGTAGAAGACGGCGACATCGCCGGCCTTCGCGTCCCCTGCGTCCGTCAGCCGGTCGATCTCGTCGGCGACGAACTGCGCCTCGTCGTGCTCGGTGTCCGCGACATAGCCCGCGATCCGGGCGCCGGCGCCCGCGTTCGTCCAGAGGTTCTTGGGGCGACGGCTCGCGTTGCGCTCGATGACGGCGTTGGCCGCGGAGAGGATCGTCTGCGTGGAACGGTAGTTCTGCTCCAGCATGATCGTGGTCGCGTCCGGATAGTCCTCCTCGAACTGGAGGATGTTGCGGATGGTCGCGCCACGGAAGGCGTAGATCGACTGGTCCGCGTCACCGACGACGCACAGCTCGCCCGGGGCGTCGGCCTCGCCGGACGGACCCACCAGCTCGCGCACGAGGGTGTACTGCGCGTGGTTGGTGTCCTGGTACTCGTCGACCATGACGTGCCGGAAGCGGCGGCGGTAGTGCTCGGCGACGTCGGGGAACGCCTGGAGCAGGTGGACCGTCGTCATGATGATGTCGTCGAAGTCCAGCGCGTTGGCCTGACGGAGCCGTGCCTGGTAGAGCGCGTAGGCCTGGGCCAGCGTCTTCTCGAATCCGTCGGCGGCCTGGCCCGCGAACGTCTCCTCGTCGATCAGCTCGTTCTTCAGGTTCGAGACCTTCGCCGTGAACGACTTCGGCGGGTAGCGCTTCGGGTCGAGATCCAGATCGCGGCAGACCAGGGCCATCAGCCGCTTGGAGTCGGCGGCGTCGTAGATCGAGAACGACGAGGTGAACCCCAGGCGCTTCGACTCGCGGCGCAGGATCCGCACGCAGGCGCTGTGGAACGTCATGACCCACATGGCGTTGGCGCGCGGGCCGACGAGGTCCTCGACGCGCTCCTTCATCTCGCCCGCGGCCTTGTTGGTGAACGTGATCGCGAGGATCTGCCCCGGGTGCACTCCGCGCTCGGCCAGGAGATGGGCGATCCGGTGGGTGAGCACCCTGGTCTTGCCCGAGCCGGCCCCGGCGACGATGAGCAGCGGGGACCCGGCGTGCACGACGGCGGCGCGCTGCTCGGTGTTCAGCCCGTCGAGCAGCGCGGCGGAGTCGATGACGGGGCGCGGGGCACCGTCGCGGTAATAGGCGTCACGCGGCGGCGGAGGCACGTCGAAGACGTCCTCGAAGAGACCCTCCGGCACCGCGTCGGGTGCGTGCTCCTCAGGGGGCGGCGGGGGGCCTTCCTCCGCTTGCTGGAGGCCGGTCAGGAAACTGTCGTCAAAGAGGCTGCTCATCGCTTGACGAGTCTAGGCGGCCGCACCGACAGCCCGGGCCGCATCGGCGACAAGGATCCGGGACCGTGCGCGTAACGAGACTGATCCCCCACGGTGCGTGAGAATCCGGGTGCCGTTCGGGTCGCGCGGACCGCCGCCCGGAAAAGGTCACGAAAATGTATCGGGCATATCGAACATCAACCTTCACAGGGGCACCACGAGTTGGCTAGCGTGCTCCGACGGGTGCCCCGTACCCCCTTGAGGCGAACCGCGCCGCACGGGCACCCCCGCCGAATCCGTATCCCTCGAAGGGGCCCGGAGCCGGGGACCCACACGCAGCACCGGGGTGAATCGGTCCGTCTCCACCGGACCGTAGGGCAGCCTTCCGTTCCGCCCGAACCCTCCCCCAGTGCCTGAACGGCCTGGGGGGACCCCCATCGCTAACCGGGCAGGCGGTCCACGGAAGGAGATGTTGGCCTTGGCGTCGCATCGCAAACCCCGCACCCGGGTGCGTACCACCCCCGCCGTCGGACTGACGACGGCGGCGCTCGCCTCCGTCACCCTGCTCTCCACGCAGAGCGCGACGGCCGCCCCCGCCGAGCCCAAGCCCAGCATCGAGGAAGTGCAGAAGAAGGTCGACGACCTCTACCGGCAGGCCGGCACCGCGACACAGCAGTACAACGAGGCGAAGACCGCGTCGGCCGAGCAGCGCTCCGAGGTCGACGGCCTGCTGGAGGCCGCGGCGAAGCGGGCCGACAAGCTCAACGAGACGCGCCGGGAGCTGGGCAACTACGCGGCCGCGCAGTACCGCAGCGGCTCGATCGCCCCGACCGCGACGTTCTTCCTCGCGGACGACCCGCAGTCGTACTTCGACCAGGACCAGCTGATGGCCCGGATGACCAGCCGGCAGCAGAAGGCGGTCGCGGACTTCCGTACGCAGCAGAAGGAAGCTGCGGCGAAGCGCGTCGAGGCGACGAAGAGCCTGGAGACGCTCACCGAGTCGCAGGCCACGCTGCGCACCAGCAAGCAGCAGGTGCAGACGAAGCTCACCGAGGCACGCTCACTGCTGTCGAAGCTGACCGCCGAGGAGAAGGCGCGGCTCGCGGAGCTGGAGCGCAAGAAGGAGGCCGAGGCCGAGCGCAAGGCCGAGGAACTGGCCCGGCAACAGGCCGCCGCGAAGGAGGAGGCCGAGCAGGCCGCCAAGGACGAGGCCGCGCGGGAGGAGCCCGGCACGGGCACCGAGACCGGTGGCACGGGCTCCGACAGCGGCTATGCCACGAAGGCCGAGAAGGTCCTGGCCTTCGCCGCCGCCCAGATCGGCAAGCCCTACGTCTGGGGCGCGACGGGGCCGTCCTCGTACGACTGCTCCGGGCTCACCCAGGCCGCCTGGAAGGACGCGGGCGTCGATCTGCCGCGTACCACCTGGGACCAGGTCGAGGTCGGCACCCGGGTGGCCACGGCGGATCTGCAGCCGGGGGACCTGGTCTTCTTCTACGACGACATCAGCCACGTCGGCATCTACAAGGGCGACGGCATGATGATCCACGCGCCGAAGCCGGGTGCGAACGTCCGCGAGGAGTCGATCTACTACATGCCGATCTACGGCAGCGTGCGCCCGGCCTGACCCAGGACGCGAAGAAGGGGGCGGCCGACGGGCCGCCCCCCTGCTCGTCGCACCCGCCCGCTCAGGTCCAGAGCGTGGCGATGAAGATGTTGGCGACCGTCAGCCCGCCGACCGCGGCGAACGCACCCTTGCCCGCCTTCTCCTCGTCCCGCTTCACATAGACGAGCGCCAGGATCACGATCAGGACCAGCAGCTTGATGCCGATCTTGACGTTGTTCACGCTCTGGTCGTCGGCCTGGTTGAGCCCGACCAGCGCGACACCCGTGACGAGCATGGTCAGCGCACCGTGCAGCATGGCCGGGACGAACCGTGCCGTGCCCGCCCCCATGGCCTTCATCTGGGTCAGGAAGCCGCCCAGCAGGCAGGCGATCCCGATGATGTGCAGGGCCACGAAGACATTGATGAGTACGTCCATGGCCGCAGCCTAACCACGGCCGTACCACCACTCCCCGGCCAGGTACGACTTACGGATGAGTGCACCACGGGCCTGAGTGAATTGTCGGACTCCGGTTGATTTTTCCGGTCATTCAAGGGAAACGAAACAGCACATGAGGGCAATAACTGTCATTACACCTCTTCCGCGTGTGCCGGGTTTAGCGTCCTCCCAGGTGACCGGCTCTGCACCACCGCCCCCGTACCGGGCGGTGCCCCGGTCGCCCCGCCAGGATTCCGGCGGCGGGCCGCTCCCCCTGTGACAGCCCGCCGGCGGACCTCGGCGGGCCGGCCGGCACCCCCCGGCGGGCAGTCGAACGGAAGGACGCACCACCCCCGTGGCCGCCGATCGGAAAGCCGCTCACCGCAAGCCCAAGCAGCGCCTGTTCAACGGGCCTGCTGCCCGCACCGCAGCCACCCTCGCCCTGGCGGGGGCGGCGACCGCGACCGCCCTCGAAGGCGCCGCCCAGGCCGACCCCCAGCTCACCCCGGCCCAGGTCGAGGCCAAGGTCGACCGGCTGTACCACGATGCCGAGGTGGCGACCGAGAAGTACAACGGCGCGAAGGAGAAGGCGGCCGCCTCCGAGAAGTCCCTCGACACCCTGCGCGACGAGGCCGCCCGCAGGACCGAGCGCCTCAACACCGCCCGCGACGCCCTCGGCTCGTACGCCACCGCCCAGTACCGCAGCGCGGGCATCGACCCCGCCGTCCGGCTGGCCCTCTCCTCCGACCCCGACGAGTATCTGGAGCGCGCCTCCTACGAGGACCGGGCCGGTGACCGCCAGGCCGGCGCGGTCAACGGCGTACGCCGGCAGATCAGCGGCATCGCCCAGCTGCGCGCCCGGGCCCAGGACGAGCTCGCGGTCCTCACCTCCCGCCGGGCCGAGCTGAAGGAGCACAAGGACGCGGTCCGCGCCAAGCTCGCCGACGCCAGGAAACTCCTGGCCACCCTCACCGCCGACCAGCGGGCCGCCTACGAGCGCTCGGCCGACGCCGCGCACGGCGGCAGTGCCGTCCGGGCCGGCCGGGGCGTCCCCCGCGGCTCCGTGGCCGCCCCCAACGCCCGCGCGGCACAGGCCGTCGCCTTCGCGTACGGGGCACTCGGCAAGCCGTACGTCTGGGGCGCCACCGGCCCCTCCTCCTTCGACTGCTCCGGCCTCACCCAGGCCGCCTGGCGGGACGCCGGCGTGTCCCTTCCCCGCACGACGTACACCCAGATCAACGCGGGCCGACGCGTGTCCCGTTCCGAACTCGCCCCGGGCGACCTGGTGTTCTTCTACCCCGGGGTCACCCACGTCGGGCTCTACATCGGCGGCGGCCAGATGATCCACGCTCCGCGCCCGGGAGCCCCGGTCCGTATCGCCCCGGTCAGCGAAATGCCTTTCGCGGGAGCGACCCGTGTCGTCTAGGCCCGGACTTCGCGGGTCGTTGATTCGTATGATGTGACCGGTCCGGGCGTGTCCCGGACCGGTGGTGTGGCGTTGGGTGGGGTGTGTCGA